>NZ_CP114058.1:1546432-1855718 GCF_026967475.1 Rouxiella chamberiensis | reverse complement strand
TGGCGACCATTCCGGGGCCGCCATGTCCCGGCCCGCAGATATAAATCATGTTGAGATCATGGGCTTTAATCACACGATTGAGGTGAACATAGATAAAGTTTAACCCCGGAACGGTGCCCCAATGTCCGAGCAGGCGCGGCTTGATATCTTCGGGCTTAAGCGGCTCCCGCAGCAGCGGATTATCCATCAGATACACCTGTCCGACCGAGAGATAGTTTGCCGCACGCCAATACCGGTCCATTAGCGCTAGCTGCTGGTCATCAAGAGGAGGTTTCTGCGTTGTCTGGTTCATAAGAAAAGAGTTTCCTTTAAACGTGATGCGGATGCTCTGTCTCGTTTCTAAAAAAGCATCAGCCTGAGTCAAGATAGCGAGTCAGCCATAAATTTATTCACTAAGCCTAGTTGCCATTGACACTTTTTGCGCAGGCAGCAAGGCTTAAGCTGCTGATATACTGGTAAGAGAATCTTTCAATGGCAGGGAAATCAACATGTCCGAGGGCAATCGTTTTAAAGTTGGCAACGCCGTAATCAGCAAAGTTTATGAAACCTCGCTGGCGTTCGAGGCAACGACGCTGTTTCCGAAATGGCAGCAAGCGCCGCAAAAGGTTTACCTCAGCGTTCATAGCTGGTTAGTCAGGGATGAAGGCAAAATTTACCTCATCGATACCGGCATCGGTAAAGATAAGCCGCGCGCTTCGGCATTATTTAACCAGCAAAATCATCCATTTCTACAAGAACTAGCCAAACACGGTGTGGAGCCAGAGCAGGTGGATTATGTATTAATCACCCACATTCATACTGACCATGTAGGCTGGAATACCGTGCTTGAAGAGGGAGAATGGAAAGCGACGTTTCCGAATGCGCGCTATATCATTCCCGAAGGGAGCTATCAGTTTCAGCTATCGGAAAAGGGTAAGGCGACCTCCGCGCAGCCCTGTTTTAAAGACAGCGTTTTGCCTCTGGTTGATGCTGGGTTAGTTGATTTTATTCCTGCTGCGGGGGGATTCTTCGACGGGAAATTTGAATACTTTCCGACGCCGGGTCACTGTACGGGCCATATGTCGATACGTTTAACCTTAGAACATCAGACTGCGCTCTTTGCCGGCGACGTCATGCACGCGTTAGAACAAATTACCGACCCACAGATGGGTTCAATGTTCTGCGAAGATAACCCGCAGGCCGAACTGACCCGCATAGAAATCCTGAATCAGGTCGCTGACAGCCACGCGCTTTATTTTAGCTCGCATTTTGGCGGCAGCTCGGTTGGGCGCATTAATAGAGAAAGTGCAGGTTTTGTCTGGCATCCGGTAATCGATTAAATAACTTGATGCAGTGAGATAAGTTTGAGAGGCCCTGCCTTTTACAGGCAGCCTTTCAAACTTGGCATCTATTTAATAATCAAAAAACGGTGAAGCTCGCTATGCCATTCATTTCAAGATATATAAACACCCAATCAGCCAATTGAATAAAGCAGATATAATAAATAATGTCAGCCGGGAGATATTATCAACTAGGATTATGCTTAGGTAATGTGAGAGGGACGCTTCTCCTTACTTATGCAGATGTTCTTATAAACGATTCTATTAGCTGAGGATTACAGTTTATGAACAGTTCAATCCGTGAAATCAATGTTGATGAAATTGCACAGGTTAGTGGGGGAGGGTTGTTTGACCCAGCGATCAACCTTTTTAATGGGGTTGGAGATACAGCAGAACTTGTGGCACCTGTACTTACTCAAGCTGTACAAGTCATTGCAGAAGTGTTTTATGATGCTGGGACAGCACTGGGTACTTAATAGAGATCAATTTTTCTTTTTACATTGATTTATAAGTAACCCCTAAATTATAGCTCTTGAATTTCAAGGGCTATTTTACCGAGTGAGTGACAACTTAAATTCCAGGCTCAAATATTTCCAGGGTATTCACTTCGTTGGGATAAAGGAAAGAAATCATGTTGGAAATATGGGGTAGGAAGACATCTTCAAACGTGCAGGCGTTAATGTGGTGCGTCGGAGAATTGGGTCTGGCGTATCGGCGTTATGATATCGGTCACCGGTTTGGCGGCAACGATACCCCTGAATTTCTCGCCATGAATCCAAATGGTACAATTCCCGTGCTTCGCGACGACAAGTGTGAACCGATGTGGGAAACCGGGGCAATATTGCGCTATTTGGCGGCGAGCTATGGCAATGAAGACTTCTGGCCGATAGAGGCTCGACGGCGAATAAAGATTGACCAATGGGCCGAATGGTCCAAATTAAATATTGCCGCTAATTTTACGGCGCCGATATTTTGGCGTGTAGTACGAACAGCCGCGAAAGAGAGGGATGAGCAGGCTATTACGCAGGCGCTTCAAACGCTGCACAAGTTTTTGTTGATAGCCAATAATCAGCTCGAACAGCACCCATATATTGCGGGCAAGGCATTTACGCTGGCCGATATCCAGTTTGGGCATCTGTTGTATCGTTATTTTGATATCGCTATTGAACGCGAAAATCTGTCAGCCCTCGAACGCTATTATCAGCGACTTCAACAGCGCGAGGCATTTGTAGAACACGTGATGGTCTCTTATGAAGAGCTACGGGTGATTTAGTCATCAGGACAAAACGGTAGAATTTTTTGCTGTAGTTCGGATAAACTTGAGTTCGCTATATAATTTAATATATAACGATGAGTGATGTGTAACCCAAGTTTTCAAAAGGAGAAAGGGCGTGTATTTATATATGTTTTACGTAGGTGGAAATGCCGGAAAATCTAATATTGAGGTTCATGATATTCAGTTCGCCGCCGCCGAACCAGCCTGAACATGCTTGGCCAGCCTTACGAGAAGCCTGGTTTGGTGATGCAGACAAAATCCATGTTGATGGCTACGCAAGAATTATGTGGGCCGACGGTTATGCCATTTCATTATCCTCCACGCCACCTGCACATAATAAAAAGCTGTTTTTCGTTAATGCCGGTGCTTATGATCCTTCCTCACTTGCCGAACTTCATGCCTTTGATTTGTTTGTCGTTGAAGATGCCAAAGAGGCGAAAAAACGCGCAATGGAAACCTTGTTAAAAGGCGTTTTCCATCAGCATAAAGATAATCTTAAAGATGTTGATGACTGTATTCTGCTTGATAAGGTGGGTGATCTTTATATTCATCTTACCCCAAGCAGTAGTGGTAAGCGTTTTGCGCCGGAGTGGCAGGGTTATCAACCTATTGGTATTTGAATTATAAAATCTTAAAGCCACCCTTCTTGCGCTGCCTGGGAAAAGAGTCCGGAAAGATTATTCTTCAGGACTCTCTTCACCTATTTATTGCTGTGCGGCGATCACATCTACCACGACCAGCGGCTCTTTGCCGCTGTTGGTCAGACCGTGAGATTGGCCTTTGCGCACGATGGTAATATCACCCGCTTTTACCGGATAATCTTTACCGTCGGCATCTTTAAAGGTGCCGGTGCCGGAAACAATAATGTAGGCATCTTCGTTATCTTTGTGCTGATGATAACCGATGGAGTCGCCCGGCTTGATGGTCAGCCAGCTCAACTCTTTAATCGCCTCATCGGCTTTTGCCTTGTCACGTGTAAAGGCGAAGGCCGCATCCACGGTTCCCTTGCCGCCGCCGAGGCCTTTTTCTCGACCTGTTGCTGTTGTTCTTTGGTAATAACCTGTGCATTGGCCCATGAGGCAGGGAGTAAAGCCCCGACACACAGTAATGTTGTTGTTAGTTTGCGCATAATCAAAATGACCTATTTATAGTTTTAATCCATGATGTTACAACTCATTTGCATGTCAATGAGCAGCGCATGTTTATGCCATAAAAATGTTAGTAATTCATTGCTAAAAAGTGACATTAAATAAAAACACCGCGCGAAAAGTTCAGGCGCGGTGTTTTAAGCTAAATTTTGTCTTTATTGATTAGCCTGGATAGATACCGCGATCTTTACGTGCCATCAGAATTCGTTCGCAGGCGACGATATAGGCCGCCGTGCGCAGGGAGCATTGTTTGTCGGCGGCTTTGTCCCAGACATGCACCATGGCTTCGGTCATGATTTTGTCCATGCGGGCGTTGATTTCGTCTTCGCTCCAGAAGAAGCTCGCCATATCCTGCACCCATTCGAAATAACTGACCGTGACCCCGCCTGCGTTACAGACTACGTCCGGCACAATCATCACGCCGCGCGCGGTCAGAATGTCGTCGGCTTCGGGATAAGTCGGACCATTTGCCCCTTCGAGCACCAGTTTGCACGACAACTTTTGTGCCCGCTCTTTGGTTATCTGGCCTTCAAGCGCCGCCGGAATAAGAATATCCATGGGCGTGGTCCAGAACGCTTCGCTTTCTATTTCCTCTGCGCCCGGGAAACCGGCAATCTGTTTATGTTCAATCTGCCAGGCGGATAACGCCGCCATATCGATTCCGCTGTCGTTGAACAGCGTCGCCGTGTGGTCCTGAATGGCCACGATGCGTGCGCCGATTTCGGCAAACAGACGGGCGGCTTCGCTGCCGACGTTACCAAAACCTTGCACGGCTACACGTGCGCCTTCGGTTTCGATACCGGCTCGACGCGCCACTTCACGCCCCGTAACAAACACGCCACGACCCGTTGCCTTTTCACGACCCAGCGAGCCGCCGAGATGAATCGGTTTGCCCGTTACTACGCCGGTAATCGTGGTGCCCTGATTCATGGAGTAGGTGTCCATCATCCAGGCCATGACTTTACTGTTGGTGCCGACATCGGGGGCCGGAATGTCTTTTTGCGGCCCGATAATCACGCCGATTTCGCTGGTGTAACGGCGAGTCAGGCGTTCCAGTTCACCTTCTGAAAGAGCAAAAGGATCGACGCGAATGCCGCCTTTTGCGCCGCCATAAGGCAGATTCACGGCGGCGCACTTGATGGTCATCCAGGCGGACAACGCCATCACTTCATTAAGGTCAACGCCTGGATGGTAACGAATGCCGCCTTTGCCCGGTCCGCGCGAAAGATTGTGCTGTACGCGATAGCCTTCGAAATGGCGAATGGTGCCGTCGTCCATTTGCAGCGGGATATCCACGATCAATGCCCTTTTGGGATGGCGCAGGGTATCAATCCAGCGCGACAGGTCGCCGAGGTAGGGGGCGACGCGGTCAATCTGGCGAAGATAGGTTGTCCACGGAGAGGTAATGCTGTCTGAAGCGTAGGATAACTTTTCCATAAAAAGCCTTATTTAAATAAAGTCATTTATTTTGTGAAGCAGAGGAAGAGAAGTGCTTTTCACTAATCGAAGATGATTTTATCAGCTTTTGGAAAAAGGGAGAGGGGGTGAAAAATCGCCACGCACTGTTTTGGGGCAACCCCGGCAAGGTTTAATGAATAATTAGTCACAAAAAACACCCCTATATAGGTGAATTTATATTCAAATTGTATTCATTTTAGTGCATAAAAATAATTTTTCCTCTAATATTCAGAACTTTGAAATAGGTCATAAAGTGAATGAAATGCTGTTTTTTCGTGTTGACTTTGTTAATTGCCGACGCCAGCATGCTCCCTCATCCCGCCGCTCCATGACTTTCACTGCAAGGCTAAAGGAAATGCAATGACATTAAAAACCACGGAACGGCAGCGACCGCCTGCCAAAGCGTCTGAAAATACAGAAAAACTCCAGCGAGGCTTGAGCGAAAGGCATATCCAGATGATAGCTCTGGGCGGTGCAATCGGGACTGGCCTGTTTATGGGCGCAGGGAAAAATATCGCCATTTCCGGAACCTCCATTCTAATCATCTACATGTTGGTCGGCTTTTTCATGTACATGGTGATGCGGGCAATGGGCGAAGTGCTGCTGTCGAAACTCGACTATAAATCCTTCGCGGATTTCGTGGCCGATTACATGGGACCCCGCGCCAGCTTCTTCCTGGGCTGGTCCTACTGGTTGAGCTGGGTGGTCACCTGCATCGCCGACGTGGTGGTCTGCGGCGGCTACATGCAGTACTGGTTTCCGGAGATGTCGGCGTGGATTCCGGCGCTTGTTACGCTTGGGGTGCTTTGCCTGTTCAACCTGCTGTCGGTGAAGATGTTTGGTGAGGCGGAATTCTGGTTTGCCCTGATCAAGGTGGTGACCATTATTGCCCTGATCCTGACGGGCGGCTGGATGGTGGCAACGGGATGGACCTCGCCGGACGGCGTACGTGCTTCAATGCACAATCTGACCGATCCGGGCGTATTTATGCCGCACGGCATCGCCGGTTTTCTGGCCGGTTTCCAGATTGCCATTTTCTCCTACACGGGGATCGAGCTGCTGGGCACCATGACGGCGGAAACCAAAGATCCGCAGCGGATTCTGCCGAAAGCCATTAATGCCATTCCACTGCGGATCATTATTTTCTACATGCTCTCAATGATTGTCATTATTGCCGTGACGTCCTGGGCCGCTATCTCGCCCGACGTCAGCCCGTTTGTGTTGCTGTTTGCCAAAGCAGGCCTGCCGGCGGCCGCTGCCGTAATCAATTTTGTGGCGTTAACTTCCGCAATGTCGTCGGCCAACAGCGGCGTCTATTCCAGTACGCGCATGCTTTACGGCTTGTCTATCGAGAAACACGCCCATTGGCAGTTCCGTATTCTTTCGAAAACGTCTTCCATACCGGTACGCAGTCTCTATTTTTCCTGCTTCTGCATGCTGAGCGGCACACTGCTGCTGTTCCTGGTGCCGAACGTGATGACGCTGTTTACCATCGTCTCCACGCTTGCCGCGATACTGGTCATTTACAGCTGGGCGATGATTCTGGTTGCCTATCTTATCTACCGCAAACAGCGGCCGGACCTGCATGCGCAGTCCAACTTCAAGATGCCCGCCGGGATCCTGATGTCATGGCTGACGTTGGCGTTCTTCGTCTTTACCGTGTTTATCATGCTGTTTGATCCAGATACGCTGGCTGCGCTGGCCGTTTCGCCACTGTGGTTTATTCTGCTGTTTATTTTCTGGAAAATTAAGCAACGCAAAGCCCAGCTGAAAACGGCCGACCTGCACGTTTAGACAGGCCGCACTCTCACCCCGTTTCTGTTTCCGTTATGCCGGAAACGGGGTGTTATAACAGCGCGTCGATTTCCGCCTTGCACTTTCGCAGGGCGGCTATCAACTCTTCCGCCTGTTCCTCAAAACGCAGCGCCGGAACAGCCAGTGAAATAGCGTACACCTCGTTGACGCCACTTCTAAAACTCACCCCTATACCGCATACGCCGCGCGCGTGCTCTTCGTTGTCCACCGCATACCCTTGACGCTGTGTACGGGCGATGTCTTCAAGCAGCGCAGCAGAATCAACCAGACTTTGCCGAGTGCGCGCTTCCAGTTTTCCGGAAATGGCTTTCATTACCGCCTCTTCTGGAAGCGAAGCAAGCATGGCTTTTCCGTGGGCGGTGCAATGCAGCGGAAATGCCGTGCCGACGGCCGAGACCACGCGCAGTTCCCTGTCTGATGCGTATTGATCAACAGAAATCGCGTGATGGGGGCGGTATACGCTGACATCCACCGTTTCACGGGTTCGTCTGCCCAATGCTTCGATGGCGGGGCGGGCGACTGTCACAAAATCGGTGTGCGCTGCGGCCGCCATACGGGCCAGCGCAGGGCCGAGTTTAATGCCGTCGTGGCCGTTTTGAACCAGCTGCTGGGCCTCAAGCGCGCTGACCAGCCGATGCACGGTGGTACGGGGCAGCGCCGTCTCTCGTGCCAGTTGCGCCAGGGTCATCCCGACTCTGGCCTGTTCCAGCGCTCTCAACACTTCCGCCGCGCGTGCGATAACCTGCTTTCCATTGTTTTCAGACTCTTTTTGCACCCTGATTTCCCTTCATTGTTCATTGGTCTTAACGCAATCCTAACATTAGCACAATTCGCCGGTAAATATATGACCGTATATCGGATAGTATTTCCGTATAACGGTTATTTATTTTGGGGGATTTATGCAGACGTTGTCCAGAATGGGGGCCTTGACCCTACTCACTGTTGCCTGTCTGACCATTATGGTTGGTTGCGTTATCGTGCCGGGACTGCCGTCCATTGCCCGCGAGCTGGGCGTCGACAATGCCGCAGGCTGGCTGGTCACCTTGCCGTCTCTTGGCGTGGTCATTTTCGGCCCGTTGGCCGGGCGGATTATCGAGCGAGCCGGGCTGTATCGTTCGCTGTGCGGCGGCCTGTTTCTCTATGGCCTGCTGGGTGCGGCAGGGGCGTTTCTGCACGGCTTCTGGCTGGTGTTCGCCGACCGTATACTGCTCGGCGGCGCAACGGCGCTGGTCATGTCGACCGGCACCGGCCTTATCTCGTCGTTTTATAACGGTGAACAGCGAATGCGGATGATTGCGAAACAGGGCATGTCAATCGAACTGGGCGGCGTGGTGTTTCTGTTTATCGGCGGATTATTGGCGACCGTCGGCTGGCGATGGCCGTTCAGCCTCTATCTGTTTGCCTGGATTTTATGGGCAATGGTCGTGGTATTTGTTCCGAAAACAGCGCCTGAAACCGCGTACGCCGGGGAAGCGGAAGCCGAGGCATCGAGCCCTTTGCAGGCGCTCAGGCTCACCTATTTTGCGGCGCTGTTTTCCATGATTATCTTTTTTACCGCCGTTATCATGCTGCCGCTGCATTTTCAGCAGAAAGGCGTTTCCGAAGCGCAGACGGGCTATTTTCTCTCTTTTGTCTCCCTGGTTGCCGTGTTTGCCGCCGGACTGATGCCGAAACTGGTTCAAACACTATCGGCTTTCGGCACGCTTTGCGTTGCCTTTCTGTTCTATCTTCTGGCCCATTTGCTCTTTGCCTTTGCGCCGTCCATGCCGCTGTATTGGGTGGGAGCTATTTCGCTCGGCTGTGGATTCGGCTTTTCCGTGCCGCTGGTCAACCATTTGCTGGTCGAGCTTTCTTCTGCGGCGCAGCGCGGACGTAATCTGGCGCGGCTGTCGATGGCCATTTTTCTCGGGCAATTTCTCTCGGCCTTCATGAGTTATCTGCCCGGCAACGGCAGGGCGATTTTTATCGCCGCCGCCGCGCTCTCCGCCGTCGTTTTTGCCATTGTCGCCCTGAGTCAGAGGCGAATTACCCGTTTGCCTCGCGCACAAAATCAATAAACGCCCGGAGGGGGTCGGAATCAGACGGCGGTCGGGGTAATACAGATACGGGCCGGGAAAGTGCGGCCACCAGGGCTTGAGCACGGCCTCAAGCGCTCCGTCTTCAATCGACGGGCGCAGCCACTCCTCGAACAACTGGATAACCCCGCCGCCCGCGATCGCCGTCGCCACCGCTAAATCGACCGCCGCGCCAATGCTGACCACCAGCGGTCCGTTTGGCTGAATCCGCACTACTTCGCCGTCACGCTCGAATTCCCAGTCAGGGATAACGCCGCTGGCGAAGCGTCCGCGAATACAGCGATGCGCGAGCAGTTCGCGAGGATGCTGCGGACGCCCGTGTTCGTCCAGATAGCCGGGTGAAGCCGCCACGGCAAAGCGCTGTCGGCGTGCACCGATGGGAAGGGCAATCACGTCCTGTTCAAGACATTCGTCGTAACGGATGCCCGCGTCACAGCCTTCGCGAAAGACGTCCTGCACATTACTTTCGGCGACCACTTCTATCTGAATATCGGGATAACGTTTTAGAAACGCGGGAACAAGAGCGGGCAAGACCAGTCGCGCCGCGCTGACCGGGACATTGAGTCGCAGCGTGCCGGAGGGCGTATCGCGAAAACGATTGACGACATCCAGCGCCGCATCGACTTCCGTCATGGCCGGCAGCAATCGCTCCATCAGCGCGCGCCCAACCTCCGTCAGTACCACGGTGCGCGTGGTGCGATGAAACAGCCGCACGCCAAGTTGCTGTTTCGGCGCGGCGCACGGCATCACTCATTCTTGACGGGTTACTGCCGGTAATGCGCGCCGCCTCGCGAAAACCGCCTGCCTGCGCCACGGCAACCACCGCATGAAGCAGGGCGATATCCATTGTCATTGTCCGTCACCTCGTACAGTTTGTCGTCATTTTGCCCGATAGTTGCACACTCGGTCTGGGGATACAATCACACTCACATTCACTCAGGAGGTGCTTTATGTCGTTATCTACCCAGACTTATCGGCTTGGCGATCGTGAGGTTCCGCGAATCGGCTACGGGGCCATGCAGCTGGCCGGTCCCGGCGTGTTCGGCCCGCCCGCCGACGAACAACGGGCGCTCCAGGTGTTGCGCGACGCGCTGGCGGCAGGCGTGCGCCATATCGATACCAGCGATTTTTATGGCCCGCACATCACTAATCAACTGATTAAAAAAGCGCTGCATCCGTACCCTGAAGATTTATGCATCGTCACCAAAGTGGGGGCGTTTCGCGATGACAAGGGCGCATGGCTCCCTGCCTTTAGTGCGGGTGATCTCAGACGCGCGGTGGAAGACAACCTGCAAAACCTCGGGCTTGAGGTGCTGGATGTCGTTAACTTGCGCAGCATGTTCGACGTGCATCAACCGGCGGAAGGCTCGCTTGAGGCACCGCTCGACGCGCTGGTCACCATGCAGCAGGAGGGGCTGATTCGCCATATCGGGCTGAGCAATGTGACCGCCCGGCAGGTCGCCGACGCGCAAAAGATCACCCGCATCGCCTGTGTGCAGAACCTCTACAATCTGGCGAATCGACAGGATGACGCGCTGCTCGACCACCTTGCCGAGCAGGGCATTGCCTGGGTGCCGTTCTTCCCGCTGGGCGGATTTACGCCGCTGCAAAGTCATCAGCTCGATGAAGTGGCGCAGTCGTTGAATGCCACGCCGATGCAGGTGGCGCTTGCCTGGTTGCTCCAGCGCTCGCCGAATATTCTGCTTATCCCCGGCACCGGTTCACCTGAACATTTGCGGGAAAATCTCGCCGGTGCGCAGTTGATTCTCCCGGCCGACGCGCTGGCCAAACTGGAGACACTTGGCAAGTAAACCCGTTGCCGATAACACAAAATGACGGTCGGGCATGCCAATCCTTTGCTAGCTTTATTGTTGAATATCAAACAAAAGCGCTACGCAGACGTAGCCTCAACAGGAGACAGCGAGTGAAATACAGTTGGCAACGTGAGGGCCTGACCGCCTTTCAACAAGCAGAACTTGTACTTAACGAGATGACCGAAGAGGAGAAGTTTGCCTGGCTTTCCGGTCCGATGGCGATACCGCTCGGCGATGAGCCGCTGCCCGAAGGCGCGATAGGCTCCGCGGCCTTTTATCCGGGTATTCCTCGACTGGGCATTCCACCGATTCAGCAGAGCGATGCCAGTCTTGGCGTTACCGCACTCGGCGGGGTTCGCCCGGGCGACAATGCCACCTCACTGGCGTCGAGTCTTTCTCTGGCCGCCTCGTTTAATCCGCAACTGGCTGAACAGACCGGCAGAATGGTCGGCAGCGAAGCCTTTGCCAAAGGTTTTAACGTGCAGCTGGCGGGCGGCGCGAATCTGGTGCGCGAACCGCGCGGAGGCCGCAATTTCGAATACCTGTCTGAAGACCCGCTGTTGACCGGCGTGATGGCAGGGCATTCTGTACGCGGTATTCAGTCGCAACACGTGGTGTCTACCGTCAAGCATTTTGCCGTCAATGCGCAGGAAACGGGACGGGTGGTTGTGAGTTCAGATATCGACGAACCTGCTCTGCGCGAATCCGATCTGCTGGCGTTTGAAATCGCCAATGAGCTGGGCCAGCCGGGTTCGGTGATGCCGGGTTACAATCTGCTCAATAATGAATGGGTTTCCGAAAACGCGTTTCTGTTAAATGGCGTGCTCAAAGGCGACTGGCAATATCCGGGATGGGTGATGTCCGACTGGGGGCGACCCACAGCGCCGAGAAAGCCGCGCTCGCCGGTCTGGACGTCCAGTCCGGTGCCAATCTTGACGAAAAAGTCTGGTTCGATGGCCCGCTCAAGCAGGCCGTTGCCGAAGGAAAAGTCCCGCAAAGCCGTATCGACGACATGGTAATGCGAATTTTACGCAGTCTGTTTGCAGTCGGCGCGATAGCCCATCCCGCCACGCCAAAAGGCGATATCGACTATTCTGCGCATCGATTAATCGCCCAACGCGAGGCGGAGCAGGGCATTGTGCTGCTCAAGAACGAACGCGATATCTTGCCGCTAAAACGGGGAGCGAAGAAATTGCTGGTGGTCGGTGCCCATGCGGATCACGGCGTATTGGCGGGCGGCGGTTCGTCGGCCGTCACGCCGGTGGGCAGTCTGCGCCTGCCGGGCATCGACTTTATGGGCATCGAAACGCAGAAAGTGTATCAGCCTTCCTCGCCTTTATGGGCGATTCGCGCAGAATCTACCGCCGCCGAGGTGGCCTATGCCAGCGGGGAAGATGTTGACGAAGCGGTAGAACAGGCAAAAGAGGCCGATGCCGTTATCCTGTTTGTCGAAGAGTGGCGTTCCGAAGCGCTGGACGCGCAGGGGCTGGCCTTGAGCAAGGAGCAAAACCAGTTAGTCGAGGCGCTCGCCGCCGTGAACCGCCGCACGATTGTGGTGCTCGAGACGGGCGGGCCGGTAACACTGCCCTGGCTGGACCGCGTACCTGCGGTGCTCGAGGCCTGGTATCCGGGGTCGGGCGGCGGGGAAGCCATTGCGGGTGTACTGTTCGGGCGGGTCAATCCCGGGGGCGTTTACCGGTGACCTTCCCGGCCGATGACAGCCAGTTGCCGCAGCCTGAACAGGTGGATCCCGAGACCACGACGTCGCTGCCGGGGAGTCCGGTCAAAGGCGGTATTATTCATGTCGATTATAATGTCGAAGGTTCAGATGTCGGGTATCGCTGGTATGCGCGGCAAAAGCTGACACCGCGGTTCCCGTTTGGTTTTGGTCTTTCCTACACCACCTTTGACTATGCGGATTTGCAGGTCGAAGAAAAAGACGCCGTCATTCAGGCCAGGCTGACGGTGAAAAACAGTGGCGAACGCGCAGGCGCAGAGGTTGTGCAGATTTACATACAACCGCAGGACGGGCGCTATGTCCCCAGGCTTGCGGCCTTTGAGCGGGTGGAACTGGAGGCGGGCGAATCGCGAGACATCACGCTGACACTGGAACCCCGTGTTATCGCCAGTTGGGACAGCACCCGTTCCGGCTGGGCTATCAAAGGCGGCCACTACCAGATTCGTGCCGCCAAAAACGCCGAAGATGCAGGGCTCGCCGCCGGTCTGGACCTCAAGGCGCGTGAGTTCGGCTATTAATTCAAGCGCGCTTCGGGCGGAGAGGCTAGTCGAAGTTCTCCGCCGTCATAATCGTGAAGTTCACTTTGCCGTCGGTATAAACGTCGGGCCGATAGGCTTCCTCCAGCGCCCGCAGCATCAGGCTCATGGCCCGCTGCGCGTGCTGGCGGGCGTTTTGGTCCAGTGTAAAGGAAAGCACATCTTTCTCCAGCAGGCGCTGCGTCAGGTCATACAGTTCGTGGGTGATGTAAACGCATTTTCCCTGTAGCTGATGCCGCGCCAGCGCCTCGCTCACTTCTTTGTTCACATCGCCGGTGTTATAGATGCCGACAATGTGGCGATTTCTTGTCAGATTCTGCTCCAGCAGGCGGCGCAATGTTTCCGGACTGTCTTCTCCCGCCAGCGCCTCGCTTAACGAGAGATGGGGCGCACGCTGCGCCAGCACGCTCCTGAAACCCGCAATGCGGTGACGGTGCGCACTGTAGTCGACTCGTCCGCTGACCATCAAGACTTCACCTTCCCGACCCAGCATCTTCGACATCAGCAGTCCGGCGGTGCGACCGGCCTGCAACTGGTTGATGCCCACATGACAGAGTCGCGGCGCATCGGGGAGATCGTTGACCACGGTGATAACCGGAATGCCGCGCGCCGCGCAGTGCGCCAACGCCTCATAGACCTCGGGATGGTTTTGCCCGAAAACGATGATGCCGTGCCGTTTGGTACTACAGTCCACGAGATGACGCGCCAGCTTTTGAGGTTGCGATTCCGCCATCAGCGTTCTGTGCAAGGTGAGGCGACGATAGCCCAGCGCATTCGCCACTTCACCAAAATCCACCGCCAGTTTCCTGAAAAAATAGGTGTCGTTCGAGCTGAGGATCACCTCTATCTGCCACGGGTTTCGCCGCTCTTCGGGCAAGGTGCGGTTTAATCCGGCTTCACGGGCGGCGCGCAATACTTTACGCGTCGTTTCGGGAGAAACGCCACCCCGTTCATTCAACACCCTGTCCACCGTGGCGACACCCACGCCGGCCATTTTCGCCACTCTGTCGAGGGTGAGCTTTTTCATGTGGAGTTCCTGCTGCCAAGAGAATCAATTTTTCGGCAAGTGTAATCGCCCATAAAAGTTTGGCAATCGTCTTTGCGGTTTATCGGGATGTTTTTTTATTTTATGGAATGCGTGAATCGTTAATTGATTATTTGTTGATATTTTGTAGCCGTTTGAGGGAAAACCATCAAGGGAACAGTACCCGCACTTCCGCGATGGGATTATTATTCTTCGCGTTTATCTCCGTATTTGTTAAGGCCATTGAAGATTTGTTTTCAATCACGTTACGGAATATAGCCCTTCCATAAGGCAATTATTAAACAGTCGAATTCCCTGTCAGGGATATTCAAGCACACTGATTTTGGCGACTTATTATTTTATTTAATAGCATTGTGTAGCAGGGGAAATAATGAAACGCAGAGAGTTTTTATCGTCGATTGCCGTATTGGGGGTCAGCACGACGCTGCCGCTGGCAAAAGCGCAGGAGGTCACGGGCGGACAACCCTGGGAACCCGGCAAGGTTGATATTCGCCCGCTCGCCCAACCGCGTAAAGGGGGACTGCAATACCTCACCCAGCATGAATTCGATACGGTGGGTGTGATTGCCGAGCGCTTTATTCCTGCCGATGAACTCAGCATCAGCGGCATGGAAGCCGGTTGTGCAGTGTTTATCGATCGCCAGTTGGCGGGGGATTTCGGGCAGGCGGCCAGCGTCTATCGTCTTGGGCGCTTCGTGAAAGGCACCGCCGAACAAGGTCCGCAGGAGCCGCACACACCCGCCGAACGCTATCGCCACGGGCTTGCCGCACTGGATGGCGCAACTCGGCAGCAGTTTGGTAAAAAGTTTATCGATCTCGACGAAACACAGCAGAAAGTTGTATTACAGGCGATGGAGAAAGGGCAATTTAATTTAGGCCCTGCCGTCGAAACCAAAGTCTTCTTCGAATTGTTATTACAGAATGTCCGAGAAGGTTTTTTGGCCGATCCTATTTATGGCGGAAATAAAGACATGGCAAGCTGGAAAATGATTGGTTTTCCGGGCGCGCGCTATGACTTCCGTGATCTTCTGAGCAAGAAAGGGCAGAAGATTACTATTATTCCGACCAGCCTGATTGATAACAGTCTGTGAGCTGCCATTCCCTGTCATTAAGTCATAACGAGTTCTGAAATGAAAAATAGTCGTCCTAAAGCTGACGTTGTCGTCGTCGGCCTGGGTTGGTGTGGGTCTTTGATAGCCGAAGAGCTGACCCGCGCGGGCCTGAATGTGGTTGCCATCGAACGTGGCCCGTGGTTTGAAACCGCCACCGATTTTCCTCCCTCTATCGATACCGACGAACTGCGCTGGGATACGCGCCGCAGCATGTTGCTGCCGCCCGCCATCGAAACCACTACCTTTCGTAATAATATCGGCCAGAAAGCGCTGCCGACCCGCGAGTGGAACCTCAACGAGCTGGGCTACAACGTAGGCGGGTCAGGAACGCACTGGGCGGGAATGGCGTGGCGCTTTACACCGTTTGACCTGCAACCTTATACCCGGACCGTGCAGCGATACGGCAAGCAGCAGATAGCCAAGGGCCTGATTTTGCAGGATTGGGGCGTAACCTACGACGAACTCGAGCCGTTTTATGACCGCTTCGAGAAGATAGCCGGTGTTTCCGGAAAGGCGGGCAAGCTGAATGGCGAAGTCATCGAAGACGGCAATCCGTTCGAAGGCAATCGCAGCAGCGAGTATCCGCTGCCGCCGCTTGAGGGGATGCGCCTGACCGACCTGTTCCGCGATGCGGCTAAGTCTTTGGGGCAGCACCCGTTTATGGTGCCCGCAGGACAGGCCTCCAAAGCCTATGTCAATCCACTCGGCGTGCGGATGGGGCCTTGCACCTACTGCGGCTACTGCCTGTATTACGGTTGTGGAAATTTTTCCAAATCGAGTCCGAATGCCTGCGTGATCCCTGCGCTGATGCAGCGGGAAAACTTCACCGTGCTGACCGAGTCGGCGGTGGTTCGCGTCAATAAAGCCGAAGACGGCAAAACCGTGACTGGCGTGACCTATCTCGATCGCAACGGACAGGAGTGGGAACAACCGGCGGATATCGTCGTGCTGTCGGCTTTCCAGATGCAAAACGTTCGTCTGCTGCTGCTTTCCAAAATTGGTCAACCTTATGATCCGGTGAGTAAAACGGGCGTAGTCGGGCGCGCCTACAGTTTCCAGACCGTTTCCGGTGCCAGCCTGTTTTTTGAAAACGAAAACCTTAATCCTTACATCGGCGCGGGCGCGCTTTCCCAGCAGGTGGATGACTGGAACGGCGACAATTTTGACCATACCGGCATGGACTTTATCGGCGGTGCGGGCATTCTGGTAGTGGCACGCGGTGCGCGGCCTATCGGCAATGCCGACGTGCTGGAACCCGGCACGCCGCGCTGGGGTAAAGCATGGAAACAGGCCTACACCCACGCTTTCCAGAACGGCACCTTTATCTTCGGGCAGGGCACCAGTTTCTCGCATGAAGACTACTACCTCGATCTCGACCCGGAATACAAGGATGCCAACGGCAACGCGCTGCTCCGCGTCACCTTCAATTACAACGACAATGACCGCCAGTCGGCCAGATTTATCGAGCAGAAAAGTGTGGAACTCGGCAAGGCCATGGGCGCGAAAACGGTCATCGGGACCAATTCGGCGTCTGGCGACTACTCTCCCTATAACTTCGCAAGCGATCACACCATCGGCGGTGCGGTGATGGGCGAGTCTCCGAAAACCAGCGTCCTCAACCGTTATCAGCAAAGCTGGGATGCCCACAACCTGTTCGTGCTTGGCGCGTCGTCGTTTCCAAATAACGCCGGTTACAACCCGACCGGAACCATTGGCGCGCTGAGCCTGTGGACGGCTAAAGCCATTATCGAGCAATACCTGCCAAATCCTGGCCCTCTGGTGAAGGTGTAAGATGAAAAAAATAAAAATAGCGGGTGGGCTGGTGGCGGTCGCGGCAGTGATAGCCGGTGTGATGCTGTATCAGAACGGCAATACTTCGGCGGACAATGTGGCCGACAATCAGATAAAAATGAAGCAACCGCTCACCGGTGAAGAAAAGAAGGCCCTGGAACGAGGTCGCTATGTGGCGATTGCCGGTGACTGCGTAGCCTGTCATACCGCACCCGGCAGCAAAGAGGCGTTTTCCGGCGGATATGCTATCAGCACGCCTTTTGGCGGCATTTTTGCCAGCAACATCACGCCGGACCCCAAAACGGGGATCGGCAACTGGACGGAGCGGGAGTTCTACCGCGCGGTGCGTCACGGAAAGGGCATCGACGGCGAAAATCTGTATCCGGCGATGCCCTACAACGCGTATGTGAAGGTCAGCGATCGCGATATGCACGATCTCTGGCTCTATATGCGTTCCGTAAAACCCGTGCACAACAGCGTGCCTCCTACCCAGCTTCCGTTTCCGTATAATATTCGTCTGGCGATGATGGGCTGGAATCTGCTGTTTTTCGAAAACAGCGGTTTTACCCCGGATTTGACAAAATCGGCGCAGTGGAATCGCGGCGCCTATCTCGTCGAGGGCCTTGAGCACTGCGGTGCCTGCCATACGCCGAAGAATCTGATTGGCGGGGATACCGGAGATTATCTGCAGGGCAGTAATCTCGGCGAATGGTGGGCGCCCGAAATCACCGGCAATACCTATACCGGAATCGGAGGCTGGAGCGAGCCTCAAATCGTTGAATACCTGAAACTCGGCAGCAATCACGTTGCAGTGGCTTCGGGGGCTATGGCCGAAGCGGTGACTAACTCGACCCAGCATCTGACGGACAAGGATTTGCACGCCATCGCCGCGTATCTAAAAGCGCAACCCGGGTCACGGCGCACGCAACCCGCAGCGCTGGCGGCCGGGAATGCCCAGATGAAGATGGGAGCCAACGTGTATGAGGCGAACTGCACGGCGTGTCATAACAGCGACGGCAAGGGGATCCCGCATCTGGCGGCGAGTCTGGCGGGGAATCCGGCCATTCTGTCACCCGATGCGTCGTCAATCCTGACAACGGTGATGCAGGGCGGGCGCGGCGCGGTCACGGTCGGCAATCCAACCAGTGGGGCAATGCCGAGCTTTGCCTGGAAGCTGTCGGATGAACAGACAGCCGCGGTGGCTACCTACATCCGCAATAGCTGGGGAAATGCGGCGGATGCCGTGCCGGTGGAAGATGCGGCGCACACTCGCCAGCTTCTGTCACTGCCTGCACAACTCGGCCAGCATTAAACGCGGCACACGGGCGGGGACTTTATGACTTCGTCTGTCTGATTACTGGAATACCTGTAAAAAATAATGCCTTATTTCTCAGTGAATAAGGCATTTTTTTATCAAATTTTAGGCATTGTTCGGTGGACGTTGCGGTCAGAACTACACTCTATACAACAGAATTATATTCTGTTAACTCGTGAGCTCACTCGACTATTTCAGTGCATCCGTATAGGAGTACACGCAATGAAAGCATCTTATCGAGAATTGTCTGAGTCCGAAACGCTGGAAGTATCAGGTGGCACTCTGGGGCTTCTGGCCGCCGCACTATGCTGCGTCACCAATACCGTGGGCAGCACCGTCAATACCGTCGCCGCACCGGTCGTAGAAGATGTTGTCGCACCCGCTACCCAGCCGGTGAGTCAAGTCATGACCATCGTTTATGACACGGCGGGCAATGTCGTTTCTTCTACTATTGGTTGATTAGGTTCGTCACTCTCATCCCGCAGGGGATGAGAGTCGTCTCTTGCGTTAACGGCCCAGATATTTTTCCATATTTTCGCGACAGCGGGTGGCTATCTCGTACAGGTCATCTTCCCAGTGATTCGGGCTAAAGAGTTCGGCCGACCACAGACCGTCATAGCCGGTTGCCTTGACAGCGTCGGTCCAGGCCTGAATATCCAGCTCACCCTCGCCGGGCATAAAGTTTCTCAACACCAGCTGATCCCAGTCTTCACCCACCTTCGGCAGACGACCATCGCAAAAATGCACGCCGTAAATCAATGATTTGTCTAATTTGGCGATGTCGGCAGGCGTGGAACCCGACGCATAAAGATGCCAGAAGTCGATGACCATTCCCACGTTGTCGCGGCCCACGCGACGTATGACCTCCAGTCCCTGTTGCAGCGTCTTGAACTTGGTGAAGGCAATCACTTCTATCTGGTAACGCACGCCGTATTGCTGGCCAATCCGGGCGATGGCATCGACATTTTCGGTGATAATGTCCATTACCGTTTCATCCGATAAATGGTCGATACCGTCCAGCGCCAGAATCTGCACGGTGGGGCAGCCAAGCTCAGCCGCCGCGCGGGTCAGGCGGGTGGCTTCGGCAAGCATTTGCTCTCTGGCCGCGCCTTGATGACGTTCGATTTCAAGCAGGGCATTCACGCAGCCCACGGATAACCCGTATTCCTCGACCTTTTGCCGCAGGGCAGAGGTCGTACCGCCGTTATCCAGATAACGCACCAGCTTGCTGCTCAGCAACTCAAGGCTGTCATAACCCGTTTCTTTGGCAATCCGCGCATCGGTCAGCACGTTAGAGTAATGGGTAGAGATTCCATGTAAGGCCTTTTGCATGTGTAACTCCTTTCTCATTATGATTTTTATATGAAATCAATAGGGGATATCAGAGGAAATCCTGAAGATTGTCTGAGAAAGGCTAGCGATATGGAACGTTAATTTCAATTTATCGCGAATGGAATTTTTGATTGATTTCAATCAGGGCGGTCAAGATGCCAGGAATTTTCCATGACTTATAGCTTATTTTTGAAGAAGTCATGCCAAAGTTGCCGAGGGCTATTCGCTAACAGGAGAGGGTTGCGGTGAAGCGCAGAGAGGTGGGACCCAAAAGCAGACAGAAACTGAAGAACCGGCCCTGATGTCTCGAGGGCCGATTTAAGAGAACCTGTTATACCGCTAAACGACGGATAATGGCGTCGGTGAACTCTTGAGTGGTTGCAGAGCCTTTAAGATCGCCGGTACGCACGTTGTCTTCGTTAAGCGTTTCATAGATTGCGGTACGCAGACGGGTAGCCAAATCGCCCAGGCTGACGTGATCCAGCATCATGGCCGCTGCCAGCAGCAAGGAGATCGGGTTCGCGAGGTTTTTACCTGCGATGTCCGGCGCGGTGCCGTGCACGGCTTCGAAGATAGCCACGTCTTTACCAATGTTGGCACCTGGAGCCATGCCCAGACCGCCGACCAGACCTGCGATTTGGTCAGACAGAATATCGCCGAACCAGGTTGGTACACAGCAGCATATCGAAACGCCACGGGTTCAGAACCAGTTGCATGGAGCAGGCATCGACAATCATGTCGTCCACTTCCACGCGACCTTCGTACTCTTTGGCTACTTCACGCGCCGCTTCCAGGAAAATACCGGTCAGTGCCTTGAGGATGTTGGCCTTGTGCACGATGGTGATTTTCTTGCGGTTGTTCTTGATTGCGTATTCAAACGCATAACGAGCAATACGTTTGCTGCCTTCGCGGGTGTTCATCCCTGTGGAAACGGCCACCGCTTTAGGGTCATCACCGACCGGAATGTAGTATTCATGGGAAACATAGAAGCCGCCCAGATTTTCGCGGAACAGCACCAGATCGATGTCTTCGAAACGGCCCGGAACCAGAGTGCGGGCAGGGCGTACGTTGGCATAAAGTTCAAACTCTTCACGCAGTCTGACGTTTGAAGAGCGGAAACCGCCACCGATTGGCGTGGCCAATGGACCTTTCAGCGCCAGACGATTCTTGCGAATGCTGTCGAGGGTAGCCTGTGGCAGTGGATCGCCCGAAGCTTCGACGCCCGCAACGCCTGCCTGCTGAATATCCCACTCGAACGGCTGACCCAACGCATCAAGAATTTTGACAGTTGCTTCAACGACTTCCGGTCCGATACCGTCGCCTGGAATCAGCGTGGCGGGAATTTTATTGTCTAGTTGGGCCATAGTGCTTTTCTCTTTTAAGTAAACGGGAAAACTCATCAGGTTACTACAGGATAGCGCTACCGTTCAGGACGTTATTCAGAAACCTGAATCGAAACTGAGTTTCTAACATAGCCGACTGTGCGCCTTCATGCGTTAGCCCAAGATGCTAAAGTTCAAAACGTCCGCCGTCACCCTTTAATTTCTACTTTCGAGAAAATTTTCAGTCAGATGCTAGGCTTATGGAATGGAGTGAATATTTCAAGTTACGCACTTCACACTTTCAGGAATTTTTTTTGACAGAAGGAATACTGTGTGACCGATAAAAACTATCCGAGTGAACCTCGAGACAGCGATGGCTTCTGCGATACAGGCGATTATGCCGTGGTCGGAGAAGGGCGCACCGTGACTCTTCTTGCTCCAGACGGCTCGGCGGATTGGTGGTGTGTACCGCATCTGGATTCCCCCCGCTGTTCGACCGCTTGCTCGACGCCGAAAAGGGCGGCTATTTCCAGATTGTCCCGAGCGAACCTTATCGTATGACGCGGCAGTATCGTGAAAACAGCAACGTGCTGGAAACGTTATACGAAACCGAAAACGGCAAAATTCGCGTGACAGAATCGGTAAACAGTACATTGGCAGGCCGTCTGCCGTGGAACGAACTGGCGCGCCGTATCGAAGGGCTGGAAGGTTCTGTCGCGGTCTATCTGAAACTGCGTATCGGCACTGCGGGCGATTCCCGTATGCCGTGGATGCACGATTCCGCGCACGGCACGGTGTGGCACGTCGGGAAACTGCATTTGATGCTGCGCCTGCACGAGGACATTTCGCTTACTTCTTGCAGCGATGAAGGGGTGGAAGCGACCTTTACCGTCAGTGCGGGTGAGCGCCAACTCGCGGCGCTACTGGTGACGGAGAATAAACCGTTGGCGGTTCCGTCGCTTGACAGGATAGACAAGCACATCGACACCAGCGATATCGCCTGGAAAAGCTGGGTCGATAGCCTGAGCTATGAGGGCGACTATAAAGAACACGTGTTGCGTTCTGCGCTGGCGCTGAAATTCCTTTGGTATTCACCGACCGGCGCGCTCGCGGCGGCGGCAACCACCAGCCTGCCCGAAGGCAAGGGCAGCGGCAAAAATTATGATTATCGCTATGCCTGGGTGCGCGACGCCTGCATGATAATCAAATCATTCCTCTACACGGGCGCACTCGATGACTGTCAGGCGGCTTTCTCCTGGCTTACCGAGGCGCTGAATGCCAGCGGCGGGGAAATGCGAACCTGTTTCCGTCTGGATGGCTCACCGGTTCCCGAAGAGACGATGATCCCCGTTCAGGGATATCGTGGTGAACAACCTGTTAGACGCGGCAACAACGCCGCCTCCCAGTTGCAGCTTAGCAACTACGGCGACGTGCTGGACACCGCCGTGCTGTTTACCAAAGCGGGGCATGTTCTTGATCTCGAAACCTCGCGCCTGCTGGGGCAGTTGGCTAACCACTGCGCCGACACCTGGCGGCAGAAAGATTCCGGGATATGGGAACTGCCCGAACTTCAACATTACACGCAGTCGAAAATGGCCTGCTGGATGGCGCTGAATCAGGCAGTCGCGCTGGCTGAATGCAAACACATCGAGCCGACCTGGGTTGGACGTTGGGAGCGGGAACGCGATCGTATTCGTGACTGGATTGAAACGCACTGCTGGAGTGAAGAACGCCAGAGCTATACCTTCTGGGCGGGATCCAAAGGGCTGGATGCGTCGGTTGCCTTGATGCATCAATACGGACAGGAAGTCTCGCCAAAACGCATGTTAAGTACGTTAAAGGCGATTCGTGACGAGTTGGGTGCAGGGCCGGAAATGATCTATCGCTATACCGGCGTTGATAAAGAAGAAAATACCTTTATCGCCTGCGCCTTCTGGATGGCTTCTGCGCTGGCAACCCTCGGACGTCAGGAAGAGGGCGAAGCAACCCTGAAATCCTTGCTTGAAACGCTGAGCGGGGGCAAAAGTGCCGGTATCATGGGTGAAATGTACAATGTTCATCAGCACAAATGCTGCGGTAATCTGCCTCAGGGCTTGAGCCACCTTACCGTTATCTGCGCGGCTCATCTGGTGTCCGAGCATCGTAAACAGTAGGCTCGACCAGATATTTCTAGGGCGTTGAAATGACGCCTATTTACTTAAAGGCGCTGAGTGTTCAGCGCTTTTTTTATCACTCCAGAGCTTTGCCCCTAGAAGTCCAGACGTAACCTCGCCCACGCCGTTCGCCCCGGTTCATTGACCGGCGTAAAGGCCGAATAACCCAACGCGCTGTTACCCGCCAGATTAAGATGCTCACTGTATGCACGGTTGAAAAGGTTATCCATGCCCAAGCTTAGCTGAGTGTCTTCATTGAACTGATAGGCCGCGTTCATTGAGACGATATAGAAACCGGTGCTCTGGTCGAAGTCTTTGCCTACCACGTTTCCCTCGTTCAGGGCGACGCGATTCTGGCTGCTGACCATTCTAAGTAATCCGCCCGCACTCCATTTTTTATGCTGCCAGTTGAGAGCAACGCGGGCTTCGAGGGGTGGTATTTGGGGTAGCGGGCGATGCGCCGTAGTGTTTTCACCCAGGGCATAGGCCAAACTGATGTCTGTGGAGAGCGTTTGCGTGAGGGTAATGCCTAACCCTGCCTCCGCGCCTGCGATCCGCGCATCGACAGAGGCGACCCGACTCAAGCGGGGATTGTTGGCGTCGTAGTCAAAGAGAATGAAATCCTCAACCTGACCCAGATAGGCCGACATCCAGCCGTTAACCTTTTCGCCAGAATATATTACGCCGACATCCCACTGTGTGGTTTTTTCGGTTTTGACGGTATCAAAAGCGCTTGAATGGCCATCGGCGCCGTAGGTAAGAGAGAAAAGCTCCCAATAATCCGGAAAACGCGTGGTGTAGCCTACTCCGCTATACAGCATTAAGGGCAGATTGTCTGCCGTGTGTTCAAGGCGAAGAAAACCGGCAGGCAGCACACTGCTCCGTTCATTCGCGCCTCTCGCGGTGCCATTATTGACGCCGGCTTTGTCAAGCCGGGCGCCGCCGACCAGCTTATTGGCCGAATTCGCGTTCCAGGTTAATTCACTGAAAATTCCAACGTCATGAAAACGGGCATCGCGCTGCCATCCTGCGGTTTTTTTACTGCGAGGGTCGCTGGTTTGAAAGTCGGCCCCGCTTTGAATATGCAAGTTTGGCAGCCGCCATTGCGCAGCCATACGCCCGCCATAGGTGGTGCGGTCGAGCTGCATTTTCATTTTCATGGGCATATCGGCGGGCATTGCGCTGTGTAGGGAAAAGGGCCGCAGGCTATAGTTATCCATGATGTGGTCGGCATGATTGCGATAAACGCTGGCTTCGAGCTTGTCGAGAGTCTCACCGATATTCGATTTTTCAATGCGCAGGCCAAGGCTGTCGCGTTTGAATTGTGCACCATCCATGCTTCTTCCGGCGTATCGCGCTTCGCCATTGCCGCGGCCCGCCGTGATTTCAAGCAGCGTGTCGCTGTCTGGTGTCAAACCGAGTGCGAGATCGCTGTTCCATTTGCGCCAGCGCGAAGGAACCCTCATGCCGTTTCCGTCATGGTAATCCTCCGCGCGTGAGCGATTGCCCGTTATGCGTAAATACCCTGTCTCGTTACCTACGCTGATATCGCCCTGGGTATCTGTGCGTCTGTTTGAGGCCGTGAGCAAGCCAAGGCTTCCATCGACGCCTGCCTGCGCAAACTGTGGCGGTTCGCGGTCAAAGCGGAGTGTGCCCGCCGAGTTGCCCGGCCCCCAGAGAACCGTCTGAGGCCCTTTGATAATGCTCAGGACATCGTAATTTTCAGGAGAGATATAGGAGGTCGGGGCATCCATGCGCGAAGGACAGGCTCCCGGCATCTCGCCGCTGTTGGTGAGAATTCTCAGGCGGGAACCAAACATGCCTCGAAAAACGGGATCGCCATTTGTGCCGCCGTTACGTATCTGCGAAAAGCCCGGAAGGGTTTTCAGATAATCGGAGCCGTCGCTGGCAGGGACGGGCTGGCGGGGCGACTTTGGGGACGTTAATATTTCCAGCGGAGAAGCGCTGGGTGAAATAATGGTAATGACGGGGTCATCTTTTATTATTTCAATCGGTTTGGTTTTATCGGTGCTCATACTGGCCGCCAGCGGTGAAACAAATAATAGCGTGGCCAATAAGAGCAGCAGCGTTAACAGGCGGCTCTTCATATTCCATCCATTTAAAATGACTGCACCATCGGGATGGCCGCAAGTTTATCGATGTTTTTCAGAAGAGGTAAAAGACTATTTTTATAATTAGGAGCGTTTGCAGAATATAATCAAAAACCCGCAAAAGTCGTCGGTTATTAAGGGTGTGGAGATGGCAAATTTTATTAACTATTTCGTTAGTAGGCGACGTTAATATAAGGAGTTAAGGAAATCCTTATTGAAATCGGGATGATATAAATAATATTTAAATTGCCGGGTAGGTTTAATTTGTCATTATTTAAGCGCATAAAAAAGCGGTCTGGGGAGGATCCCGCAGACCGCGTTTGAAGGGCAGCTTAAAACCGCTTAATTTACGGCAGGGGTAGCCAGTTTCTCACGGGCATGGGTTTGCTTGCGCAGTGCGGCGACCTCCTGTGCCGTTACCTCGCTCGCCTGATTGCCCCATGAATTACGCACGTAGTTCAGGATGTCGGAAATCTGCTGGTCGTCCATCTTCCAGTCGAACGACGGCATGCCCGCCGCGGTTTGACGATCGGCAGTGTGGGGTGCACGCGCGCCGTTGAGCATGGCGGTTATCATGTTGGTCGGGTTATTCAGCATCGAACTATTGCCTGCAAACGCCGGCACCATCCCCGCAATGCCTTCGCCTTTTTCGCCGTGGCAGGCCGAACAGTTGACTTCGAAGGTCAGCGCGCCCTTGCTGCGGGCCGCGTCATCCATCGCCAGGGCCTTCGGCGCGGGGGTGTTTGATGCCGGAAGGCTCTTGAGATAAGCCGCGACGGCCTGCAAATCGCTGTCGGTGAAATACTGCATCGAGTGCTCGACGGCTTCCGCCATCGGACCCGCCGCCACGCTTTTGCCGTCAGAACCGGTTTTCAGGTACTGCGCAATCTCGTCGTTGCTCCATGTGCCGATACCGGCATGCGGATTTGGCGTGATGTCGGGCGCGTACCAGTCACCCAGATTGCCGCCCTGCAAATACTGGCTGCCGATTTCGCCGCCGAGCGCGTTGCGCGCCGTGTGGCAGACGCTGCAGTGCGCCGGACCGTCGACAATATATTTGCCGCGGTTAATAACCTCTTCCGCGCTGGCGTTTTCGGCATGGGTGGTATTGCTGGTGGTCTTGAGATTCTCCGGCCTGAAGCCGCTGTTGTCGAAGAACAGCAGGTTCCAGCCCGCCATCGCCAGGCGAATGTTGTACGGGAAGTTCATGCCGCCGTTTTCGTCGACCTTGTTGCTGACCGGTTTCAGGGTCGACATGTAGGCCCACAGGTCGTGCATGTCCCGGTCGCTCATCTTGGCGTAGGCGGTGTAGGGCATCGCCGGATACAGGAAGCCGTGGTCGCCGCGCCCCAGCCGCACCGCGTTGAAGAAGTCGCGCTCGGTCATGTTGCCGATACCGGTTTCGCGGTCGGGGCTGATGTTCGAGGTCTGCAACTCGCCAAACGGGGTGTTGATTTTATAGCCGCCCGCGAAGCTCTGCTCGTGGCAGGCGGCGCAGTCGCCGAGCCGCATGGCGTATTCGCCGCGCTTGATGGCGGCGGCGTCGGTGCTGTGGAAGTCCGCCAGTTTGGTGGTGTTGTCGGCCACCTCGGAGCGCGAGCTGTCCATCACCATCCACAGTCTGCCGAACACCCCAATCCCGGCCACGACGGCCAGGGCTGCGAGGCTATAGCCGATTTTCTTTTTTGCACTCATGATTTACGCCTTCACCAGAGGGGCCGGATTTTTAATGTAGGTCTGATGGATAGCCTGGGCCGCGCGGACGGCCAGCGCGCCGACGGTAATGGTCGGGTTGTAGCCACCGTTGTTCGGGAATGCCGACGCGCCGACCACGAAGACGTTGTGCACGTCCCAGCTTTGCAGGTAGGTATTCAAGGCCGAGGTCGTCGGATCGGTACCCATCACCGCGCCGCCGATGGTGTGCGAACTGTCCTGCGCATACGGGTTCCAGCTCTGATCAGTCTGGTTTTCGAAAGTGATGTCTTTGCCGCCCGTTTCTTTCATGATGGTTTTGGCCTTGTCCATGATGTAGCGCGACATATTGATGTCGTTCTGGTTCCAGTCAAAGGTCATGCGCAGCAGCGGTTGGCCGTGTCGGTCCTTATAAACCGGATCGAGATCCAGATAGGCCTCGCGCACCGGCATTGACGTCCCCTGACAGAAAATCGTCGCGGCGGTCTGATAGTCCCGCGCGTAACCGGCTTTCCACTCGCTGCCCCAGCGCTTGGTGCCCGGACGCAGGCTGTTCATGTGCTGGATAGGGCGGCCGTCGGTGGAGAAGCCCATGATGCCCGCGCCGCCGATGAAATCGAGGTTGCTGTGGTCGAAGTTGTCGCCGTTGAAGTCGTCAATCTGCACCGCCAGCGCGCCGCCGCCGATGAACGGGTTCATGAATTCGCCGTCGAAGAAGCCGGTAACGGTGCCGCAGGTTTGATAGTTATAGTTGCGGCCGATTGTGCCTTTGCCGGTTTTCGGGTCGTACGGCTCGCCGATTTTCGACAGCAGCATCATGCGCACGTTGTCCATCTGGTAGGCCGTGATGCACACCACGTCGGCAGGCTGGAAGCCTTCCTTGCCGTCGCGAGTGATAAAACGTACGCCCTTGGCGGTCTTGCCGTCGTCGTGCTTGATGACCTGCAATACTTCGGTTTCGGTCAGCACGGTGAAGTTCGGGCGGCGCATCAGCGCGGGGATGATACAGGCCTGCGGCGAAGACTTACTGAAGTTGCCGCAGCCGTGGAAGTCGCAGAAACCGCAGTAGGTGCACGGCCCCATGGTCACGCCGAGCGGGTTGACGTAGGCCTGCGAGATATTACCCGCCGGAATAGTAAACGGGTGGTAGCCCATCTGCTCGGTCGTTTTACGGTATTTGCGCATCCAGTTGGTGTCTTTCAGCGGCGGCGTAGGGTAGTCGCGGCTGCGCGGCCCCTCGAACACGTTACCGTTCGGCTGCGGTTTGCCGTTTAAATTCCCGGCGATACCCGAGGTTCCGGCGATGCGCTCGAAGCGGTCATAAAACGGTTCCATCTCGGCGTAGGTAACGCCCCAGTCCTGCAACTGCATGCCTTTCATTTTGGCCGCGCCGTAGCGTTCACGGGTTTGAGTGGCGACCTCGAAGTCCCACGGGGTAAAGCGCCAGGACATCCCGGCCCAGTGGGTGCCCGCACCGCCGACGTTCCAGCCAAACTGGAAAGCCGACCAGTCACGCACCGGCGCGGCATCCTGACTGCTGTTGTTGCGAAAGGTGGTGGTCTCGACGCTCATCGGTTGCAGGATTTCGCGGCGGGTGTGCCAGCGCAGTTCGTCGGGGTCGACGGCGACCGGGAAATCGGTCGAGGTATCGCGCCATGCGCCGCGCTCAATTGCCACCACGTTAAGTCCCGCGCGGGTCAGTTCTTCGGCCATGACGGAACCGGCCCAGCCTAGTCCGACAATCACGACGTCGGCTTTATTTCTTATTTCTGACATTTACTCTGCTCCGACAATCAATCTTTTGGAATAAGGCTTACGGGAATTAATTTTAAGTTTTCGCCGCGACGGTCAATATATTGACGGTAGTCATAACGCGCACCGGGGAAGCCAATCATTTTCCAGCCCGCCATGGTTTTATTGCCGCCGTAAATCGGGTCGGCCAAATAACTCTCACGCACGTTTTGCAGCATCAGTTCGAAGAAGGCCTGACTGTTGACGTCGGCACCGAGATTGATTTTTCCGGCTTCCATGTCGGTGAGGAATGCGTCGAGCTGTTCTGCCGTCAGCGTATGCAGCGAGGCCTTATGATTAACCTGCGCCCAGGCTTCGAGCGCTCTGAGGCCTGTCATGTAACGTTCGCGAGGAGAGGTAAGAAACTGGGGCGCACCCATGATTTTTTCTTCGTTTTCCGGACGCAACGGACCGACCAGATACATTGCAGATCCTGCGCCGTAGTTGCCTGCGAGCTGATCGTCGATAAACTCGATGGCGCCTTCCTGACTGGCGGAAGGACCATGTTCGTCGGCCGGGATCAGCCGGTCACAGATAGCGGCCAGATTCTTTCTGTCTGTCTCGTTGGTCAAAACGCGATAGCCGCCCTGCATGGCGGAACCGGGCACGCCATCGGCATTGAGTTTGGTTTCGAGCGGAACATTGTGCAGCTCTTTGGCATTCAGCTTTGGCGCGACGGTTAACGTCGCCACCAGTGAACTGATGGAAAAGAGCGCTTCTCTTCGGTTCATGTTTATTTCCTTCGATAACACGATATTAACTGCCAGCACTAATTGAAATCGTTTATTTATAAATAAACGACGACCCTGGAAATTGGCAAAACAATGCCAACCCTGTTTAAAGACACGGTTATTTATTTGGCAGTATTCAGACGTGACGGTATATCAACGCAATAGGAATGGCGCTGTTTAATTAAGATTGATTCGTCACTGCCGTAATAATAAAGCCTGATTACGATTTAACGGGAAGAGGGTAGAGGTAATGTCAGGACATGAATAAGGTTCACTTAACGCATTAACCCTGCCTGCTACTTTCCTTGCCGTGGCAGCAGGCGGATTCCACTCGTTCTTCTCTCGTCAAGAACGTTTCAAATGAGAACGTCGCACCTTGAGTTCTCCCTTACGCCAATCACCGAGTTCGTCACTTTCGCTGTCGATCAACCGGTTAAGCGCTTCTGTCATCAGTTTGTCGAGCTGCTGGCTGTAGGTCGTCAACTGCCAGGAGGCGGAATCGGCCTCGTCGATGTCGTCAAAGCCGACAATGGCGAGGCTGTGCCCGTTGTCCTGACTCCGCAGTGCTTCGAGCGCGCCGAGCGCCAGTATGTCGTTTTCGCAAAACAACGCCTCGACACGATTCTGTGGAGCCGTAGTCTGCAAATAGTGCTGCATGGTCTCGAAGCCGAGTTTGCGGTCGTAATGCCCGGCAATCAGCAGGGTGTCGAGTTGCCTGCCGGCCTTACCCAGCGCATCGCTGTAGCCTTCAAGTCGCATAAGCTGTGCCGATTCGGTATCCGGCCCTTTCATGTAACCAAAACGCTGATAACCTTCGGCGAGCAGCAGGGCGGCGATATCTTGTCCTGCACGATAACCGTCGATATTCACCACATCGATTTCCCGCTGGTCGCTGTTGTTGCGACACACCTGAACAAACGGGATATGGTGCAGACTGTGGGCCACGGCGAACAGTTCATCGGTCAGGATGTTACCTAAAAACAGGATGCCATCGACCTGCAACTGATCCGCCATGGCCATCACGGCCTGATAGTTCTCGCCTTCCGTTATATTGAGCAGCAGCGCCATGTAACCGCGCGCCTGCAACTCTTTGGTCGCTGCATCGAGCATTTTCATTGAATGCGGATTTTTTAGTTCATCGATTGCAACGCCGATAATGTGTGTATTTTTTTAGTCAGACTACGTGCCAGCAAATTAGGGCGATAACCCAGCTCTGCTGCGGCGGCCAACACTTTCTTTTGTGCCTTGCCAGAAACGGATGCGCCGGGAGTAAAGGCTCTCGACACCGTCCATTTCGACACACCCGCCAATTTTGCTACGTCACTGGCGGTTGCTTTCTGCTGTTTTGGCGCACTCGAATCTTTCGTCATAAGCCCGTATTTTTAGTGGTTTACCGTACAGACTGCCATTGAACGTTAAACGCCGACGAAAAGAAACTCTCACAACCAAAAACCTGCGGCATACTTTGCGCTTTCGTATGCGGCGGGAAGAAAATGTTGAACGCGATAAACCCGTATTAAATCAATGTTGAGATTATGTTAACTCTTGCACCCGATTGCAAACTGTTTTTGCACCCGATTGCAAAAAACCACAACATAGGTAAGTGCGTTAAGTGTTTTGCCTTGTTAAAACAGCGGGATAGACATGATTCGCGAAAGAATGACGAGCAGATCAACGCAGCAAAGCCGGTATTGGCCTTCACCTCTGAAAATGAAAGGTGCGACTCAGGCAGGAGGCCGAGCAACGCGGCTGCAACAGTTTTGTCGGGCGAAAAATGCCTGGCAACCTGTCTCGGGCGCGCCGGCCGATTATCCATTTTCCTGAGGTGCTTAGCATTTTTGTTGGTAGTGCGCGTTTTCGCCTTATGTAATGCTCTGAGTTATAACAGAAAAACGTTCAATTTCTTGCTGCGGATTTGTCTTGCAGGAGTTGGAAGGGGGTTCTGCCGTTATCATTGCCAAGATCATTACAGGGAATTCACCATGCTGAAAAATGTGTTACGCCTTACCGCTGCGGCGGCGCTGATAGCGTCTGTCTCTGCCCACGCCGCCGATGCCCTGCGCGTTGCCGCCGACCCCGTGCCGCACGCCGAAATACTGGCGTATGTCCAAAAGATCGACCCCGATCTGAATCTGAAAGTGATTGAAATACCGAATGGGGTCAACTCGAACGAGTTATTGGCGCACGGTGATATCGATGCCAACTACTTCCAGCATCGTCCTTATCTGGCGACGCAGGAGAAGGCACTGGGCGTCAAGTTTGCCGTTGCGGCCGAGGTGCATATCGAGCCACTGGGCATATATTCCAGCAAGCACAAGTCATTCGCCGACGTGCCGCAGAAACGCGAAAGTGGCGATCCCCAATAATGAAACCAATCTGAGTCGCGGGCTTTATCTGTTGCAGGATCAGGGGCTGATTACCCTGAAACCGGATCTCAAGGGGCTGGCTACGCCGCTGGATATCGTGGGCAATCCCAAGCATCTGAAGATTCTTGAAATCGAATCGCCACAGATCCCGCGCGCCCTGCCGGATGTCGATTTAGCCATTATCAACGGTAACTATGCGCTGGAAGCCGGGCTGGATCCGGCCAAGGATGCGCTGGGTCTCGAGAAGGCAAAAGGGAATCCTTATGCCAATATTCTGGTCACGACCCAGAAACTGGCGACCGATCCGCGTATTTTGCAACTGGCGAAAGATTTGCAATCCAGACAGGTCGCCGATTTTATTATCCAGAAATATCATGGTTCCGTGCTGCCGGTGAGCGCGGCCAAAGAGTAATCCCTTCTTTTATCCCTTCCGCCACGTCTGCGGAAGGGCATTCACTTTTTCTCAAGCCGCAATCACGCTCGCCAACAATGTCTGCGTATAAGGATGTTTCGGTGAACCCAGAATTTCCTCGGTCGTGCCTGTTTCGACAATTTGCCCGGCCTTCATCACCGCAATTCGGTGACTCATGTGCTGCACCACGCCCAAATCGTGCGAGATAAACAGCATGGCCAGACCCAGCTTGCGCTGTAACGCGATAAGCAAGTCCAGCACCTGCGCCTGCGTGGTGACATCCAGCGCCGAAACCGGCTCGTCACAGACCAGAATCTCGGGATTGGACGCCAGCGCCTGCGCGATAGACACCCGCTGCCGCTGACCGCCCGACAACGCCTGCGGCCGCCGTTTGAGCAAGTCCACATTCAGGCCGACCAGGTTGACCAGCTCCAGCGTTCTGGCCCGCAGCGCCGAGGAAGACAGTTTGCCGCGCAGTTTAAGCGGCTGCTGGATAATCTGCTCCACCGTATATTGCGGGTCAAACGAGCCAAGCGGGTCTTGGGTGATGGTCTGAATACGGCCACGTACAGGGCGGCGCTCCGCCTCGCGCAGACGGCTCCAGGGATTTCCGGCCAGCCAGACCTCGCCGTGCTGCGCCTTTTGCAGTGCCAGCACCACTTTGCCCAAAGTCGTTTTCCCTGACCCCGACTCGCCGACCAGACCCAGCGTTTCGCCCCATGCGAGCTGCAACGAAACATGATTGACGGCGTTGTGTTTCACGCCGTTCGGAAGACTGAAATCCACGGAAACATTGCGCACATCCAGCGCACTGACAAACGGATTGCGGCGACGCTGATTGTCATTTTCCTGAGCGGTCAACGGCACATCGGGCAACGGCGACTCACCGGCCAGCCAGCGACCTCGCGTGTCGGCACCGGGAATGGCCGCAAGCAGACGGCGCGTATAAGGGTGCGCAGGCGAGGCCAGCACCTGCGCCGCCGGACCGCTCTCAACCCCTTCGCCCTGTTGCATCACCACGATTCGATCGGCGACCTGCGCCACGACGGCGAGGTCATGAGTGATAAGCAGCACGCCGTGACCCGCCTGCGCAAGTTGGCGAAAAATATCCAGAATGCGCTGTTGTACGGTCACGTCCAGCGCGGTGGTTGGTTCGTCGGCAATCAGCAGTTGCGGACCCGCCGCCAGTGCCGAGGCAATCAGCGCCCGCTGGCGCAGGCCACCCGACAGCTCGTGCGGATATTGCTGCATGCGATTTTGTGGGTCGGGTATGCCGACCTGATGCAGCAAGGCCTCGACGCGAGAAGTAATTTCGCCGCGTGGATGACCTTTATGGATAAGCATGGGTTCGGCGACTTCGCGGCCAATGGTTCGCAGCGGGTCCAGCGACACCAGCGCATCCTGCAACACAAAGCCGATTTCACGGCCGCGCAGTTTTTGCCAGTCGGCCGCCTCCTGTTTCAGCAGATCTTTTCGCGTTCCGTCGTGACAGGTGAGCGACAGGCTGCGTGCCGTGACACGAGCGGACTCGCCCGCCAGCCCGACCAACGTGCGGGCCGTGACCGATTTCCCCGAACCTGATTCGCCGACCAGCGCGACGATTTCACCCGGATTCACCTGAAACGAAATGTTTTTCACCGCAGCGACGGTGCCTTGAGGCTGAAGGAAATCGACCTGCAGATCCTCGACGACAAGCAGCGCAGAGGGGGCATGAGAATTCAAGGTCATCAGGTTAGGCTCCTTTAGCCAGAATGGTTTGCAAACGACGACCCAACAGCGTCAGCGCAATGACCGAAAGCGCCACGACGGTCGCGGGCAACAGGCTTATCCAGGGCGCGACGTCGAGATAGTCGCGGCCATCGGCCAGCAGCGCGCCCCATTCTGCGGTTGGCGGCACCACACCCAGCCCCAGAAAGCTCAGCGACGAGGCGGTCAGCACCGATTGGCCGATGCCGAGCGTGGCAAGGATAAGCAGGGGCCGCAGCGTGTTGGGCAGAATATGGCGAAAAATAATGCGCAGCGACGACTCGCCGAGCGCCACGGAATGCTCCACATAACCGGAGAGCTTGACCTGCAACACCTGTGAACGCAGCAGTCGCGCATAACTGGCAATGCCTGCCAACCCGACGGCTATCAGCGTATTGGTCGGGCCGCGCCCCAGAACGGCAATCACCAGCAGCGCCAGCAGCAGTTCGGGAAAGGCCAGCAGAATATCCAGCAGCCTGACCAGCACGCGGCGAAGCGCGCGTGGCGCAAGCGCGGAAAGCAGGCCGAGCGCCATGCCGCCGACACAGGCAATCAAGGTTGCGCCCAATCCGATACTGAGTGACAGCGCCGAACCGTAAATGACCCGCGAGAAGACGTCACGCCCGAGAGAATCGGTTCCAAAGAGGTGACGCAGAGTGGGCGCGGATAACACGGCGTCCATATCCATGTCATCGGGTTTCAGCGGCGTAAACCACTGCGGGGCGATGACGGTTACAATCAGCAGCAACACAAAGGCCGCCGGGATCAGGGTTTTGGGCAGCAACCACGGATTGCCGCCGCGCCGTGAGACGGGCGGGTGAGTGCGCACCAGAAGGGGATTGCTGCTCATCAGGAACTCCTCTTGCGCAGGCGGGGGTCTATCAGTAAATAGGCAGCGTCCACCACCAGATTGATAATCACGAACAATAGTGCCGAGAGCATCACAATGCCCAGCACCAGCGGCATATCCCGACTGGCGATCGCCTGAAGGGTGATTTTGCCGATACCTGCCCGGCCAAATACGGTTTCGGTCAGAATGGAGCCGCTAAGCACATTCGCGAGCATAGTGCCGGTGAGCGTAGAGGCGGCAAGCGTGGCGTGGCGAAGGCCATGACGCAGCCGAAGCCGAGTCTCGCCCGCTCCGCGCGTGCGCACTGTCAGCGCAAAGGGTTGTGACAGCGCCTCTTCCAGCCCGTCGCGCAGAATCTGACTCAGGATGGCGGCCAGCGGTAGACTCAGAGTGATAATCGGCAACACCAGAGACTGCCAGCCTTCGTTGCCCATCACCGGGAACCAGTGCATTTTAAAGCTGAACAGACTCAGCAGGATAATGCCCAGCCAATACACCGGCGTACTCAGCAAGCAGAGTTCCAGCCCGGTAAAGAAGGTACGCAGATAGCGCCAGCGGCCCGCCGTTGCCAGGGCGTTGAGCACCGCGAGAGCGAGAGCCAGCGCCAGAGCGCCCACGGCCAGCACCAGCGTCTGTTTCAACGCGGAAAAAATCACCGCGATAACCGGTTCGCGATACTGATAACTCTGACCAAAATTGCCGATCAGCGCATGGCCGAGGTAGTGCAGATATTGCAGCCACAAAGGCTGATCCAGACCAAACTCATGGGTAAGTTGCGCGCGAAAGGCATCGTCGACCACATTCGCACCGCCGCTGAGAATGGAAACCGGATCGCCCGGTATCAGTTTCAGGGCGACAAAGGTGAGGGTGGCCGCGCCCCAGAGCACGGCCAGAATGGTGAAAAGTCGTTGAATTCCTGTCCACAGCATATTAGTGACTCAACCAGACATCATAGAAATTCGGTTTGGCGTTGGTGGCCCAGCTGATGCCGTGCACCTTTTTGGAGATCCCGAGCTGATAGGCAGGTACGGAGAGCGGCACCACATAAGCCTGCTCAATCACTTCGCGCTGAATTGCGGAGTAAAGCTGCTGGCGCTGCGCATCCGGCGCGCCGACGGCCTGTGTCAGTTTGTCGTCCAGCGCACTGATATGGCTGTAGTTGGAGCCTTTCGGCGGCGCGTAGCTCGAGTGGAAGACGGTGCGCAGAATATCCGGCTCGGCGCGCACATAGAAACTCGACACCACGTCGTATTGATTGTTGTTGGTGCGATCGGCAAAGCCTCCGGAATCCACGGGATCAAGCTTTAAGTCGATTCCGGCTTTCTTGACCTGAAACTGTACCGCCTGGAAGAGGGTGACATCCGAGGTTTCGAGCGTCGACGGGTCATAGACAAAATCAACGGTTAACGGCTGACCGTCTTTGGTACGAATACCGGCCGCGTTTTTGGCGGTCCAGCCTGCGTCATCCAGCAATTTGTTGGCTTTGTCGAGATTGAAACCGCCCAGTTTGGCAACGGAAGGGTCGTAGTATTGAGTCTGCGGACCCAATACGTTATCGGCCGCTTTCAGGGTGCCGAAGAAGGCCACCTTGACCGCCGAGGCCGGGTCGGTAGCGCTCAGAAACGCCTGACGCACCTTCACATCGGTAAACGGTCCTTTGGAGGTATTAAGGTACAGCACGCGCACTATCCCCGGATTCTCTTTGGTTTTCACCTCGAGCGCCGGGTTGTTTTTTACCGATTTGGCGTTGACCGGCGGAATAGCGTCGATGGCCTGAATCTGTCCGCTGGTGAGTGCGCCCAGACGCACGGAAGACTCCGGCAGGTATTTGAAGTTAATCGCCTCGAGATAGGCAGGCCCGGTGTGTGCGGCATAGCCCGGCCCCCAGTGATAGTCTGCGCGGCGGGTCAACTGACTGCCGCTGCCCTTGACAAAGGACTTGAGGATAAACGGCCCTGAACCCACGACGGTGTTGCTGGTATTTTGCGTCTTCTTCAAATAAGTCGGTGATTGAATGCCCAGATACGGCAGGCTCAGACCCTGCAATAGAGGCGCGAACGGCGAGTCATAATGAATGGCAACCGTGTAGGCATCAGGCGTGGTGATGCTCTTGATAGGCCCCAGCAGGGATTTCGAATAACTCGAGGTGGTTTTGGGATCCAGAATACGTTCCAGATTGTATTTCACCGCCTCGGCATCGAGCGGGGTGCCGTCGCTGAACGTGACATCCTTGCGTAGATGGAACACGTAATCGGTGTGATTGTCGTTGACCTCCCAACGGCTCGCCAGCCACGGCGTGAAGCGGTTGTCCTCTGCCTGTCCGACCAGCGAGTCGACCACGTTGCGGTCAATCAGTGCCGTGACCGACTGACCGGTAATGGACGGGTCGATGATAGGCGTATCGCTGCCCAGGGCAACGTTCAGGGTTCCGCCCTGGACCGGCGTTTCTGCTGCGTTGACGCTAAAAATCTGCCCGGAAGCCATCACCAGCATCGCGGCGGCAAGTGCTCTGACGAGCGGACGTTTTTCCCATTGATTTGTTTTTTTATTCATTACTGATTCCCTTTTTACAAGACGTAGACCCTGAGTTTTTACTGATTTTTTTCTGAAATTATTCTGAGTTTTGCTGATTTCTCCGAAATGCTAAGACGGGATAAAAGGTTCACCCAGCGTCAGCATCAGCCGGTTGGCCCACGCAAAGAATGCGGTGGATTGCACGAGATCCAGCAACTCAAGATCAGACAACCCGAGTTCGCGCAGCCCGGCAATGTGGCGTGCATTGGCATTGGCCGGTGTTGCCGATAACGCGGCCGAGAATGCGATTTCGGCCTGCCATCTGGCTTCCTGGTCGTGGCTTGGAATGTCGCCGGGTGCGGTGTCGAGCAGGCGCTGCACGGCCTGTGGATTTTTGGAGAGCTGGGCCGCCTTGCGGGCATGAACCGACGCGCAGAAGATGCAGCCGTTGATTTTACTGGCTACCGCAGCGGCCAGTTCCCGGTCTTGACGCGGCAACCCGCCCGAAGTGAAGAAAATGCCCTTGTCGGTTAACGTGCGTTGTTCAAGCACCGGCAGATTACGGCCCAACAGACGGAAATAATCGGAGTCGGCGTGACCAAATCGAGTGAGAGTTGCCTGCTGCTCGGGGGTGAACGCGGCGAACGATTTGGGTGCTATCCAGGGCTCCCACGACAGTTCATCCTGGGTAAAGGCTTTCGGTGCCTGTTTGCCGGAATGGGTGGTGGCGTCGGTACGCCAGAACGAAGCTCCTACCGGAAAATCGCCATTATCTACAACGGTATGGCCGTTAATCAGGCGATATCCCCGCAGCAACCGGCTTTGAAAGGCAACAAAAGCCACAAGTTGTGACAACGTCACGATGCCGTCCAGTGACCAGCCTGCTTCCACCAGTTCCTGTAGATGCCCGGCCGTAGCATGCGCCGGTTTGAAGCTCAGACGCTCCGCATGGGCCAAGGCTGCGCTATAGTGGCCGCGCGGAGTATCATTCTGCGATTTCAGGGCATTCAGCCGTTCGGCGTAATGTGCGCCCAGTTGAATGTCGTTGTGCCAGCGTGCAATCTGCTGCGCCAGCAACAGGCGTTCGGCCAGCGGAAAGTCTTGCAGATTCTCGTTGCTGTTGAACAGCGCGTCATAGCTGCCCTGCGAATGTTCGGTGGCAGCCTGTCGGGTATGGCGTGCCCGGGCCAGAGAGGAATCCGGCGCAATGTCCGCGAGCGTGGCCAGTAAATCGACTGCCTGAGGTGAAGAGGTCATAGCGTTTCCTTTGAAAGTTCATAATGAAGCGGTTGCGGTTTGGCTATCTTTTTTGGCGTCTGGCGCACCCAGCCGAGTGCGGGGGCCACATGTCTGGCGATAAGTTCTATCGAGCGCAGAATGTAGGGATGCGGCGGGTCGATGGAGTGCACCTGAAAGGCGAGATCGGTTACGCGGGCAAGCGCGGTATCGCGTTGCAGCGATGCCGTCACCTGCGCAGGCGTGCCGAGATGCACGTCGAAGGTGGCGATCAGGTCGTCCAGCGAGTCGCCGACCTCGCGATTGGCCAGCGCACGCGCGGTCGCCGCCTGCTTCTGCAATCCCCTGGCCGCCAGACGACGCGCCTCGTCGGCATCGTCACTGACAAACGCGGTGCGCGAGCCGAGAATGCGCGGTTCGACGCCGTCCGGCAGCGCCTCGAGATAGGCATCGATAATGCGGTTTTGCAGCACGTCCAGCGGCAGATGAGGTTGCCCCTGCGGTCGTGGCTGTGTGCGCGACAGCATCAGGCCGTCGCCCGCCGCCCCGGCGCGTGCACCGCCTTCGGGGGAAAAGGTCGCCTGCCACAGACGGCGGTTGAGTTGCGCCGCAGGGGGTAAAGCTGATTGCCTTCGCCTTCCAGCGCCTTGCCTTGCCATGCGTGGCGTAAAATCTCGAGGTTTTTGGCAAAGGCCTCACCGCGCGTATCGATATTTAATCCGAAAGGGACAAATGAAGACGGCGTGCCGCCGGAACCCAGACCGATATCGAGACGCCCATTGGACAGCAAATCCAGCACCGCTGCGTCTTCGGCTACGCGCAGGGCGTTTTCCATTGCCAGCGTAATGATGCCGGTGCCGAGGCGGATATGGCGCGTGTGCGCGGCGACATAGGCCAGAAACACCAGCGGCGCAGGCAGGCCGCCTTCGTCACGGTGAAAATGGTGCTGCGCTATCCACGCCGAATCGAATCCCCATTGTTCGGCATGGGCAATCTGTTCGGTCGCGAGACGGTAACGCTCCTGGGGACTGGTATCGTCAAGCAGGCGGGTAAAAACCCGAGGCGCTTTGGACGCGGGGTCGAGGAAGAAACAGCGGAGGCGTTGAGGCTCATACAAACTCCTTGGTGGCCGTCGGTTTTGGAACACGCAAATGCGTAAAGTCGGGGATGGCGCCGAGCAGTTCCCGTGTGTAGGCATCCGTCGGAGAGGTAAACAGGGTTTCGGTGTCGCCATAATCGACCTGCTTGCCCTGATTCAGCACGGACACGCTGTGCGAAAGTTGGCGCACGGTCGCCAGATCGTGCGAGATAAACAGATAGGTCAGGCCAAGCGCCTGTTGCAGGTCCTGCAATAGCCGCAGAATTTGCGCCTGAACGGTGACATCCAGCGCCGAGGTGGCTTCATCGAGCACTAAAATCTGCGGCTCGAGAACCAGCGCGCGGGCCAGTGCGACCCGCTGACGCTGGCCGCCGGAGAGTTCGTGCGGCCTGCGTTGCAGCAGGTCGACGGGTAACGCGACACGCTCGGCCATCGCGTACACCTTGGCCCGCCGCGCCTCGCCGCTCAGCGAAAAGTAGTTCTTCAATGGCTCTTCGATGATTTTGAACAAGGTCTGTGAAGGATCCAGAGAGGCAAACGGATTCTGATAGACCAGCTGGATTTTGCGCCGGGCCTGCCGTAGCGCCTCGCCCGAAAGCCGCGCGATGTCCACGCCGTCGACCAAAAGTTGACCGCTGTCGGGGCGCTGAAAGCCCAGCAGCAGACGGGCCAGCGTGGTTTTACCGGAACCGGATTCACCGACCAGCGAGTGGGTGGTGCCGCGCGTGACTTCAAACGAGACGTCGTCCAGAGCGCGAAATGTCTGCGCCGCGTTCTTGCCGCCGAGTGAAAAATGTTTGCCGACGTTGCGCACCACAATCGCGCTTTCACCGCCAACGGGCTGACGCGGCAGGGCGCGGCGCGGCGTCAGGGCAGGGGCGTCGGTAAACAGCTGGCGGGTATAGTCACTCTTCGGCGCGCGCAACACGTCGGCGGTAATCCCCTGTTCCTGTACCTTGCCTTTGCGAAACACCAGCAGCCTATCGGCGCGTTCTGCCGCCAGTGCCAAATCATGGGTAACGAACAGCACGGCGGTACCAAATTCATGACGCAGTTCATCGATAAGATCCAGAATGCGTTTCTGCACCCTGACGTCGAGTGCGCTGGTGGGTTCGTCGGCAATGATAAGCGCAGGCTGCAATGCAATGGCTATCGCAATCAGCACGCGCTGCTTCATGCCGCCGGAAAGCTGATGCGGATACTGTTTTACCCGCTGCTCGGGGTGGCTCAACCCCACGCGGGTCAGCAGTTCGACCACGCGGGCCTCACGGGCCTTGCGCGGCATACGGCGATGAATTTCCAGCACTTCGGACACCTGGTCACCCACGGTTTTCACCGGATTCAGCGAACTGGTAGGATCCTGCGGAATAAGGCTGATGCTCTTGCCGCGCAGGCTGTCGAGGCGGCGCGGCGACCAGCGGCTGATGTCGGTGCCGTTGAGCAGAATACGGCCCTGCTCGATCTGCCCGTTCTCGGCAAGCAACCCGATAATCGACTGCGCGGTAGTGGTTTTCCCGGAGCCGGATTCGCCGACCAGCGCCACGACTTCGCCCGGTTGAATCGAGAAGGAGACCTGCTCGACGACGCGGGTGGCCGTGTGTCCGCTGCGATAGACGATGGAGACGTCCTGCAATTCCAGAACCGGGTGCGGCGCGTGGGCAATGGCCGGTGAAAGGGATTCGTTCATGCGCGCTTCCTTCTCAGTGACTGGCTGATGCGATTGGCGGCCAGCACCGTGAGAATCACCACGATGCCCGGAAAGGTGGTCAGCCACCATGCGGTTGAAATGTAGTTACGTCCTTCGGCAATCAGCAGTCCCCATTCCGGCGTTGGCGGCGGTGTGCCGTATCCGAGAAAACTCAGGGTGGAAATTGCCAGAATCGCGCTGCCGAATTGCAGGGCGGAGAAGGCTATCACCGAGGTCAGCGAGTTGGGCAGGATATGCCGCCATAGCACGCTTAAGAAGGTGCCGCCGCTGCCGAAAGCCGCCTCGACATAGTCGCTTTGACGCACCAGCACCGCCTCGGCGCGCGCAAGACGCGCAAAGTTGGCGACCGAGGTGATACCCACCGCAATCGCCGCATGCACTGTGCCGAAGCCGAGCAGAATGATGACGCTCAGGGAGAGCAACAGACCGGGAATGGACAGCAGCACATCGACGATGCGCATGATAATGGTGTCTGTGATGCCGCCGACCGAAGCGGCCGCCAGACCTAGCGCACTGCCGAACAGCAGGCCGAGAAACACCGCCACCAGCGCACCGGAAAGCGAATGGGACGCGCCATAGACGATACGGGCGTAGAGGTCGCGACCAAGTTGGTCGGTGCCCAGCCAGTGTCCCGCGCCCGGCGCCAGACGCTGCGCACCCGCAATACCTTCCGTGCCGCTGTAGTCGGTGAACAGTTGAGGCGCAATGGCCCACAGAATAACCACCAGCATGATGGCCCAGGCGAGGACCAGCGTGGGTTGAATGCGCGTGAAGCGGCGGCGCGAGGCAGCAGGAAACGCCGCCAGCTGCGCATTTTCGGCGCTGTCATGTTTCGATAGGGGCAGGCTGCTCATGAGCGGACTCCGACAGAAGGGTTAAGGCGCGGGTCGAGCAGCGGATAAATCAGGTCGACCAGCAGATTGATGCCGACATAGGCCGCGGCGGAGATAACCACGATAGCCTGCAATACCGCCAGATCCTGATTGTTCACCGCCTGCTGCGTCAGCTGCCCGATGCCGTTGAGGCCAAACACCGTTTCCGTGACCAGCGCGCCCGCAATCAGCTCGCCAAACAGCAAACCCGCAATCGTCAGCGCGGGCAGGGTGGCGTTGCGCGCCACGTGACGCCACAGCACGCGGCTGCGGCTGGCCCCTTTGGCGCGTGCTACTGCCACAAACGGCTGGGTCTGCACCCTGTCGATACTGCGAATCAAAATTTGCGCCAGCGGTGCGCTAATGGGGACAGCCAGCGTGATGACCGGTAAAATCAGCCCCAGCCATTCGCCGGGATTGATAACCGGGATCCAGCCAAGGCGAAACGAAAACACCTGAATCAGCGCAATCCCGAGCCAGAAAGTGGGCACCGAGATAAAAAGCGAAGGCAGGCTCAACAACGCCGATTTCAGCCAGCGAAGCGGCAGTAGATGGGAGACGAAAGCAATCAGCACCGCCAGCACCACGGCGAGTGAAAACCCGAGCACCGCCAGTCTTAACGTGGGCGGAAAGTTGCTGACCAGCAATTTGGTCACCGGCACGCCAGCCTGAATCGAAAAGCCGAAATCACCGCGCAGGAAACTGCCAAGTTGATGCAGATAAGCCTGCCACAGCGGCAAATCGGCACCGTAGGCTGCACGCATCTCGGCGATTTGCGACGGACTCAGCCCCATCGACGGGTCCTGAAACTTGATGAGGATGGCATCGCCCGGCAGCGCTTGCAGCAGCACAAACGACAGCGTGAACGCGGCCCACAGCACCAGCAGGGCCTGACCGATACGTCCGCTTAGATAGTGGTTCATCGCCCGCTCCCGAAATTAATGTTTAGCCAGCCACGCGCTGTAGAAACTCGGACGGCCGACCGCTTCGAAGGCCTCGTCATGCAGATAGGGCGCACCGGCAAAGACCTGTGGCTCTTCGAAAATCGGAATATCGTAGGCTTGGTCCAGAATATAGCGCTGCGCCTCACCGGCGAGTGTCAGGCGCTTTTGCGGGTCGACTTCGGCCGAGATATCCACCAGTAACGCATTCAACTTGTCGTCCTTGAAGGTTTTGGTTTTACTGCTCAGGCCGCCTGCTTGCAGCAGCGCATCGCGGTTGGTCGGATAAAATTCGCTTTTGATGACATCCGGGTCGGCGCGGCCCACTTCCACCACATTGACCGGGGTCTTGAATGGGTCGAGGCTATCTGCCACTTTGCTGCCCGCATCGCCCGCCAGTATCGTCAGCTTGACGCCCAATGCGTTCCACTGCTGCGCGACCAGTTGCAGGACCTCTTTGTTTTGCGGCTGCGGCAGGGATTCATAGATAGTCAGCGCCAGCGGCTTGCCGTCTTTCTGGCGAATGCCGTTCGGACCCGGCTTCCAGCCTGCCTCGTCGAGCAGCTTTTTCGACAGCGCAGGATCGTACTTCAGCTTGTCGCTCAGATTGACGTAACCCGCCGCCGAGGCGGCAATCACCGACGTCGCCTGCGGATAGTTTGGCGAGAATAGCGTGCTGACAATTTGCTGGGCATTGACGCCGTGCAGCAGCGCCTGACGCACCTTGAGGTCGGCGACCAGCGGATTCTCGGGGCGGAAGGAGATGCCGTCGTTTACTCCACGGGTTGAAGGCGCATAAATCGGGAATTTCTTCTCTTCGGCCTGCTTTTCGTCGTACGCCTGAACCTGGCGAATAAAGTCGGCCTGACCGGCCAGCAACGCGCCGATACGCACGCTGTCTTCGCCGGTAACGATAACCTTGATGGCATCGAGGTTGGCGCGACCCTGCTGTTTCAGGTTTTTGGGTCCCCAGTTGTAGTCCTTGCGCGCCGTCAGGTCGACTTCACGACCCAGGGTTTCGCCACTGACCACAAACGGCCCCGAACCAATGATGTGACGCGCATCGCCGAGCGCATCGAAATTACGCGCAAGCGTCGAGAGTGAAACAAGCCCCGAACCAATGGTGGCGGTGCCTTGCAGGAAGCCCGGAGAAGGCTTTTTGAAATAGAACCTCACCGTGAGCGGATCGATGACTTCGCTGTGATCGTAATTGTTGATGACTTCGGAAATCGGCAGGTGATGGGCTTTGTCGCCAAGGCCGTAGGTGTCGAAGTTTTTCGCGACGGCATTGGCGTCGAGCGGGGTGCCGTCGGAGAACGTGATATTCGGGCGAAGTGTGAAGGTGTATTGCGTCTTGTCGGCGTTGGTGGTCCACGACTCGGCAATCCACGGTTCTATCTTAAGCGTCTGCGGATTTTGATAGGTCAGCTTGTCGGTAATCTGATTAAGAATGCCGCCGTTGGGGTAAAAACCACCGGCAGGCGGATAGAGATTGGTGTGTGCCTGCTGCTCGAGATATATCAGCGTACCGCCCTTGACCGGCGTATCCCCTGCGGCCTCTGCGGACGCACTCCCTGCTGACAGGGCGAAAGACAGCCCCAGCGCCACGGCGCCAACTCGGCGAATTTTACCCATTTCAGTTTCCTTTTTATTTTGATTTGAGGCGCGCACCGGCCCGAAAAATGCCGCCAGACCAAGGCAGCAGGGACGCGCATGAACTCATAACAAACCAAATCAAAAGGAAGATGAAATAACGAATTTAGCTATTCATAGCAATAAATGGTCAATGTCCATAATCCCTGACTTATTATTTTTTGTGGTATCAAAATGCTTTTTTCTTCGTAGATTAAAAATTCCTGCGCTCTATTTTGGACACTACTTTTGCATGGAAAAAGGAGTTCAGTTTGACCAATCAAACTCGCAGGCGGTTAAAGACGCTGGTAGGCGCAGGGAGCGTAGTTTATGCCTCGAACGATACCCGACCGCAGACCGGTATCGAACGCGCCGCCGAACTGGCGAAAATAGCCGAAAAAGAGCGCATTACCGGTTTATTCACCGCCGATCTGCTGCAGGCCGATCCCGACGGTCTGGCGGGCAGCACGGGCAGTCAGGATCCAATTGTGGCGCTTGCGGCATTGAGCCAGCTCACCTCGCATATCGGGCTTATCGCCACGGTGTCGACCACCTATCATCACCCGTACAATCTGGCGCGGTTGATTGGCACGCTGGACCACGTCAGCGGCGGTCGAGCCGGATGGAACGCGGTGACCTCGTCGGTGGGCGAAGAGAATTTCGGCGACCACGGCTTGCCGAATCCGGCCGCGCGCTACGCCCGTGCCACCGAATTTATCGAAGTCATCAATGCGCTGTTCGACGCCAACGACTCGGGTGCCGTGCGCCGTGCCGCCAGCGGGTCCGTCAGTATCGATCCACGTAAATTGCATGCGATTGACCATCGCGGGGAGTTTTTTCAGGTCAGGGGACCGCTAAACGTACCGCCGCCGCCGCAGGGTCGTCCGGTGCAGTTTCAGGCGGGGCAATCCGACGAAGGGCTGATTCTCGGCGCGAAGTATGCAGAAGTCATTTATACCTCGCAGCCTACGCTCAACGATGCCCTCTCTTTTGTCGAGCGGGTGCACCAGCATGCCAATGCCTATGGCCGACACGACAACAAGCCGCTTATCATGAACTCGTTCCATTCGGTGATTGGCGAGAGCGCCACCGATGTGTCGCGCAGGCTGCGGGAAAAACATGAACGCATCGACTATCAGCAGGGCCGACTCAAGGTCGCCGACATGCTGGGCGGCGAGATTGATCTGCGTGATTTTGCCCTCGACCAGCCTATTCCGCCAAAATTCCTGCCGGAAGTCGGACTGATCAATCGCCGTCGTGGTAGAGCAGACATCTTCAAGCGCTTCGCGTTGCAGGGGCTGACGCTACGTGAATTAATTATTCAGGCGCAGGAAACGGGGCACTGGTATGTGGCGGGCACGCCGGAAACACTGGCCGATGCGATTGAAGAGCGTTTCAACGCGGGCGTTCTGGACGTGATTTCGCTGCATGGTCTGGGCCAGCCCGATCAGCAGGATTTACTGCTGAACGGACTGCTGCCTGAACTGCGTAAAAGGCAATTAATCGACGAAGAATATCTCGGAGAAGATTTTCGCGCCAATCTGCAATTATCGCCGATTAAAAAAGCCAGTTTAGTGTTTTAATTCCAGACATTTTTCGTAAAGAAGAGCTGATAGCAGTGACAATTATCGTCACTGCTGCCAGTGCTTGACGTGCATATTAATGCCGCCTCGTTATTCGTCCGAAATAGAGAGCTTACGCGCCGATGTGGCTGCATTGATATTGTCGGTAAGCAAGCTTTGCAGGCTATTTCCAGAGTGGGGCAGATTATCGTTCAAGGTATAAACTTCGCCTGTACAGTTGACCAGAATATCGAGCCCGCCAAATATTCCGGGAGAATATTTTACCAGCATGGCGGCCTGCGCAGGCTCGTTGATATCTACGGCAACCGCAATCGCGCGCCCGCCCGCATGTCGAATATCTTCGGCCGTTTGTTCTGCCTGATTGAGGTCGTTGTCGGCCACAATCACCGCCGCCCCTTGCGCCGCAAGAAAGAGCGCCTGAGTTTTGCCTGCTCCGTGGCCACCGTAACTTACCAGCGCGGTTTTTCCTTTTAACGGCTGATTCTGTGCCGTAAGAGGCGACGCGTCCTGCGAAAATGCCGGGGCAGGTTGATAATGCGTTTTCATATTCCATTCCTGAATGATCAAAGGGTAGGGTCTTTATTAAGGGGACCCGTAATGTAGGGTAATCGAGGAATATCGGTAAAATAACAAAACTGTACCGTTCAGTACAGTATTACATTATTTTTTTCTATCCCATTGAGGATTTGTGGAATAATCCGTGCAACGCCGTGCCCGTTATTTACGGGCGAAACGTGCCTGCAACCAGTGAATAAATACCGTTACTGCGCGCGGTGTCTGGCGATTATAGGGGCGAAGGATCCAGATTTTACTCGCAAAGGCATCAATGATTTTCCAGTCGGCCAGAACTTCCTGCAATGTCCCCTCACGAATCGCCACGCCGGCGCTGAAATCCGGCAGCATGGCAATGCCCATGCCCGAAATGGCCGCATCACGAATCGACTCGCTGTTGTTGGTCGCAAGCGGCCCTCTGACATTGACGCTGACGGCCTGGCCCGGAGCGGCAGCCTTTTCGAATACCCAGCGCGGAAGTTCGGTGCCGCGCGGATAATACAGGCAGTCGTGGTCGATGAGCGCCTCGGGATGACCCGGCACGCCGTGAGTGGCAAGGTAGTGGCCGGAGGCGACCAGCATGGCGCGCGTCTCGCAAAGGGGCAGCGCAATGCTGGTATCGGGCAGCTTGTCGCTGTGGCGGATGGCGATATCAAAGCCTTCGCTCACCATCGGCACGATTCTGTCTTCCACTTCGAGTTGAATCCGCACCTCGGGATAACTTTTCAGGAAATCGTTGAGATGCGGCAGCAACTGCTGGCGGGCAAAGGCTACCGGGGCCGTGATGCGCACCAGACCCCTGACGGAGCCGGTCATATCGCGCAGGCCGACAAAGCTTTTTTCGATGTCTTTGAAGGGCTGAGTGATTTCCGACACCAGCTTTTCCCCGCTGGCGTCAATCTTACGCTGCGGGTTGTGCGCGAGACGAGTGCAACACCCGCCTGGGTTTCCAGTTCCTTGATTCTCTGGCTAAACGCCGACTTGCTGACTTCCAGCCGTTCCGCTGCCTGAGTGAAACTTTTTTGTTCGGCCAACACAGTGAGCCAGTATAAATGATGCCATAACGCATCGGGTTTCAGGTCTTTCATCGTGATTGTTCACTATAGTGAATAATGATTTCAACTATAGCGCTTTTTCCATGGTCGTTAACATGTAAAAGTGACGGTGTCGAACAAGAAACCCCTTTTCAACTGGAGTCACTATGCCACTACTTCAATTCGATTTAATCCAGGGCCGCACGGCCGAAGAAGTCCAAACCTTGCTGGACGTTGCCCATGAGGTTGTGCTTCAGGCGTTTAACGTGCCGCCGCGCGATCGTTATCAGATTGTTCACGAAAATCCTGCCAACTTCATGGTATTTCAAGACACGGGACTGGGTTTTGAGCGCTCGAACAAGCTGGTGGTGGTGAGAGTCTTTACCAGTCCGCGCAGCGAGGAGCAAAAGACCCTGTTTATGAAACTGCTGGCAGAGCAATGGGCAAAACATTGCGATATCGATGGCCGTGATCTGTTTATCTCCTTTATTACCAACAGCAAGGGTGACTGGAGTTTCGGCTTTGGCGAGGCGCAGTACCTCACGGGTGCCCTCTAGTTAAGTAAGTTTTAGTGAACAATGGCGGGGTGTGTTGGGCACAACCCCAATACCCCGCCTGCGCATTAAATCGTCAAAATCCTGAGGCATCTCCGCCTCTTAGCACAGCCCCTTCCTTACAAATCTGAGTAATTCCGTTAAATTGAGCTAATATTAGTCGGTTCCAAATTTGGTGATATTGAACGATGACATCCGACTGCAATAGGGGGCCAGGATGAGAACACTGACGGAAGCACGAAGGCAGGCCATTATCGATACTGCGACGGAGCTTTTTCAGGAAATGGGTTACGAAAGAACCTCAATGAATGAAGTAGCAAGAAGGATGGGGGGATCCAAGGCAACGCTTTACAACTATTTTGCTTCCAAAGAGGCATTGTTTGAAAAAGTGGTGCGCACGTACAGCACGCACCTGCTGACCGCCGCCGCCGATGAACTTTCGTCCTATGGCAATGGCGATGTGACGTTCGAGCAGAAGCTCACGCGATTTGGCGAACCGGATGCTCGGCGTGCTGGTTAAGGATAACAAGGCGATTAAAATTTATCGCTGTGTGCTGGGCGAGGCGGGGAATTCCAATATCGGCGAACTGTTTCGCGCTGCGGGTCCGAAGGAGAGTATGGAGAAGCTGGCGGATTTGATGACACGGGCCATGCAGGCGGGCGAACTGGCGCAATCTGAAGCCATGTTGCGCGCCGAGCAGTTTACTGCGCTACTGAAGGCAGAAGCCAACGTCATGTTATTACAGCGTGAACCGGTTCCATGCTCTGATGAGCAAGTGAAATCCATGGTCGCGCGAGGCGTTAAACTTTTTTGTATGGCGCAGTGCCAACATCGATGACGTGCCAATAAAGACTGAACGATCATAAAGGTAAATCTGATTTTTTCTGCGTGATAAGCGCAATAATTCACACACAGTAGGTAAACTCCGGCAACGCTTTCTCGAAAGCGCCAAAAAAATCCCCCTGCATGACAGGGGGACTCATCAAGATTCAACGCACTGAAAACTATTTCGCTTCCTGCGCATCCAGCTCGCCATAGCGTTCACGCATATGGTTCTCTATCTCTTCCAGACTCTTGCCGCGCGTTTCCGGCAGCATGAACATCACGAACAGCAGCGAACCCACGTTAATGACCGCAAAGACAAAGAAGGTCTTGTTGCCTGTCACGCTCAGCATCGCCGGGAAACCAAAGGCGACGATGGCGTTGCAGATCCACTGGAAGGCTACGGCGGTGCCGGTCAGCACGCCACGCAGCTTCTGCGGGAACAGCTCGGACATCAGCAACCAGTAAACCGGCGCAATGAACATCTGCATGAAGAACAGGAAGACCAGAATGCAGGCCAGCGCCAGATAGCTTTGCAGCATGCTCTGCGGCATAAACGACAGCACCATGCCGAGCGAAACCTGCGAGATAATCACGAAGGTCAGGCCCGTCATCAGCAGTTGACGACGTCCGTAACGGTTTACGCTCCATAGACCCATTACGACCGCAATCACCGACACCACCCCGTTACCAATCGTCGCGGCGATGGAAGCATTGGTTCCAAGCCCCGTGGTTTTCAGAATGATAGGTGTGTAGTACATAAAGGCATTGACGCCGGTAAACTGGCAGACAAAGCCCAGACCCGCGCCGACCATCAGCAGTCGCAACACCCACTTTTCGCGGATAAGCTCCCCCGCAGACGGCCCTTTATGGGCTTCCGCAGACTGGCGTTTCATATCCGCCAGCTCTTTGCGCACCTCTTTGGGCGTATCACGCAAATGTTTGAGGATCTTCTTTGCTTCCTTGAAACGACCTTCGGCAACCAGCCAGTGAGGCGAAGCTGGAACAAAGAAAGTACCCAGAAACAGCAGGAAGCCCGGCACCATCGCGATCGCAAGCATATAGCGCCACAGATGCGCGTCGTGCAGCAGATAGCTCAGCAGCGTACTGGTGGTGTAGGCAACCAGCTGACCGGAAACAATCATCAGTTCGTTGCGGCTCACCAGCGGTGCACGGCGTTTAGGCCCGGCAATCTCGGCGATAAACACGGAACGGTCGAAGAACCGCCGCCCACCGCAATCCCGAGCAGGAAGCGCATCGCCACCATGATGTGTACATCCGGGGCCAGCGCGGTGCCGAGCGAGCCCAGAACAAACAGCACGGCCAGACTGCGCAGCGTAATGCGACGCCCAAAACGGTCAGAGAAGTATCCGCTGAGGAAGGAACCGAATGCAGCACCAAAAATCAGTGACGACGAAACCAGACCTTCGGTGAAAGGGGTCAGCCCCAGTCCGCCTTGTGAAGCGGGTAAGGTCATGAAAGGCAAGGCACCCGAGATAATTCCGGTGTCATAGCCAAAAGCCAGCGCTCCCATGGTGGCCACCAGTACAATCAGGAAAATACGCTGCCTGACCGTATCGGGGGTCTGCGGTTGTTGATCGCTATCCGCTTGCGTAGAAATGTTCGTCATTCTTTATCTTTCCCTAAATTATTGCCAAAGAAACCCCTTCCTTCTGAATCGAGAAGGAAGTAAATCAGTAGAAACAGAGAGATATTATGAGTATAGACGGTAAAAGTGTGATCTAGATCAACTCGGGAAAATCTTAGACCCTGCATTGCATTTAGGCAATGCAGGACAACATTTAAATATTGCGGGGTGAAGGCAGGCGAGACAGGGCGGTGAGAAGGGCTTCGGTCCTGCCTGCGGCACAGACGCGGATCCAGCCTTCTCCCGCAGGCCCAAAGGCCACGCCCGGCGCGACGGCAACCCGCTGGGTTATCAGGAAATGCTCGGCCCAGGCGGCGACGTCGCCTTCGCTTGCATGCGAAACATCAATCCAGATATAGAACGCGCCCTGCGGTCGCTGATAGTGCAGGCCCAGCTTGTCGAGCACCGCGCAGGCGGCCTCGATATTGTTGCCGTAGTGTTCGCGCGCCTGGTGCACGGCATCCTGGGGACCTTCCAGAGCCGCCAGCACGGCAAGCTGCGCGGGCGCATTGACGCAGCTGACGGTCGCCTCCTGAGCGGCGCGAAACGGCGCGGCGACGCCGGGCGGAGTGACCAGATAACCTACGCGCGCACCGGTCAGGCCGTAGGTTTTGGACACGGAATAGATGCTGAACACGCGGTCATCGGTATCCAGCGCCGCAACGCTCGTAAAGGCGCGCGTCGAGGTAAAATATTCATAGACTTCGTCGCTGATGACCCACAGGTCGTGGCGCGCGGCGAAGGCTAGCAGCTCGGCAATTTTCTCGGCGCTGTACACCACGCCAAGCGGATTCGACGGGCTGTTAATCAGTAATACTTTGGTGTGCGGGGTGACGCAGGCCTCGAGGTTGGCGATTGACGGCTGGAACTCGTCTTCGGCCTTGAGGTGATAGGCCACCGGCACCGCGCCGAGCAGCGTCGGGATCATCGAAAAGGTGGCATAGCCCGGATCGGGGATCAAAATCTCGTCGCCCGCGCTTAACGTCAGGGACATCGCCATGTGCAGCGCCTGCGAACCGCCTGCCGTAACGTGGATACGCGAGTCATCCACCTGATACCCGTTATCGCGCACAAGCTTGGTGGCAATCGCCGCCCGCAGCAACGCCATGCCGCTGTTTGGCGTGTAGTGAGTAACATCGGCGAGCCAGGCGTCGGCCCCGGCCTGCAGAATATGTTCGGCCACGGGTCTTTCCGGCTCGCCCACACTGAGCTGGATGACATCATCGAGTTCGGATGCCAGTTCATAGATACGACGAATGCCGGAGGCAGGGATTGCCAGTGCGTTGGCAGAAAGTTGCGGCATAAAAGCTCCTGATGTCGGCGCGGTTGAAGGTGAAATGAACATCCCGTTTTACTGAAGAATAAAAAATAAGTAAAGCCGTAAGCAGGCCGGGGATGAGCGGGGCGAGTGGAAAGGAGGAAGGCGGGAGGAAGCAGGCAATAATAAAGCCCTCGCGGCAGAACCGGGAGGGCCGAGAGACCACGGGCTAAATTAATTGACCTGCGTTGGCATACCTGAGCGCAGTTCGATAGCCTTGTCGAGCACTTGCTGGTTGACGCTCGGGTCAGCCATCAGCGTGGCATTGCCACCGGCAAGGGTAATAGGCAGCGGCTGCTGGGAGTCGAACTCTTCCTGGTTGGCCGACAGCGGGTTGTGCACTTCGACATAGCGCGCGCCGTTTGGCTCCACGGTCGTTTTCACCGGCTCGTTGATGAACTGGACGCGGGTGCCGACCGGCACGTTTTCGAACAGCCATTTGATGTCGGCATCACGCAGACGCACACAGCCGTGGCTCACACGAAGACCGATGCCAAAGTTGGCGTTGGTGCCGTGTACCGCGTACAGACGACCCACATACAGGGCATAAAGACCCATCGGGTTGTCAGGACCGGCCGGGAAGGTCGCCGGCAGCCATTTGCCTTCGGCGGCGTACTCTTCATGCATCTTGGCGGTTGGCGTCCAGGTTGGACCCGCTTTCTTGCGCTGTACCGAGGTAACCCAGTTCAGCGGGGTGTCTTTGCCCAGTTCGCCGATGCCGATAGGCAGCACGACGACCGTGTTGGTGCCTTTCGGATAGTAGTAAATACGCATCTCGGCGCTGTTGATAACCAGACCTTCGTGAGGCGTGTCCGGCAGGATAAGCTGCTGGGGAATGGTCAGCACGGTGCCGGAGGTCGGCAGGTAGGTATCAACACCCGGATTGGCTTCCAGCATGTTTGACAGGCCCATCTGGTACTGGGCAGCAAAATGCTCGAGCGGCAGTTTGTTATCTTGTGGAACGACGACGGTGATGTTTTCACCCACCAGACGACCGTTTTTTGCCGGCAACGGATAGACGACGGCGAATGCCGCCTGGCTATACGCAGCAACAGCCAACACCAATGTTAAGATCGCGCGAATGCTCATTTTCATATTTTTTTAATGTTACTCTTGCCGCAGGGGCACTAGTTTATGGGATTTTGACCGGGAGGATTCTGCCGGGATGACCCTTATATTGTATGTACACAATTGCTTGAAGGTGAATCAAGATGTGTAACCAATCACTTTTCAGGGCGAGTAATTATAAAGAAATATTTCAATCAGGCCAAAACTTTCGCAAAAATTAAACAAATATTGAACTTTTTGCCTGTCCGGCAAAAGCGGGTCGGGGAGAGGCCCGGCTTGTCATCTAACCGGGCCTGGCAGGAATTAGAAGTCGTAACCGACCGTCGCCACGACAGTACGCTCCTGACCCCAGTAGCAATAGCTAGTGCCGTAGCAGGCAGCCACGTACTTCCTGTCCGTCAGATTATTGACGTTGAGCTGCACGTAAGCGCCCTTTAGCGAGGGGGTAAACTCGGCAAGATCCATCCGTACCGAGGCATCGAAGAGCGTGGTCGAGGCAATGCGCTGGGTATTGGCATTATCCGCCCACTGCTTGCCGATAAACCGCGCGCCGCCGCCCAGATTAACGCCCATGCCCGCCGCGTATTGCGCCCACAGCGACGCCATCTGGTTCGGCGTGATATACGGCGTATTGCCGTTGCTGCCGTCGATGGCATCTTTAAACTTCACGCGATTATAGGTGTAACCCGCGATAATATTCAGGCGGTCCGTTACCTTGCTGCGCGCTTCAAGTTCGATCCCCTGAGAGTGAATTTTGCCTGCCGGTTCATAATAGCTGCCCACTACCACGCGGTTGCCGACATCCTTTTGCGTCAAGTCATACAGCGCCACGCTGTAGAGATTGCTGCTGCCCACCGGCTGATATTTAAGCCCGGCTTCGTACTGTTCGCTGGTCATCGGTTTCAGCAGCGTGCCGTCGGCACCGGGCAGCGCCGACGGTGTCATCGCCTGGCTGTAGCTCACGTAAGGCGAGATACCGTTTTCAAAGGCATACAGCAGCGAGGCGCGGCCGCTGAAGTGTTTATCGCTACGCTCGCTCAGGGTTTCGCTGTCGTACAGGCTGTCATACTGATTGCTGCGGGTCTTCAACGTGTCGTAACGCCCGGACAAGGTCAGATGCCACAGGTCGTAGATCATTTCGTCCTGCAAATAGACGCCTGCCTGCTGGTAGCGGCGCTTGCCCTGCGTCGAGCCATAAAGGTCCACCGCATCGCCCCCGAAACGCCGGTATAGGGGTCGAGGTCGCTGGCGTAACCGTTCTGCGCGGTCAGCGAGTTGGTGTAATGCTGGAAATCAAAGCCCAGCACCATTTTATGTTGCAGGGCCGCGGTGGCGAAATCCGCCTCAAGCTGGTTGTCGATGGCGAAATAGTCCAGCGATGACTGTTCTCCCGAATAGTAGCGGTTCAACAACGTGCGATCTGCATTCCATCCGCCCTGATAGACCTGCTGCAACGACGTGTTGGAGTGGGTGTAATTGGCGTTTCTGGCGAAACGACCAGACGTCATTGAAGCTGTGCTGGAATTCATAGCTGTAGATTTGCTCCCGGCGTTTGAAGGCGTTGCGTGCGCTTTCGCCATCAAAGAAACCGCGTCCGAGCTTGTCGCCACGCAATGTGTAAATACTGCCATCCGCCGGTACCGCTGAGTGAAAGCCGCCCGACGGATCCTTTTGCAGATAGGCGCGCAGCAGCAGCGAGGTATTTTCATCGGGTTGCCACAGCAGTTGCGGTGACAGCGAATAGCGCTCTTCGCGCTGGTGGTCATATTGCGTATCACTGCTGCGGGTCAGTCCTGTCAGACGGTAGGCCCATTGGTCGTCAATGGCTCCCGTGGTGTCGAATGCGCCGCCACGGGTATTGAAGTTACCGCCCGAAAGCTGGAGATGATTTTCGCTGGCAAACTGCGGTCGCTTGCTGGTTTCCATCACCAGTCCGCCCGGAATACTTTGTCCGTACAGCGCAGAAGACGGGCCTTTGATGACGTCGATACGTTCGAGGAACCACGGGTCAACCTGCACGATATTGTAGCTGCCGCCGTCGGTGGGCATGCGCAGGCCGTCGAGGAAGATATTATCGACATCTCCGCCGTGGAAACCCCGCAGCGAAACGGTGTCGTAGCGCGTGGCTCCTCCGGCAAAGTTGGTGAATACGCCCGGCGTGTAATTCAGCGCGGCGTTGACCGTCGTGGCGTGCTGGTCGTCAATCTGTTGACGGGTAATCACAGAGACGGCCTGACCCGTTGTTATCAACGGGGTGTCTGTCTTGGTGGCCGCCTTGCTGCTTTTCGCGGTATAGCCCTGCGTTGGGGCATCGGCCGTTTGCGACGGCGCAGCGTTGACGACCAGGGTGTCTTCGGCAAACACGGTCAGCGGCAGGCACGTGGCTATTGCACAAAGCACCGCTGAGCGTTTGAGAGTAAAAGCCGGCATCATCATGATTCCTTTTATAAATTTTTTTATGGTGTCGTCGCTCATCACCCAGAAGACGCAACCTCCCGATGAGCGCTTTTGTCAGGGTTGTATCGGGAAAGCGTAAGGATGATAAACGAAATGATAATGAGAGGCATTTTCTTTTTAAGTGAAATTAAAACCAACGACGTGGGCGCCTGGGTAGGGGCGTAAAAATTTAAAAATCGGTTTGCCATTAAAAAGTCAAAATCTCGTCTATTACTAATTATCCCCACCAACGATGAAAGGTCATAAATGGAAAATCCAACGCTGTTGCAGTTTTTTCACTGGTACTATCCGGAAGGCGGAAAGCTTTGGCCTGAAGTGGCCGAAAAAGCCGAATGGCTGGCGAATACGGGCATCACCATGGTGTGGCTTCCACCGGCCTATAAAGGCGACGGCGGGGCTTCTTCCGTAGGCTATGACACTTATGACCTGTTCGATCTGGGCGAGTTTGACCAGAAAGGCACGGTAGCCACCAAATACGGCGACAAAACCCAGCTTGTGGCCGCGGTTGAAAAACTGCGTGCGCACAATGTGGGCGTGCTGCTGGATGTGGTACTCAACCACAAGATGGGGGCCGACGAGAAAGAGCAAATCCTCGTCAATCGTGTGAAGGAAGACAACCGCGAAGAGATTGAAGAAGAAGTGGTGCAGGCCGAAGCCTGGACCAAATTCACCTTCGCCGGACGTCAGGGCGAATATTCCAAATTCATCTGGAATCATCAGTGTTTCAGCGGCGTCGATCACATCGAAAATCCCGACGAAAACGGCGTATTCAAGATTGTGAATGAATACACCGCCGAAGGCTGGAACACGGAGGTCGACGACGAGTTCGGCAACTTCGATTATCTGATGGGCGCCAATATCGATTTTCGCAACAACGCCGTGCGCGAAGAACTGCACTATTGGGCGCGCTGGATTATGGAGCAGGTGCCGTGCACCGGTTTCCGTCTGGATGCGGTCAAACATATTCCGGCCTGGTTCTACAAGGAGTGGATCGACAAGCTGCAGGAGGCCGCGCCGCACCCGATGTATCTGGTGGCCGAATACTGGACCTTCGAACTCGAGCGACTCCAGCAATATATTCATCAGGTCGATGGTAAAACCATGCTGTTTGACGCGCCGCTGCTGCTGAACTTCCACCATGCGTCGAAGCAGGGCAAAGACTACGACCTGACCAAAATTTTCGACAACACGCTGGTGCAGGCAGACCCGTGGCACGCCGTGACCATTGTCGCCAACCACGATACCCAGCCGCTGCAATCGCTGGAAATTCCGGTCGAGCCGTGGTTCAAGCCGCTGGCCTATGCGCTGATTCTGCTGCGCGAGCAGGGCGTGCCCGCCGTATTCTATCCTGACCTGTTCAGCGCCAGCTACGAAGACAGCGGCGACGACGGCCAGACGCATCAAATCGATCTTCCAGCCGTTGATGTATTACCTACGCTTATCAAAGCCCGTCAGGATTATGCCTGGGGTATTCAAACCGATTATCTGGATGATGCCAACTGTATCGCCTTTGTGCGCAGTGGCACGGCCGAAAAACCGGGCTGCGTGGTGGTGATGTCCAACGGCGACGAGGGATTCAAGGACATCATTCTCGGCGACAGCTTTGCCGGCAGTCAGTGGAAGGACATCACCGGCAATGCGGATTATCAGGTCGAATGCAATCAGGAAGGCAGTGGGCATTTTGGCTGCAAGGCGGGCAGCGTTAGCGTCTGGATTAAGGAGTAAATGCTTTTTTGGCACTTTCCAACGGCGAAATCGTTAAAAGTTACTACACTAGGTAAATGTTAGATAATTTTCAATTTAAGGAAGAAACTCATGAAAAAATCAATGCTTGCCGCCCTGGTGCTGACCACACTTTCCGTCGTAACCCTGACCGGATGCTCCTCCAATCAGTCGATCAAGACGACCGATGGCCGCACTATCGTGACCGACGGTAAACCGCAGGTCGACAGCGATACGGGTCTGGTGTCCTATAAAAATGCCCAGACCGGTCAAACCGAGCAGATCAATCGTGACCAGATTAGCAACATGAGTGAATTAGATAACTAACCAAAGGAGTTGACTATGAAAAAGGCAATGTTGTTACCGCTTGCAGCTGTGCTGTCTGTTGTTGCCCTGACAGGATGTACCCGTACGAGTTATGCGATTCATACCAATGATGCACGAACGATTGTCAGCGATGGCAAGCCGATGGACACGGAAGCCGGCATGCTTGGCTATACGGATGCCTGGGGCATGAAGAAGCAAATCAACAAGGCAGATGTCAAAGAAGTGTCTGAAATTCCAAACTGATCCTGCCGATACCCTCATTGCAAAAGCTGCCCTCGGGCAGCTTTTTCTTTTGGGCGCAGGGAAAAGATAAAGGAAGGGGTCAACCGACAAGCGCTTCTTCCATGAGGCTACTTGTCGATTGTCGCAACGCGGTGAAAAACTGAGTCTATTGTTAAAGGCTCGTCATGTATTCAGGCAAAGAGGAGGCCGAGCACGGCTCCGATAGCCAGCACCCACAGGGGATGCAGTTTTTTGTTCATCGCCAGCAGGGTGCAAAGAAGGATAATACCTCCGAGTGCCAGACTGGTCGCCGAGGCTTCGGCGATGAGCAGGCCGCTGGACACCACCAGCCCGACGGTCACCGGCACCAGTCCGCTCTGCACAATGCGCCGCCACGGCTTGTCTTTGTAGCGTTTCCAGCTGCGCATCACGATAAGCGTGATGATGGAAGACGGGCCGAACTTGGCAAGCGAAGACACCAGCAGACCCGCCCATCCGGCAACCTGCCAGCCCACCAGTGGAACAATCATCATGTTCGGGCCGGGTGCCGCCTGCGCCAGCGCAAACAGGGCGCTGAATTCCTGCGCGCTCATCCAGTGATGATTCTGCACCACTTCGCGCTGCATCTCGGGCAAAATCGTATTGCCGCCGCCAAACGCCATGACGGAAAGCTGGGTAAACAGCAGCGCCAACGTGATTAATACACTGATCATTTCTGACTCTTCCAGTACAGCAGGATGCTGATGGGCGCAAGAACCAGCATCACCAGCAGCATCGGCAGGCGTAGTCCGGCGATGGCGACAATCCCGACGGCAACCAGCGCCAGCGGCAGCCATTTGCCTTTCAGGGGTAGCAGCATCTTGATGCCGGTGGAGAGCAGCAGCCCGGCAGCCCCGGCGGCCAGACCGGCAAACAGATGCTCGACGATGACGTCGTTCTGATAGCGGGCATACACCAGACCCAGCCCGACGACGATGGCCGTGGGGGCGCAAATCAGCCCAAGCAATGCCGCGAGCGCCCCGCGCAGTCCGTGAAATTCGTTGCCGAGCGCCACCGACAGATTAATGATGTTGCCGCCGGGCAGAAATTGACACAGGCCCAGCAGTTCGGTGAACGCATCCCCGCTTAACCACTGTTTTTTCTCGACGATCAATCGTCGCGCCATCGGCAGGACGCCGCCGAAACCGGTCAGGCCGAGAATAAAGAAACCAAAAAACAGCGCGCGGCAGTCCGGCGTTACGCCGTGGTGTTGCAACGTCTGTTCACTGTTCATCTGGCTTTCAACGGGTGCGGGCATGAAGGTGCTCGATAATTGTCTAAAGTTAATTGAGGTATGTTTTTAACTATGATGCCTGCGGTGTATGCTGCTGTCTAATGCATTTGAAGAACATAAAGGATACCTGAAAGGTATGGCAACGATCGATTTACGACGACTGAAGGCCTTTGTCACGGTCGTGGAAGAGGGCAATATCACCCGCGCCGCCCAACGGCTTTTTATCCAGCAGCCTCCGCTGACGCGGTTGTTGCAGAGTCTGGAGGATGAATTTGGCGTCAAGCTGCTGTCGAGATACCCGCGCGGCGTGGAACCCACCGATATCGGCAAGGTATTGTTCAAGGAAGCAAAAGCGTTGCTCGCGCAGGCCGATAGCCTGGGTGCCACCATGCTGCGCGCCACCGAAGGCAAGCAGGGCGATATTCGCATCGGTTTTACCAGTTCGGCAGCACTGCACGCCTTCGTGCCCAACGTGTTGCGCCGTTATCGCGAAGTGTATCCGCAGGTGACGGCGCAGCTCGAAGAGTCGGGCAGTACCGAACTGTTGCAGGCGCTGGTAAATCGCACGCTGGATGTCGCCTTCGTGCGCACGCCGGTGCTGGGTATGCCGGAGCTTAAAATCGAGCGCATCTTGCAGGAGCCGATGATGGTGGCGCTGCCCGACGGACATCCCCTCGTGCAGCAGCATAGCGGGCCAGTCGCCCTGAATACCTTGATCAATGAAGGGTTTATTCTCTACCGGCGACCCGCAGGACAAGGGCTGTACGACGCCATTCTCGCGGCCTGCTATCGGGCGGGATTCAGTCCGCGCATCGTGCAGGAAGCGCCGCGGCTCACGTCGTGCCTCAGTCTGGTCGGTGCGGGGCTGGGCGTCTCGATTGTGCCCGCCTGCATGGTGCGACTGGGCGGTGACGGCGTGGTCTATTTGCCGCTGTCGGAACAGGCCGAGCTGCACGCGCCGCTGTATCTGGCCTATCGAAAAGGGGGACAGCGCAAGGACAGCCAGAGTTCGGCGATGATCACCACGTTTTGCGAGCTGGTAAAAAGTCAGCTCGAGGAGGGAGATAACCAAAGGCTGGATTTTTATGGCCGATAACAGAAGGCGAACAGAACCGTCTACCTGTCTTCACGCAGATGGCGTGCGGTGGATTCAACGGTAATGCTGTCGTGCTCGACCGCATGAAGCAGCGAGTCCAGCAGTCCCGGAAAGCGCGCATCGAGATCTTCACGGCGCAGCGACAGCAGATTCGCCCGCCCGTCCGGACGCTGCCAGATAACGCCGCTTTCGCGTAGCACACGCCAGTGGTGGGTTAGCGTCGATTTTGACAATCCTTGCAGCAACGTGCCGCAGGCGTGTTCGCCGCCGTTGGCCAGAATCTGCACCACCGCCAGACGCAGCGGATTACCCAGTGCATTCAGCACATTTTCGAGGCGGATTTGTTCACGTTCGGGGTGATTGGCGATCATCGGTTCTTAATGAGTTTCCATAAGGGGGAGACACAAGGCACGGTGGGCCGCCTTCTTTGATTGCCGAGGATAGTTGCAGCTTATAAAGGGTAAGTCAAGAATACCGGGATGGCGGGCCACGCCTCAAATCTCGGCCCGCCGTTCGTGAATTAATCGCCGAAGATGCTTTGCAGCGACGCCTCTTCGATGGCGGCATAGAGAGAAAACTCGTTGATAACCGCCCGACCCAGTGCGGCTTCAAACGCCGCCTGATTCGGGTTGCCGCTGCTGACCGCGCCTTTGTCGCTGCCCAGATTCGACTGGAAAATACCCGCCGCGCTGACCGGCAGGAAATCTTCATACACGATAGGCTCGAACGTGACGACCCGCGCGTGAATCAGATCTTCAAGATTGTCGCGCGAGACGTTGTGTTCGGGAATGGTGGCACCCGGCGTCAACCGATAGCGGAAATACCCGAGCTGTTTAGCCCGCAGCGCCTCTTTGTCATCCGGAAAATCGGCAAACGCGGCTTCAATATGGCGCTGGTGGCTGTCGTTGTCCTGTGCGTTTCCGCTTGCCGATGCCGCCAGCAGCAATTGGTCATACAACGCGCGTCCTTTCGGCGTGAGCGCCAACCCGCGCTGCTCGATTTCACCAAAGCGCGCGGTATGTTTGCCAGTTTCATCATCGGTAAAACGAATCTGTTCACTGAGCGCCTTGAAACTGGTTTGACGTAATAGAATCGGCACCTGACGACGCGGCGGCCCTTCAATCACCTCTTTTGGCGTAATACCGTAATCCGGCATGATCCGCTGTACGTGGTCGATGTCCAGCGTGCGCGGCGTGAGATGATTGATATGGGGTCCCTTGAAGCACACCACGTCGGCTATCAGTCGGTGATGGGCGAGCAGGGCGTTGTAAGTCTCGAGATTGACCTGTGCTTCGCTGTGCCAGCGGAAGGTCTTTAGCGCCTCCGAGACAAAATCGTCGGCCTGATTTGTAGTAAGTCCGCCTGCCTGCTGCGCCTGCTCGATGAGTTCGCGCACGCGGGGCGAGAAAATCTCCCGCTGTTCGAGGATGCGCCGCGCCGTGTCGCGCAGGTCGGCGTTATCGATAAGCTCCAGTCGCAACAGCGACGTGAAGACGCGGAAGGGGTTAAGCAGCAGCGAGGCTTCGTCCACCGGACGAAACGCCGTGGAGTGAACGGGCACGCCCGCCGCCGAGAGGTCGTAATAGCCGACCGGCGACATGCCCATCACGGCAAACAGGTCTTTCATGGTCGCCAGTTCGGCCGCCGTGCCGAGTCGAATCGCGCCGTGGCGCTCGACGTCCAGTCGATTGCGCTCTGACACCTCGAGATCCGCCGTAAAGGTGTTCGGGTGCCGGTTCAGATAGGCGGCATTCGTCTCTTTGACAATCTGCAACAACGTACCGTACTGCGGCACTTCCTGCTGATACATCTGCGACATGGCCTTTGAAAACCGGTCGCGAATCTCGTCGGGGGAGATCAATACATTGCTCATCGTTATGCCTCTGCCTGTCATCATTTATTCCCTTGATCACTCAAGCTTAGCGAATGCCTGATAAATCAGCATCAACCGGCGTTCAAGGATGATGAGGAGCGCACACTTTGTTCATGAGCGACGCAGCGCCGGCGCATTTTTCTGGCTGCCGACAATCTTGACCACATCCTGCGCCTTGCGATTGCGTGTGACATACAGACTACAGGCCACCATGATGAGTGTTACCAGCGACGACATCAGCGTCTGATAGCGGTAGTCCGGCGAGATAATCATGTAGCCCAGCACCGCGACGATGATAAAGATCGCAAACCAGGTCAGCCACGGGAACAACCACATCTTGAATTCGGGCGACATGCCGTTGCGTTCAAGCTGCGAGCGCATGCGCAACTGCGAAATCGCGATAACCAGATAGACAATCAGCGCAATGGCCCCGGTGGTCGACAGCAGGAAATCGAACACCTGATTCGGGAAGGCATAGTTGGCGACGCAACCGGCAAAACCTGCCAGCGTCGAGGCGAGCACGGCCATCGCGGGAACCCCGTTGGCTGAGATTTTTTCACCTGCGAAGGCGCATCCCCGCGCTGGCCCAGCGAGAACAGCATGCGCGAGGCGGTATACAGACCCGAATTCATGCAGCTGCAAACGGCGACAAACACCACGATATCGACAATCAGCTTCGCGCCCGGCAGGTTTAGCGAGGTCAGCATGAACTGGAAGGTTCCCTGCGCCTTGAGCTGAGGATCGTTCCAGCTGACGAGAGACACCACCAGGAAGATGGAAAGCAGATAAAACAGCGCAATGCGCCACACCATCAGATTGGTCGAGCGGCGGATCTGCTGCGCCGGATTTTTCGACTCGGCTGCGGCAATGGTAACGATTTCAGCGCCGAAAAAAGAGAAAATTGTGACCAGTACGCCGCCCAGCACCGTGCCGAAGCCGTGGGGCATAAAGCCGCCTTCACTGTAGAGGCGCGAAACCCCGTGAACGTTGGCGAGAGGCCAGTAACCGGTTACGGCCACCATGCCAATCACGATAAAGGCAATGATTGCCGCCACTTTGACTATCGAGAACCAGAATTCGAACGCGCCGAAACTTTTGACATTGGCGAGGTTGGTCACGGTGAGCAGCACCATGATGGCGACAGCGAATTCCCAAGACGCAACGGCAGGGAACAGGCTGTGCAGAATATCGGCACCGGCGATGGCTTCGACCGGGATGGTCAGCACCCAGAACCACCAGTAAAGCCAGCCGATGGTGAATCCGGCCCAGTGGCCGATGGCGCGCGTGGCGTAGGTTGAAAACGAGCCGGAATCAGGCTGTAGCACGGCCATCTCACCCAGCATGCGCATGACCAGCATGACCAGCAATCCGGTGAGGGCATAAGAGATAAGTATCGCTGGACCGGTTGTCGCGATGGCGTTGGAGGATCCGATAAACAGGCCTGCGCCGATGATACCGGCGATGGAAATCATGGTGACCTGGGGACCCGAGAGTGTGTTACCAAGGGAGGAGCGCGCTGTAGAAGATTGATTCATAGATAATCCTGCCAAATGTTTGAGATGGTTACATCCTGTGCCTCATTGCGTGCTCTTGATGGTGTGACCGAGCCTTATTGTTTTTTGTATTTTCCAATACTGTGTGGTTACAGACCGAATTCAATATAAGGAAATAATTTTCGTTATGGTCATATGTTTTTCTTATATCTATGATTTGCTGGACTATTTGATTCTGTGAGTGTCTTGTCTGGCGGCGCTATACTCAAGTAAACGCGCAGAAAGAGGCGAAGGGAAATTTTTTCCGGCCTGTATTGCGTGGCGAGTCGTCGATGACTTCGATAGCAAGAAACTATTGTTCGAATATACTCGTACAGTTGTAGTATGTTGCTGTCCCGGGAACGGGACTCGTCGACGGGACACGTTTCCCGCCTCCTCTTCGGCCATCCTCTATTAAGGACATTATATGGCTCGCAAAACGCCCATCGAGCGCTACCGCAATATCGGTATCTCGGCCCACATCGACGCCGGTAAAACCACGACCACCGAGCGCATCCTGTTCTACACCGGCATGAACCACAAGTTGGGTGAAGTGCATGACGGCGGTGCGACCACGGACTGGATGGAGCAGGAGCAGGAGCGCGGCATCACCATTACCTCGGCGGCGGTCACCTGTTTCTGGCGCGGCATGGATCACTCGTTTGACGAACACCGGATCAACATCATCGACACGCCCGGTCACGTGGATTTCACTATCGAGGTGGAGCGCTCGATGCGGGTGCTGGATGGCGCGGTCATGGTCTACGACTCGGTCGGTGGCGTGCAGCCACAGTCTGAAACCGTATGGCGACAGGCGAATAAATATCGCGTGCCGCGGTTGGCGTTCGTCAACAAGATGGACCGGCCGGGCGCGGACTTCTTCCGCGTGCGGCAGATGATGATCGACCGCCTGAAAGCCAATCCGGTGCCGATAGTGATCCCTATCGGCAGCGAAGAGCACTTTATCGGCGTGGTTGACCTGCGCAAGATGCGGGCGATTTTGTGGGACGACGCGACGCAGGGCATGACCTTCAGCTATGCGCCGATACCGGCGGCGTTGCAGGCCAGTGCCGAAGCCTGGCGCGAAAAGATGGTCGAAGCGGCGGCGGAGGTGTCCGATGAGCTGATGAACAAGTATCTCGAAGGCGGCGAGCTGACCGAAGACGAAATTACCTTTGGCCTGCGTCAACGCACGGTAGCCGGAGAAATTCAGCCGATGCTGTGCGGCAGCGCGTTCAAGAACAAGGGCGTACAGCGGATGCTGGATGCGGTGGTGGAACTGATGCCGTCACCGCTGGACATTCCGCCGGTGCAGGGCACCGACGATGCCGGCCACGAGGTGCATCGCGAGGCGGATGACGACGAGAAATTCTCGGCGCTGGCCTTCAAGCTGATGACCGACCCGTACGTCGGCCAGCTGACCTTCGTGCGCGTCTATTCGGGCGTGCTGTCGAAAGGGGACAGCGTGTACAACCCCGTGCGCGGCAGGAAGGAGCGCATCGGGCGAATCGTGCAGATGCACGCCAACGTGCGCCATGAGGTGGACGAGATCCGCGCCGGTGACATCGCCGCCTGTGTCGGGCTGAAAGAGGTGACCACGGGCGAAACCCTGTGCGACCCGAATGCGCAAATCACGCTGGTGAAGATGGAGTTTCCGGAACCTGTTATCTCGCAGGCTATCGAGCCGAAAACCAAGGCCGATCAGGAGAAAATGGGTATCGCGTTGCAGCGGTTGGCGTCGGAGGACCCGTCGTTTCGTATTCGTACCGATGAGGAGTCCGGGCAGACGATTATCTCCGGCATGGGCGAGCTGCATCTGGAGATCATCGTCGATCGCATGAGGCGCGAGTTTGGCGTGGAGGCAAACATCGGTAAGCCGCAGGTTACCTACCGCGAAACGGTGCGCAGCAAAGTCGAAGACGTAGACGGCAAGTTCGTGCGCCAGTCGGGCGGTAAGGGCCAGTATGGCCATGTGGTCTTTACGCTGGAGCCGCAGGCGTCGGGCACGGGGTTCGCCTTCGTCGATGCCACCAAAGGCGGCGTCGTGCCGCGAGAATTCATTCCTGCGGTTGAAAAAGGCGTGGTCGAGGCGCTGAGCAGCGGCGTGCTGGCCGGATATCCGGTGGTCGACGTGAAGGTGACGCTGACGTTTGGCTCGTCACACGAGGTTGACTCCTCCGAGATGGCGTTCAAGATGGCGGCTATCTTTGGGTTCAAGGAGGCGGCAAGACTGGCGAGTCCGGTCATTCTCGAGCCGATGATGCATGTCGAGGTGGAAACGCCGGAAGACTACGCGGGCAGCGTAATGGGCGACCTCTCTTCCCGTCGGGGTACGGTGCAGGGCATGGAGGAAATTCTCGGCGGCGGCGGCAAGCTTATCAAAGCCGAGGTTCCGCTTTCCGAAATGTTCGGCTATTCGACCGTGCTGCGCTCCATGTCGCAGGGACGTGCCACCTACACCATGGAGTTTCATCACTACGCCGAAGCGCCGCGCAACGTGGCGGACGAGATTATCGCGTCTCGCGGTCGATAGCCGCGTGCCCAACGCGCCATATAATCCCTAAAGCGCTGTAAAAAACAGGCCCCGAAGTGGATAACTCCGCCTCGGGGCCTTTCTCTTTTGTCAGGGGACTCTACTCTACAAGGGAAGAAACACATTATTGCCATCAACTTTAGAAAAATATACTATACCCCCTATAGTATAAAGGACGTCGCCATGCCAAATTCAGCAGAAGACAAGAAGAAGGTGTTAACCCGTATCCGTCGCATTGGCGGTCAGGTCGAAGCCCTTGAACGCGCGCTCGGCAGTGATACGCCGTGTGTGGCGATGCTACAGCAAATTGCCGCCATTCGCGGCGCGGCAAACGGCCTGATGGCCGAAATGATGGAGATCCATCTGCGCGACACCCTGTTGTCCGAAGAGCCGTCGCTGAAAGAACGAACCCAATACACGGATGAAATCTCCACGCTCATCCGCTCATACTTGAAATAGCCTTTTCTGCCGTTGGCGAAAGGTCATCTGTAAACTCTTCATTAGGAAGCATTATGAAATCACGTGCAGCCGTAGCATTTGGTCCTGGCAAGCCGCTGGAAATTGTCGAAATCGACGTTGCTCCGCCGAAGAAAGGCGAAGTGCTGGTAAAAATTACCCATACGGGCGTATGTCATACCGATGCCTTCACTCTGTCCGGCGATGATCCTGAAGGCGTGTTCCCGGCGGTGCTGGGCCACGAAGGGGGCGGTATTGTGGTCGAAGTCGGCGAGGGCGTGACCTCCCTGCAAGTGGGCGACCATGTCATTCCGCTTTATACCGCCGAGTGTCGCGAATGCAAATTCTGTAAATCGGGTAAGACCAACCTGTGTCAGGCCGTACGCGCCACACAGGGTAAAGGCCTGATGCCGGACGGCACCACCCGTTTCTCCTACAACGGTGAGCCTATCTATCACTATATGGGCACCAGCACCTTCAGCGAATACACCGTGGTCGCCGAAATCTCGCTCGCCAAGGTCAACCCTGAGGCCCCGCTCGAAAAAGTCTGCCTGCTGGGCTGCGGCGTGACCACCGGCATCGGCGCGGTTCACAATACGGCAAAAGTGAAAGAGGGCGATAACGTCGCTATCTTCGGTTTGGGCGGTATCGGGCTGGCGGCTATCCAGGGTGCGGTGCAGGCCAAGGCGGGGCGCATCATTGCCATCGACACCAATCCGGGTAAATTCCAGCTGGCGCGCGAAATGGGTGCCACCGACTGCATCAATCCCAATGACTTCGACAAGCCGATTCAGGACGTGATTGTCGAGATGACCGACGGCGGCGTGGAGTTCAGCTTCGAATGTATCGGCAACGTGAACGTAATGCGTGCCGCGCTGGAATGCTGCCATAAAGGATGGGGCGAAAGCGTAATTATCGGCGTGGCCGGTGCGGGTCAGGAGATCAAGACGCGTCCGGTTCCAGCTGGTTACCGGTCGCGTTTGGCGTGGTTCCGCGTTTGGCGGCGTGAAGGGCCGCACCCAACTGCCGGGCATGGTAGAAGATGCCATGGCCGGGAAAATCAATCTGGACCCGTTCATCACCCACAAACTGCCGCTGGAAAGCATTAACGAAGCCTTTGATCTGATGCACGAAGGCAAATCGATTCGTACAGTGATTCACTTTGGTGATAAATAACTCAAGGCTTGCCTGAAAAAGCCCCATAAAAAAGCCGGTTGGCATTGTGAGATGCCAACCGGCTTTATTTTTTATATCGTCAGTAAAACCGTTATTTATTCGCTGAGCGGTGAATCGGTAACCGGTTTAATAACGCGATGGCGTTTCAGTTCTCGTCGATAGAGGAAATAACGAAGCGCATGCAGAACTATCAGACCCAGGAATACGCGGATATTCCAGGCGATGGCCGCGCCGATAATGCCGTATTTGTGTGTCATCCACGGAAGGTAGATAACGTACAGGATAAGGTCGACAATCATGCTCACCGCCATAATCCACGGTTTGCCACAGGCCTGAATCCAGATAAAGGCCGGTTGCACCAGGCCGTGAATCAGATAACCGACCAGGAACATCGAGAAGATAATCCATGAATGCTCGGCAAAATCAGGGCTTATCCACGCCGACAGGAACCACTTCGACAGAAATATCCCCGCGACCGCAGGGATAACCAGTACCGCAAATATGCCCAGCATCACTTTGTTGAAATAGCTGTTGGCGCTGCGAACATCGGTCGATATCTTGGACACCAGCACAGGGAACAGAACGCCACAGGCGCTTACCGTGACAATCGCCACGCGGGAAACAACATCGTAAGGCGTGGTGTAGTAGGCAAAGACACTGGCGCCCACGATGGATGCCACAAAGAAGCGGTCAATATACAAGATGATGGGCGCAATGATATTACCCACCGAAATCCAGCCGCCGTATTTCACCAGTTCGAGCGTGATGGCTTTTGACATCGACACGCCAAAAATGCTGATAGGCGTGACTTTGCGGATTTCGCTGCTCATCATCATATAGAAGACCACGGCCATGATGCAGCGCAGCAGACAAAGCGACAGGGTTAACCAGAACAGGCTCGGCGTGTAGAAAGAGATAATCACCGGAACTAGATACATCAGGATCGAAAAGGGCGCTTTGCCGATACTGATCTTCTTAAAGGCGCCAAAGGCTTCCATGACCCCGACAAACACCGTCTGTGCAATGACGAAGGGCAGGCTGAAAGCGATAATCTCCATGCTGCCGGACACCTCGTCACGTATTTCCTGCGTCGAGACATTGAACAGGTGCAGGGCAATCCACTGGCTTTCCACCCAGAAAAGTACAGAGATAATCAAAATAACGGCGGTAATAATAAACCAGCCCGTTTTTATCACGGTCAGCATCGACCGTTCATTTTGCTCATCAAGATACTTTCTTACCGAGTTGGTGACCGAACGGGTGATCCCGAAATCGAAAATGGTCACGGAGCCGATAATCACGATGATTAGCGATAATACCCCAAATCGTTCAAGACCAGTGTGACGCAACAGCACCGGGATCATGACGATAGCGACAAGCACCGGCAGGGCATAACCTAGAAAATTCCACGAAATATTCCGTAAAAACGCGCTGCTAAATAACTTATCTATATATCGTTTCATCGTTAACGTTCGATTTGTGGTCTAGAGGGTAAAAAAATGCCAGTACCGAATACATTTTACTTCCCGTCACCCTCGTCTTCGAAGGGCAGCGGGCATGTATTCAGCCTGGCTCTTTTAATGTCTTAACAACTCGGTCAGAACTTAAAGATTATCTGACGACTAGTCTTTATCGATATGACGTTTGTACTCGTAAGTGTAGAACGCGTCATAGCTGTAGTTCTGGCTGTAGTAGTTTGCAGAGCGGCGAACGATGGCGTTCAGGATACAGCCCTTGACTTCAACACCACTTTGTTCCAGACGTTTGATACTGACTTCCACTTCTTTAACGGTGTTAAGCTCGAAACGCGCAACCATCAAGGTGGTGCCGACCAGCTGACCGATGATGCTGGAGTCGGTAACAGACAGCACTGGCGGGGTATCGATAACCACCAGGTCGTAGTTCTGGTTGGCCCACTCAAGCAGATCGCTGAAACGCTTGCTGGTCAAAAGCTCGGCCGGGTTTGGCGGAGTGCGACCACGGGTCAACACGTGCAGACTCGGGATTTCGGAGGTATGAATCACTTCCGAAATGTCTTTCTGTCCTGCCAGTACGGTAGACAGACCCACACGCGGGTTGAAACCGAAGTAGTCGTGCGCCGAGCCACGACGCATGTCGCCATCGATCAACAGAACTTTTTTGCCGGTCAGTGCGATAACGCTCGCCAGGTTGACGGAGATAAAGCTCTTACCGGCATGCGGTACGGCACCGGTAATCATCAATACGTCGTTCTTGGCTTCGATCATCGCGAAGTGCAGGCTGGTACGCAGGCTACGCAGGGATTCGACGGTCAAATCGGCCGGGTCGGTAATGGCCAGCACTTCCTTGGTTTTCTGCTCGTACTTGTTCTTGCCCGTCAGCGAACCGATAAACGGTATAGACGCCAGGCGTCCCTGATTCATGGCAAACGGTACGTTGGCGTAAACAGTAATGCCTTGCTCTTCCAGCTCACGTGCGCTTTCGATACCACGACGCATCATGATTTTGGTAATGATGAAGATAATCGCCATCATTGCGCCAAGAATCGCGGCCATGATTTCAATCAGAGGCAGTTTAGGGAATACGGCACCAATTTCAGAGGTTGCATAGTCGATGATGCGGACATCGCCTACGGTACTGGCTTTATTGATGCTCAGCTCTTGCTGTTTACGCAGCAATTGCACGAAGATTTCCTGTTGCGAATCAACATCACGGGTCAGACGCATCAACTCTTGCTGAGTCTGTGGCAGAGAGTTGATTTTGCCGTTCAGCTTGGCTTTTTCGTCTTCAAGGATTTTACGCTGCTCGAGCAGAGCGCGGTAAGTCGGGTGAGACGGGGTATAAAGCTGGGAAACTTCGGCTTCCTTGAAGGTCAAATCGTTGATTGATTTATCGAGGTTGACCATGGTGTCGAGCGCAGAACGGATTTCGAGGTTCATGTCCACGGAATCGCGTTTCTGACGATACGCATTCAGACGATCTTCAGAGCGGTCCAGTTCACTACGTACCAGCGGCAGCTGCTCTTTCAGGAAGGTCAGGCTGTTGGCCGCTTCCTGAGAGTTGCGCTCCACGTTTTGCAGCAGGAAGTTGTTGGCAATGCTGTTCAGAACTTTCTGGTCCTGAATCGGGTTTGCACCGTTCATCGATAGTTCGATAATACCGGTATCAACCCCTGAGTCCATGGCTTTCAAACGGCCAACCAGCTGATCGTAGGCAGCACGCATCGGGATTTTACTGACGGTGTAGGTGGTGCCGACTGCCGCGTTCATTGAATCGACATGCAGGGTAATCGGGCCTTTAACCACTTCCTGACCCACTTTACCTTCCAGCAGAACGGAATCTTTGTTGCTCAGGCTATAGCTGTCCGGGCCGGTCACTTTAAGAACAAAAATCTGACCGAGCTGGGATTCCGGGACTTCAAGTTTGCTCACATCGATCTCGTTGACCGGTTTGTGAGTCATGCGCGCCCATCCCTTACCGAAGAACGGGAAGAAGTGCTCTTGTACCTGAATGTCCAGATGGAGATCACGGATGGTTTTGAACTGAACGAGTTTAGACTCGATTAATTTCAGTTGAGCGCCCGTTTTAGTCTGACCACTTGGCATCAGTTTGGAAATATCGTTCAGAATGGTTGAGCTTCCATTGCTCTCAATCTGAACCATCGCATCCGTACTATAGACCGGAGTGGCGAAAAGATAATAAACCACGCCAAATGCCATCATGACTATGACGGTAATAATCACCAGCCAGCGGTCATCCAGGATCCCGCCATATAAGCGCCCTAAATCCAGGTTATTGGAATTTGTTTCTATCTTGGCTAATGTTGCGTCTCGTTTCTCTGACATTGTTAATCCCGCAATCAATGTGGTTATGGAATTTTGCTTAAAAGAATTTCTGTATAAACAAGTGTTAGCAGCTCAAGGGTCGCTAAACAGCCCCTTCGGCATAGGCCGTTTGCTTCAATGATGTAGGTCGATATGCGGGTTCCTTGTTGTGTCCTGCACTGGCCGATAAAGTCGAACACCTGTCCGAGATTACTGCTTTATATCAAAAAAGGCACGTTTTTCAAATATGTAAGGGTCTTCTAGACGCGAAGAATGTTCGCGACAAAATGCATTTCAGGCATGGCATCCTGGCGGACCTGAAAGTTGTTGCCGGACACTCGCCACGCAAAAACGCTCTCATTGTAAATGATAGGTTGAGCAACCATCGGCTCCTTTGCAGAAGCGTCCGAAGACAAACTAATCAAAAATTCGCCTGCTACACCCAGCACATTCGTTTTGATATAAACCTTATAAAGGTTTAATTCTTGAATGTAACGATCTTCCGAAGATTCTTCCAAAGAAAAAAGGGTCGTAAATTCCGATGCAGAGCGGCCAATTATTTGCGCAACCCCAATACCTTCATAGAGTCGCGCCTGCATATACAGCTTTTTCTTAAAATTGACGAAGTCTGCATTTACATTGGCAAAAGGCGCATCGCTTTCCGCTTTATTATAAAGAGAGAGCATAGTGCCGGAATTGGTAATACCTAATCCACGGAGGTTATCGGTGGTGGCAGAAAAGCTGCTTTGACCGGTAATGAAGGAGGTGTACATCAACGAGCCAAAGATTCCGCTGCAATAACCCATGACGGCCTGAACCTTGGCGAAAGGTTCACCTTCGAAGTCATGAAGGATATCCACGAAGTTCGAACCCGACCCGTTGTCGCCGCAGCGATGCACCGCCAGCACTTTGCGGTTTGCCGCACCGGCGCTGGAAGAGGACAGGGTCTGGCCTTTACTGAAGCTGCTGTTCTTGCCCTGGCCCACGGAAACGTCTTGCGCTTCCATCAGCATGACGTAGAACTTTTGCTGATCTTCGAAGGCCATCAACACTTCACAGCGGCCGCGACCACTGTTTATGGCCATGCCTCTGCGTAGCCCCTGCAGACTGTCAACCTGAAGCATCGACAGATAACGACCGTTGAAATCATGATCGCCGGCTATCTGGGTATATTGCGAACCACCGCGTAGAAGAATGCCGCCGTAACGGTTATTGGCGATGAATTTGACGTTAATCTTCCAGGCTTCGGAAATCGGCGTAGTGCCTTTGGTGCCTCTGGAAAGATAAATACCCATCCAGTTTTCGGTCCAGAAATCGCCGGTAATCTGTACCGAGGCGTTTGGCCAGGTCTGTTCACCGTTGGCCACCACGCGAATACAGTTGCGGGCATCGCCGATGTGCAGATGAGACAGCGAGAACCCGGCATCGCGTGCATTTATGCCGTCGGCCCGACCGCCGCCATTGAGCATATTGATACGCAGATTAAGACCGGTGATATTCGAAGACTTGTCACCAATGACAATCATCGGCGTGGCATCCCAGAGCGAGTTATGGGACGGCCAGTCCTTGTTGGCAATCAGGTGCGAGAGACTGATGTTCAGGCCATTGCTGGCAAGCTCGCCGGTAATGACAATCGGACGGCTCAGCGTATAGGTGCCGGTGCCGTAGACATCGTGGATACCCGCCTGAATGGCGTAATCGATAGCGGCCCGAATGGCCGAGCTCCAGTCTCCGGCGGCACTTTGGTCATCGGCAAAATCTTCAATGGTAATGAAATGATTGAGTTTTGCACCGACGGTGCCACGGGTATATTTCTGACGAACGGCGTAACCGGAAAGGCCCGCGCCCGTATTGGAATTCAATTGTTGCACCGTGGCCGAGGCATTGGACTGTGCAGCCTGTGCATGTTGCAAGGGTTCGCGCGTCTGCGCCTGGGCCTTGCCTCCCATCCATCCAACTACGGCTGAAGGCACGAGCCAGCCAAATAAACGTCTGCGGGATAATGACATAATTCTGTACGACCTCTGGTTAGAGCCAGAATCGATCCGGCAGTATCACTCTGCATGGCAGACTGGTCGGGATACTCGGGATCCGAGATGCATAAGACGCGTGTCAGGGCGACACGCGTCTTAATCAGAGGAAAAGGCTTCGCCGAGAAACCAGATTAAACGGAGAACGTGTTACAGGCGTCGATAATGGTTTGAACGTCTTCATCCGACAACGACGGATCGGCTGGAATACTCAGGATCTCGTTGTGCAGCGTTTCGTTCAACGGGAAGCTCAGATGATTCATCTCCGCGTAGGCCGGTTGTTTATACGGCGGAAGAGGGTAGTGAATTATCGTATCGATACCTTTTTCATACAGGAAGCTTTTCAGCGCGTCACGATGTTGCGTACGCACTACGAAAAGGTGCCAGGTATGTTGTTCGCGCTGATCGAACTGCGGAAGTTTGAGCAGCGGGTTGGTAATTCCTGCCAGATAACGCTCTGCAATACTGCGGCGCGCTTCCACTTCTTTCCAGAAGTACTTAAGCTTGACGCCAAGCAATGCGGCCTGCATCTCGCTAAGACGGCTGTTAACACCTTGATAGATATTGTAATAACGTTCCTGAGAACCGTAGTTGCGCAGGGCGCGCAGCGTGGCTTCAAGTTCGGGGTCGTTAGTGGTGGCAGCACCCGAGTCGCCAAGGGCGCCCAGATTTTTGCTTGGGTAGAAACTAAAGGCGGCAGCATCGCCCCAGTAACCCGCACGTTTGCCATCAATTGCCGCGCCGTGAGACTGGGAACAGTCTTCCAGAACCAGCAGGTTGTTATCACGGGCAATGTCCATGATTTCCGGCATCGGTGAGCAGTAACCATAGAGGTGAACCGGCATGATAACGCGGGTTTTCGGGGTTATTGCATCACGGATTTTGGTCACGTCGATATTGTAGCTGTCTGCATCCGGTTCAACGAACACCGGTTTCAGATTGTTTTCAGTGATGGCCAGTACGCAGGCAATGTAGGCATTGGCCTGAATAATGACTTCATCACCGTCCTTGATTTTGCCGAGCAGTTTCCATGCCCGCAGCACCAGCACCAGTGCATCAAGACCAGAGGCCAATCCGATGCACGATCTTACCCCACAAAATTCAGCAAATTGCTGTTCGAAAGTGCGAACTTCAGGGCCAAGAATGTAATAACCGGAGTCGATTACACGCGCACTGGCTGCTTTAAGCTCATCCGCATAAGGCGTATTAATTTGCTTTAAATTGAGGAAATTGATCATTTACGCGTCCTTTTCTGGAGCATCGGGCGTGATGTATTGAATGTTTTCTTGATAGAAAGTACTCAGCATGACCGGAATGTCGATTTCGTAATATTCATTCGTTTCATCTTCGCTATGGAAGCGATGAGAAATTTTCTTGATAAAACGCAGCGCCGGTCTGTTGTCTTTACGGGCATCGACAATAATGATTTTGAAGCCCATTTCATTCATGGCATCAACCATCAGCAGGATGCTTTCCACCGCCGAGGTCATGGTTTTATTTTCGTTCAGGATCCAGCTGCCGCATTTAACGACGCCGGCTTCCTTGTCAACACCGTAGGCACGAAGCGAACCCACTGGCTGCTGATTATCCTGCCGCTGAATGATGTAATAGTATTCCGACCCTTCGGATTCACGATTTTTATACTCTTGCAGCCAAGCTTTCTGCTGCAGAGGATCGTTATCGACCGGAGTAAGAAACTGAACACTTTTTGGCGCAACGCGCAGGCTGTGTACAAATTCATAATCACTGACTTCTACGGGACGTAGCAAAATGGTTTTACCATATTTATTTTGCATATTTCGCCTGTGCCTCTTCAAGGAAAGCATCGTAGTCGTGGATATAATCGCCGCGGTCGTATTTCTCGCTAGAGAGCACAACCAACGCACAGTCTTTGCTGAAATCGTGCATTTCAACCCAAACCAGATCATTGACCAGCAGGCCTTTTGACGGGCTGTCCAGCCAGTGATCGCTAATCTTGTGACCATCGTTCAAACGCACACGCAGTTTGCCGACCAGACAGATAAGGAACATCTTGTCGCGGCGATGGGCATGGAATCCACGGTTCTGGTTGGAATTGGTGTTGAAGATATAGAACAGTCGCTTTATCTCGAAAGGGACCTGGTTCATGGATTCCACGCTGACCAGACAGCCACGGTCGTCGGTGAAAGTAACCAGATCAATCACCGAGTGCTGTGGCGGTTGCAAGGAGTCTGCTTCATCAGTGTGTGTAAATAAATTCATAATAACGCCTCTAACCTTCTGATTAGTTATGTTTCTAGGCTTAGAATCAATGCTCATAAGCCTGTATTAGCATCAATGTGTACTACATCGCTACTCGCGTCATGCTTACCCGAGAGATAAGCATCCGTTATTTGGGAACCCTGGAAAAAAACGCTAGCAATCGTCCTCATGTATTTTCTGAGGATCTTTATTTACAATTTTCTTGCTTACCTTAAAGATAAATCTGATAGACCAATAATATATGATTTTTTGGAGTTAAATAAACTTTAAAATGGAAATGGGCGACTTTTAGGATTACTGCAACAGCCTGACAATTTTTGACCTGTTTTGGCGACCCTTTGATGTCACGTCATTTTTTTTTGACGGCACCTAATGTCGTTCGGGCAAAGGCCTTGAGACGGTTCAGGGTGAAATAGGTTTTATTAAAAAGCGAGAAGTGCAGATATATATGCCAGAATAGTTTCCTGTGGTGAGTATATACGTACTGCATCACCTGCGGATAAACCGGCATAAATATGCTGTTGCGCACGCGCAGATAATCAGTATCACCCGTCCACGGCACCAGGGTTTCCATATCCAGTGTGCTCTTTTCATTGTCATATAGGCACGCAAGATAGCGCTTTTTCACCGCTTCATAGCCATTAACTGCGATAATTTCTTCGAAAACGCCCTCATCACGATAATCCTTGATCGTCTGAACAACCTCTTCGACATTTCTTCTTTTCAGTTTATCGGCAGGTGAATAACCTTGTACGCTGGACGTTAAACCAATCCCTCTCTTGCCGGCCAGAACCTGCTCGGCAAAAGCCGTACCGCCCGGGAAAGGGTAGCTGTCGACATAGAAATCGGCTTCACGCGAACGTGCAATAAACTGGTCATAAGGCAGGAGGCGCAGTACCTGCAACCTCTTTCCAAAACGAAGCTTGAGGGGCCAGAGCCACACGTTACCGGCAAAGTTGATGCCGACCAGTGTGAAGGTTGAATTCGGCGCTTCATTCAGCAAACGGGTGATTAACGGACTCATGTTTGCCCCGCGGAAAGGACGGAACTTCATGGCCGAGCCCGAGCTGAAAAAGTGAAGCGCCGGATTCAGCGCCGTCGTCTCGGCCCTGTTTTCGGGTTTTACATCCGCAATCGGAATGCCGAGGAACGACGTCTGACCCATAATCTGCTTTTTGAGATCCAGTCGCGCGCCAAAGCTGCTCAACTGGAAATAGTAATCGGCAACCGAGCTGCCATAGGTAAAGGCATGGTCGGCATGGTTCAGGAAATACACTTTCGAATGACGGCGCTGTTTGACCAGGGCGCAGGCGATCACCGCCGCGATGTCATCAAAGTGAATATGCAACACAATGCGCTGATATTGCGCCGCGATGTCACGAATCTTCACCACGGCATCAAGCAGCGTGTCGGGCGCTATCTCATGAACGACGGCAAACATATCCTTGAAACGAAGCTTGGCTTTTTCATCGGCCTTGCGGGTTACGAGCACATCGGGCGAGCCTGGATGCATCTGTCCAAGCTTCTCCATGAGGCGGGTATGCCCCCCGATAATAAAGGCCTCGGAAATAATATGCAGGCAGTCTTTTTGCGGTTCACCTTCAGGCAAAGGCGGCAAAACCGCCTCTACGCGCTGAGTGAGCCTGATTTCAATGTCCGGATCGTCATACTGGCCGGTGTCTATCATATGCAGCAGAGATCCGTAGATCTCCGCGGCTTTCAGGCTGGCATTCAGGTCTTGGTCGGACAACACGCTGTCGCGTAAGGGCTTAAGCCGTGTCTTCATGGGGTTTCCCGCTCCAGTACACCTTCTGGTATCGACTCTGCCTTATAGTGATTGAGCACCGCATGGTGTCGTGCACAGAAGAACAGAATGGCCCCCCCGACGCACCAAAGAGCAGGGGGTTGAACATTCCGCCCGCCATCCACAGCGCCAGGAAGCCAAAGGTCAGGGCAATATTGATAAAGCGGGTTTCAAACCGGTTATAACACGAGCCAAAGATAACCAGCGCAATAACCAGCAGATAAATGGCACCCCCGACAAAGCCCATATCCATCAGCATTGACTGCGTCTGGTTCTCGTAAACATAAGGAGACTCGGGAGAGCGGATCAGGGTCGGAATAAAGTAGCCGATACCATGACCTAAAATCGGGCTGTCGAGATAATGGTGACTCATCGCATTGCTCTGCATATCACGCACGACGTCGGAGGAGGTGTTAATCGATCCCCCGATACGTGTTTCAAGGATTTTATCCACCGAATCCCCGACGGGAGTAAATGAATAAAGCACCCAGCCAATGAGAAAGGCGACTATCACATAATAAATCTTGGTCGATAACTTGGCGTTGAACAGCAGGCTCAAGCCGATAGCCACGACGCTGACGGCCCAGAAGAAACGGGAGAACCGTCAGCAGCGTGGAAATAATCAGTACAATCAGACAGACGTTGTTCAGGAATTTCTTTTTCTTGCTAATCAGAATCTGGCCCATCAGCACGTAAAGAATATATGGCGTAACAGAGTCCATCGGGATTTGCAGACGGGTCAGGAAACTGTCCTGTACCCCAAGGGTCATCAACTGAATGTTCCAGACTTTGGATACTGCTTCGATAATCTCGCCGGTAGGCATACCGGTCGCGGCACTGATGGTCAGAATGGCCATCTTGCCGAAACCAATGACCACTGCCCCGTTTCTGACGGTATTGTAGGCAAGATGTTCACCGCCCATACGCGCAGGAATGGAAGAAAGAAAACCGAATACAACAAAGGTTAGAAGCATGTCTCGCGATTGGCCGATGACATTCGCGAATTCGTTTAATTGGCCGAGTGAATATATGGCATAAACGAATATCAACAACGCCAGCGGCCAGACCAATTTGAAGAAACGTGCCATGGCTTTTGAATCGCAAAGCAGGTGCAATCCAATCATCGGAATAATCAAAAAGCTGCGGGCCATGATGAGATAAATGGCAAACTTGGCCAGAATCTTCTTGGGCTCATTAATCGTCAACATTCTAATAACCTTTTACCCTGAAAGGGCAGTGCGTAATCGCGCCATCAGCAATGGCGCAGACAGAAAGACTCACAATAACGTTCGCAACCTATCAGGATCTACAAACCCAGCACATAGAATACGAAGAAAGAAGCATTACGCAGGAAACCGGTTTTATGAACGCCTTTACTGCTGAACAGCTTAAAGCGGGCAACCATACCTTTCTCGAATGATTCAACGTAGTCGGTAAGCAATTTTCGGTCTTCTGGTTTTAACGCAGGGCTAAAATCATCGAGGAACAATTGAGCTTGAGTGCGAGTGCGTCTAATGATGTCACGCGCCTTCAGGAATCGGGTCTTGAATGAAACGTTCAACAACGCACCCAGCGAAGCAGACTGCGCACCCAACACGTTATTGCCGTGCTGACGGTAAAGAATAAGCGAGTTATCGATAAAGCCAACGCGTCCGATAGCCTGGGCCAGCATCGCCATATACCAGTCGTGCATGATGGACTCGCCGATACGGCTGTTGCGTGCCTTGTCGAACAACTCGTGATTACAGGCCATGACGCAACCCGTTACCGAATTATTGACCATCAGCTTGCCGAGACCCGGATGGCGGGCAAGATTCTGGTAGGTAAACATCGAAATATGGATAGGCGACAGATTCTTGTCGGCGACACAGAGATCGGAGTGCAGGAGGATAGGGCCTGCTTTCTGCTGTTCCATTTCCACGAAACGGTCCATGAACAGACGCATCTTGTTTGGCAACCACAGGTCATCCTGGTCGCTAAAGAAGGTGTAATCAGCCGCAGTGTGCATGATCAAATGGTTAAAGTTTTCACGAACGCCGCCTTTCTTGCCGTTATCCAGCAGTTCAATGCGCGAATCCTGTTCATGAAAGCGATGAATGATGGCCGCCGTTTCATCTGACGAACTGTCGTCGGAAACCAGAATGCGGCACTCGTATTCTGGTAAATGCGTAAAATTGAGTAAGATGGATTGAATCTGCTCTGTTACATATTTCGCACCGTTATATGTAGCCAGAATAACGTTTATTTTTTTCATAGTGTCTCAACGTTAGAAGATTGACGAGCCTACTCACCGGGTTTGCCCCGTCAGTAAACTGTAAGCCCTATAGACTGTGCCTCGCTCTGCCATTCCGGTAGCTCGCGAGACACAGACTAAATTAAAACTTGCTGATAATGTCTTTCAGGGCCGAATCCCAATCAGATAAAGCGACACCTAAAGCTTTGATCTTTTCACCATCAAGAACCGAATACGCCGGGCGTTTGGCCGGCGTCGGGTACTCTTCGGTGGTCACACCTGTCAGCACCGGTTTATTCGCCAGTCTGCCTTCGGCAACGGCAACATCGAAAATACGGTCGGCAAACTCGAACCAGGAGACTTCGTGGTCGCCGCCATAGTGATAGATGCCACCTTGCGCCTGAACCTGCAACAGAGTGATAAGGGCCTGCGCCAAATCACCTGCATAGGTCGGGCAACCACGCTGATCGCTGACAATTCCGAGCGCATCGCGCTTTTCGGCCAGATTCACCATGGTTTTGACAAAGTTGTTGCCGTATTCGCTGAAGACCCAGGCAGTACGCACGATGGCCGCATCCGGTAAGACCGCCAGTACGGCTTTTTCGCCATCCAGCTTGGTTTTACCGTAAACGCCGAGCGGATTGGTGGTATCCGTTTCCAGATACGGGCGAGTGCCCTGGCCGTCAAACACGTAGTCGGTGGAAACATGAATCAGTTTCGCGCCGCTGTCGCGGGCAGCCAGTGCCAGATTTTCCGGCCCCTGAGTATTTACTCGAGCCGCAGCTTCCGGTTCGCTTTCCGCTTTATCGACGGCGGTATAGGCACCGGCGTTGATAATGGCATCAGGTTGATAGGCGCGAACGGCCTGCTCGACCTGCGCCTTGTCGCCGATATCCAGTTGCGCAGACCCGACGGCGTGGATCTCCCAGCCTTCAGGAAGACGATCCTGGATACAGCGGCCAAGTTGGCCGCTAGCTCCGGTCAGTAAAATTTTCATTTCACCAGTTCCCGCAATGTCTTGCCGAGCTTGTCTTTTTCAGACAGCAGCGGATTGTCGATAGGCCAGTCGATGCCTACCTCAGGGTCGTTCCACAGCAGGCAGCCTTCGAGGTCAGGTGCATAGTAATCGGTGCACTTGTATTCGAAGTCGGCTACATCGGACAGCACCACGAAACCGTGGGCCAGACCCGGTGGAACCCAGAACTGGGTCTTGTTCTCTTCGGACAGCAGCACGCCGTACCACTTGCCGAAAGAAGGAGACTCCGGACGGATATCCACGGCAACGTCATACACTTCGCCACGCACGACGCGCACCAGTTTGCCCTGAGGATTCTGGGTCTGGAAGTGCAGGCCGCGCAGTACGCCCTTGCTCGAGCGCGAATGGTTGTCCTGTACGAAATCCAGATCGATGTTCAACATCTCCTGATAACGTTTTTTCTCGAACGTTTCCAGAAAGAAACCACGACTGTCGCCGAAAACCTTGGGCTGGATTATCTTGACGCCTTCAAGGGGTGTATCGATGATTTCCATGTTAGATTTCCTTTGATTCAATCAGCTGAGTCAGGTAGCTGCCATAGCCGGTTTTCTTAAGGATTTTAGCCTGTTCGGCAACCTGCTCGTGAGAGATCCAGCCTTTGCGGAAGGCAATCTCTTCCAGACAGGCGACTTTGAAGCCCTGACGTTTCTCGATGGTGTGAATGAACTGGGAAGCTTCCAGCAGGCTGTCATGAGTCCCGGTGTCCAACCAGGCGAAGCCGCGACCCAGCTGTTCTACTTTCAGCTTGCCGGCATCCATGTACATCTGGTTGAGGGTCGTGATTTCCAGCTCGCCACGGTGAGAAGGCTTGATTTGCTTGGCCATCTCTACAACGTGATGGTCGTAGAAATACAGACCGGTGACCGCCCAGTTGGAGCGAGGCTTTTCCGGTTTCTCTTCGATAGAGATAGCGGTGTTGCTCTCGTCGAACTCGACCACGCCAAAACGCTCCGGGTCCAGAACCTGATAACCGAAGACGGTTGCGCCTTCTGCGTTGTTCTGGACTGCGTGTTCCAGCTTGCGGCCAAAGCTTTCGCCGAAGAAGATGTTGTCACCCAGAACCAGCGCACAGCTCTGACCGTCGATGAACTCTTCACCGATGATGAAGGCCTGAGCCAGACCGTCCGGGCTTGGCTGAATCGCGTAGCTCAGTTTGATACCGAACTGCGAACCGTCACCCAGCAGACGAACGAAACCTTCGTTGTCTTCAGGGGTGGTGATGATCAGAATGTCCTTGATACCCGCCAGCATCAATACAGATATCGGGTAGTACACCATCGGCTTGTCGTAAATCGGCAGCAACTGCTTGGAGACACCCTGAGTGAGCGGGTATAAACGCGTACCTGAACCGCCAGCTAAAATAATACCTTTCATGATTCCGTCACCTTAAATTATTTAGAAAGACCGAGACGTTTCTGTCCAGGTACCTGCCTTGATGGTATTTACCCACTCGAAGTTCTGCAGATACCATTCCACTGTTTTACGAATCCCGCTTTCGAAGGTTTCATCCGGCGTCCAGCCCAGCTCGCGTTCAATTTTGCTGGCATCGATAGCGTAACGCTTGTCGTGGCCAGGACGGTCGGCAACCCAGGTAATCAGGTCACGGTAATGCGCGATACCTTCAGGTTTCTGCGGTACCAGCTCTTCCAGCAAATCACAGATGGTGTGAACCACTTCAATGTTCTGACGCTCGTTGTGGCCGCCGATGTTGTAGGTCTCGCCGACTTCACCCTTGCTGACAACCTTGTGCAGAGCGCGTGCGTGGTCTTCCACATACAGCCAGTCACGGATCTGGTCGCCTTTACCGTAGACAGGCAAGGCTTTGCCCGCCAGCGCGTTCAGGATGATGAGCGGGATCAGTTTTTCCGGGAAGTGGTAAGGACCGTAGTTGTTCGAGCAGTTGGTCACAAGTGTTGGCAGGCCGTAGGTACGTTTCCACGCGCGAACCAGGTGGTCACTTGCCGCTTTGGTCGCCGAATACGGGCTGCTTGGAGAGTAAGGGGTCTCTTCGGTGAACAGGTCGTCAACACCGTGCAGATCGCCATACACTTCATCGGTAGAAATGTGGTGGAAGCGGAAAGCCGCCTTCTTCTCGTCGGACAGGGCATTCCAGTAAGCGCGCGTGGCTTCCAGCAGCGTATAGGTCCCGACAACGTTGGTTTGCACGAAAGCAGCAGGGCCGTCGATTGAACGGTCTACGTGGCTTTCGGCTGCCAGATGCATGACGGCATCCGGCTGGAATTCGGCAAATGCCTTGTTCAGTGCATCTGCATCACAGATATCAACCTGGGCAAAATGATAACGAGGATCGTCACTGACCGGAGCCAGGGAGGCAAGGTTGCCTGCATAGCTTAGGTTATCGATAACCAGAACCTCATCTTGAGTGTCCTGAATAATGTGTCTCACGACGGCTGAACCAATAAAACCGGCACCACCTGTAACGATAATTTTCATTGTATCCTCAACAAATAAAGTTAGAGCAACGGGGGAGTGATTATTTCCAGTACCGCTTGTGCATACTAAAAGAACGCGTCATGCCGAGGGGTAGGGTCTTGTAATTTTTCCCTAACTTGTAGCCGACAATCTTCATGGCATTGTTAATGCACGCACGGGGAGGGTCATCACGCCATTTTTGAGCAGAAATCGCAGCTCAGAAAAAATAAATTTCTTGCCTTCTCCACCGGCACCGCCGAACTTCTCATGGATCCAGGATTCCTTGCCATGGAAAACACCAATATCGAAGTAGCGCTTGAACTCTTCGATAGGGGAGTAGTTATGAGAATGTCGGGCTTCGGCGTCGGCAGCGTAAGCCACTTTGTAGCCGGCCAATACCGCTCTCGCCGCAAAGTGCATGTCTTCACTCAGGATGGTGTCGGACGGAAATCCGCCGAGTTCCTGAACACCGAAATGCGATAGGCAGCAAACGAATTGGAGGTAAACACGGTTTTCAAACCCACCCGTGGCGCATCTGCCAGCGAGTAGACGTGACTTTTAGCCGTATAGTTAAAGCTGCGTGCATGGCGGGCAATCGGTGTCGCATCTTTATGCGGCAGCTGACGGCCGTAGGCGCAGGCAACTTTAGGATCGTCAAAGGCGGCGACCAGACGTTGCAGGCTGCCTTCTTCGATAATGGCGTCCTGGGTGATAAAAATCACGACATCACAATCGGCAGGCGCTTTTTCAACCGCCAGATTCCGAGTTCCGCCGTGATTAAATTCCATAGAACTGATACTCATGACATTGAACCCTGCCTGTTCCGCAAGGGTAGCCGTGCCATCTTTACTTCCCGAGTCAATCACCTGCACATAAAGATCGGCAGGCGCATACTTGCGTATGTTGGCAATTGACTCTTTCCACACTTCACCACCGTTGTAGGTGGGTATTGCCAAAAAGTATTTCATCTACTTTTCTCGTTTGAGCCAGAGATGAGTAAATTATCCCCACACACACCCGGCTCATCGCCGGGAGAGAAACGTGTGGGGACGCAGTATTAATTCCAGTTACGAATGAATCTTGCACTTTCACTGACGTTGTAGACGCCGGTTATCGTAGGAACTATCTGGCTGATAACGCGGTTCCAACGCACGATAGGCGCTGTGGTGACAAAGACGATGTCATAAGGTTGCAGCTGGAAGTTGCTGCTCAGCACCATCGCCGAGGCATCTTTCGCCTTGAGCTGATAGATATCGGCAATCTTGCCCTTGTTGACGCCGGTGCCGTCATGAACGGCGCGAATGACAAAGATACCCTGCGCATCGCCCAGTTCTGGGACATTCCACTGGCGCTGCCCAGTGCTTCGGCGAGCGTCATGCCGCTGCGGTCCATCTTCAGCGTGCTCTGCTTGCCGACTTCACCCATTACGAAGACTTTCAGGTCATCGTTGCGCGGTACGTAGAGAATGTCGCCCGGATAGAGCAGACGGTTCTGCGTCAGGTCGCCGTTTTGCATCAGGGCTTCAAGCGAAATTGTCTCGTCGTGACCGTTATGGGTCAGAACCACGTTGCGCCAGTCGGCATCAGCGGTAAGACCGCCGGCGGCATTGATGGCATCGACGATGGTAAGAGGAATATTGGTAATGGCCTGCTGACCCGAGGTAGCGACTTCGCCCGTGATATACGCTTTTTGCGAACGGAAAGAGGCCACACTCACATCAACCTGAGGACTTTCTACGAAGCGGTTGAGACGCTGGGCGATAATGCTGCGGATCTCCTCGATAGTCAGGCCAACGACGTGCACCTTGCCTATATAAGGATAGAAAATATCACCGTCGGCACCGACCCAGTTACCTGTATCGCTGGCGCTACGATATTGGCCTGCCGGAGTGGTCAACTCGGGATGGTCATAAATAGTTATCATCAACACATCACCAATACCGACATGATATTGATAACTTTTAAGCAGGTTGCTCAGTTGCAGGTTAGTGCGGGCAATCGCCGGGGCCGGTTGTAACTTGTCAACCACGGAAGGCGTAATCGGATAAATGTTTACCAGTTTATCCAGATCATAATCGCTGTCAGGGACCTTGACGACATTTTTACCCCCAGTCGATAAGCCTTGCCCCGGTATAACTGTACAGCCGCCTAAAATACCTACAGCAAAGAATAGCGCAGAAAGTTTAAACAGATTTTTGTGCATAGGTTCCAGACCATTTCGGTTTTTTAAGAGTCACTGTCTACATCATTTTCCGGGTACATAAGCATAAGAATCAAAGGGGAAGTGCCGATCCGTTTGTCCGGAAAATTGTGAGAAATCACGCGTTGTTTTTGAAGTCGTCCGACAGCCAATGTGAAACAGGTATGCTACCGCCCTTGGCTCATAGCTACCAATACACTAGGAAACGATGTATATAATCTCAGTACGGACGTCAGGCTACAGACAATAACAGTCCTGCACCTGCAAATAAAATAGCTCGGCTAAATTATTTCCGGGCTTATAGTCCGTTATTGTTCTCGACATAATATTATTCCCCACGGCTCTTGATGTTTTCACACCTTTGCACTATGAGGGACACGATTATGCCGAAGGGGAAAAACCTGAAATTGATATTAGGTCGCCATCAGCTTTCCCGCACTTCTTCTGCTACAGTGAACTTCTTTTCAAATTCACTTTAACAGAAGGGGTATCACAATAACTATTCACAATGTTTTGTTCACGGCCTCTTTAGGAATTTACCGACTCAACAAGGCATCAATATTTCAAAAAACGAGTTTTTATTGTTCAGTAAATCGTTTTTACCCACCTGAATACGCCTGACTTTATTTAAATAAGGAACATTATAAAAAGACGCGCGTACGGATCCAACGAATGGGCGAAGGTCGATTCGCAGACGATAAAAAGCGTTTACGCAGAAAAAAGGGCGGTAATTAAGAGTAACCCTGGTTTGAAACATGGCGATCGGCAGGCGGCAAAAGCCCGTTTTGCCGGAATTGATTCCATGCTTTGCTCGCAAGGGAGTACGCGCCTTTGACTGGGATAAAACAATATCGGTCTTGAACGGACTGGCGTCCGCCTCATACCCCTTCGGCACAGGCACAACCAGAGCAGATTTTGGATGAAAAACCATATTTTTCAAGGATTTTTAACAGCATTATTTTCTAGTCCGGCCTTGGAATCTATGTTGTGTATATATATAACGAATGCCTTTAAATCGCAACACATTAATGCATGGGGAATCGAGGTTTTTTTAACGAAAGTATTCAATTGTCCGCATGTAACTCGGCTTTTTATAATAATAACTTATGACTAAATTAGCGGGTCCTTGCCTGGGCTTTCCGCGACTGGCGCGCGTTGACGTGCAAGTCAGGCGGGAGGCAGGGCCGATTGCTGCGGAGTGGCGGGAATGAAATCCGCAGAATGGATGATGCGTTCGACCGGTTTCTTTTTATGCAATAGTCGCAGCGTGAAACCATAGCCCGGCGAAGCACTTTTATTTCTAGACAATCGGTCAAAAACAATTCTTTATTAACTCGTCTGGGTTAATGCTTTTAATTTGAACGGAATTTGACTTTGTCATGCTAATAAATAGTCACACTCTTTACCGAAAAATGAAGGTTGGAAATAACCGTCAGTATTATTCCCTTTTGTCACATGCTGAAATGGCATAGCGTTTTGCCTAATTGGCAATTAAGAATGAAGTTATCGCAAGAAGCCAACGCGAAGCAGAACGACGTTCGTGACTAAAGGCCCGGCGGTTGTGTGCCGCTAAGTTCTGGCATCACCTTGCGGATCAGTTCAAGAAATCTGAGCAGGCGCGTCGGATAATAACTGGCATACGGATAAACCAGATAAACCGGCAGAGGGGTTGCACGCCATTGCGGTAAAATAGGCACCAGCCTGTCTTCTTTAATCGCCTCATTGACCAGCCACGAAGAAACCAGCGCCAGTCCCAGCCCGTTTTCAACCGCTTTACAGGCCGCATATAGACTGTCGGTGCTCATTTTTGGCTTTATTTCGAAACGATATTGGCGGTCATCCTTTTCATGACGCAGGGTGATTTCATTGCGGTAAAACGTACTCAATGCCACCCACGGGAAACAGGCGAGGTCGTCAATCTCCCTGATGGCAGGAAAGCGGGCGAGCAGGGCGGGCGAGGCCACCACGATGCGCGGCACCTCGGCGAGCAGCACGGCGACCATCGACGGATCGGTAATCTCGCCGACCTGAATCATGCAGTCGATATGCTCGGCAATAAAGTCCGGCGTACGGTCATTCAGCATCCAGTCGACCGACATATTGTTGTAGCGCTGCAAATAGGCCGTGAGCGGGGCAATCAGCTGGTCCTGACCAAAGGCGTGAGGTGCCCGCACCCGCAAGGTGCCTTCCGGCTCGTCTTCCGCGCCATGCAGTTCGTCTTCCAGGGCGTTCCAGCGCTCGACAAGCAGTTTGGCATGGCGATAGCAGCGCTCGCCATCGTCGGTCAGTTTCATGGCGTGCGTAGTGCGCAGAATCAGTTTTGCGCCCAGCAGCCGTTCCAGCGTCTGTAAACGCCGTGACACGGTAGGTTGACTGGTCTGCATCTGCTGGGCCGCGGCCGACAGACTGCCACTCTCCTTGATGCGAATAAAGGTGCGCATCAGGTCTATGCGGTCCATGCCGCCGGATGAAGTTTTGCTCATACGAGTAACGTATAACAGTTTTACCTGCCCACTGGCTACCACTTGTTAACGGGTTGATGAACAATGCCGACATCAAAACAACAAACAGGGCATTCCACCATGTCAGAATTATCCAACACCCAGAATATTACGGCCGCCGACGAACCTGCGCTGCCCGGTAAAATGATTTTCACCCTGGCCGCCGGGGCCGGTCTCAGTGTCGCCTCTATTTATTACAGCCAGCCGATGCTGAGCATTATGGGGCCGCAACTCAACGCCAGCCTCCCAGAAACCGGCATGGTGCCGACGCTGACCCAAATCGGTTATGCGCTCGGCATTCTGCTGCTCGTCCCGCTTGGCGACCGCTTCGACCGTCGCAACATTATTCTGCTCAAAAGCCTGTTGCTCACGCTGGCGCTGCTGATGTGCGGTTTTGCGCCGGGCATTCACAGCCTGCTGCTGACCAGCCTGCTGATAGGCGCAGCGGCAACGCTGGCGCAGGATATCGTGCCTGCTTCGGCGGCACTGGCTCCGCTGGCCCAGCGCGGAAAAACCGTTGGCACCGTGATGACCGGTCTGCTGGTCGGGATTCTGCTGTCGCGGGTGGTCAGCGGGGTAGTCGCCGAATACTTCGGCTGGCGCGCCATGTACCAGTTGGCGGCGCTCAGCGTCGCGCTGATAGGTCTGGCGCTATGGCGCGTGCTGCCAAAATTCACGCCGGGAAGCGAGTTGAGTTATCCGGCCCTGCTGCTGTCGATGCGCCAACTGTGGCTGCGTTACAAGACGTTGCGTCGTGCGGCGCTCTCGCAGGGGCTGCTCTCCGTTGGATTCAGCGCCTTCTGGTCTACGTTGGCTATCATGCTTAGCGAAACCTATCATCTGGGCAGCGGTATAGCGGGCGCGTTCGGACTGGCCGGGGCAGCGGGTGCCCTTGCCGCGCCGCTTGCCGGAAAACTTGCCGACAAACAGGGGCCGGGCGTGGTCACACAACTCGGCTCGGGTCTGGTGATGCTCTCTTTCGCCGCCATGTTCGCGCTGCCATTTCTGTCGCCGCATGCCCAACTGGTGTTGATTGTCCTGAGCGCCGTCGGTTTTGACCTGGGCGTGCAGGCGACGCTGGTATCGCATCAGACGCTGGTGTATGGACTCGACCCCGCCGCCCGTGGCCGTCTCAACGCCCTGTTGTTCACCGTGGTGTTTATCGGCATGGCCGTCGGTTCTGCGCTTGGCAGCAAGGCGCTGGAACTCGCAGGCTGGCAGGGTGTGGTCGCCCTGGCGACGCTGGCCGGTGCCGGCAGTCTGCTGGTGCGAATTTTCAGCCGCAAACTGTAATCAGCGTGAGGCGGGTTAGCGCGGTGTGCTATCGCCGGAAAACTGCCCGTCTGCCCACTGGTTGCATATACTTTAAAAGTGTAGCCTGAAGACAGGGTGTGACTCCCACCGCCAAAACAGCGGTTAATGGAACATGAGGACATAAACATGACTATCGAATATGCAATCGTCGCGGGCGGCTGTTTCTGGTGTACCGAAGCGGTCTTCAAAGACGTCATCGGCGTGGAAAGCGTCGAAAGCGGGTATATCGGCGGGACGACCGACAATCCTACCTACGAGCAGGTCTGCAACGGGGATACCGGCCATGCCGAGGCCATCCGCATCGGTTTTGACTCGGACAAGCTCAACTACGGCGACCTGCTGGACATCAGCTTTGCAACGCACGACCCGACACAGCTTAACCGTCAGGGGAATGACGTCGGTACGCAGTATCGTTCCGCCATTTTTCCGCTAAACGATCAGCAGAAAGCCGAAGCCGCCGCCGCCATCGAACGGGCGCAGGAAGACCATCGCGACCCGGTGGTGACCACCATCGAGCCGCTGGCCACCTGGTATCCGGCTGAAAACTATCATCAGGATTACTGGGAAGGTGCCGGTCAGCGAAATGGCTACTGTCTCGCAGTGATCCCGCCTAAACTGCAAAAATTGCGCAAAAGCTTCGCCAACCGCACAAAATCCTTGCAGAGCTAAGCAAAAATCCGCAGAAAATTTCAATTTTCTTGATTGAGATCACGCACGCCCCCAGAAACTTTGGGGGCGTTTTGCTTATTAAAGCAGCGAAACGGCAAAATATTGTACTGAGAAGATGAATTCTAACGATTTAAAATGAGGTTTTTTTGCCACGCTCCAAGAGAATGAGGTAGCATCTTGCGCCATTGCTGATGTTAACCCTCCGTTAACCCCAGTTGGTCAAGAATAATACAGTGGCGAAAAGCCACGATAGGCGTCAGCAATTGCAATCGTTTGCTCATGTTGAAGGCCAGGCGTGAAAGATTTCTTTTGGAGAACAGGTAAGAAATGAAACGACATAAAAAAACTGCGGAAGAACTTGAGCATCACAAGAAACACGCGGCCAAAAGGCGTTGGCTGGACTCTCACGAGGAAGGCTATCACAAGAGCATGGGCAATCGTCAGGTTCAGATGATTGCAATCGGTGGCTCTATCGGTACCGGCCTGTTCCTGGGTGCCGGTGCGCGTCTGCAGATGGCTGGTCCGGCGCTGGCGCTGGTGTATCTTGTCTGCGGCATCTTCTCCTTCTTTATCCTGCGTGCGCTGGGTGAACTGGTTCTGCACCGCCCGACCAGCGGCAGTTTCGTGTCCTATGCCCGTGAATTCCTGGGCGAGAAAGCCTCTTACGTCGCAGGCTGGATGTATTTCCTCAACTGGGCGATGACCGGTATCGTCGATATCACCGCCGTAGCGCTCTATATGCACTACTGGGGAACCTTCGGGGATGTGCCACAGTGGATGTTTGCTCTGGGTGCGCTGGCCATTGTCGCGACCATGAACATGATTGGCGTGAAGTGGTTCGCCGAAATGGAATTCTGGTTTGCGCTGATCAAAGTCGCCGCTATCGCCATCTTCCTGGTGGTCGGTGTGGTGTTCCTCGGCACCGGTAAAGAACTGGCGGGCCAACCGACCGGTCTGCATCTGATTACCGACAACGGCGGCATCTTCCCGCATGGTCTGCTTCCTGCGCTGGTGCTGGTGCAGGGCGTCGTCTTCGCCTTTGCGGCCATCGAACTTGTCGGTACCGCCGCCGGTGAAACCAAAGAACCTGAAAAGATTCTGCCAAAAGCCATCAACAGCGTTATCTGGCGTATTGCCCTGTTCTACGTGGGGTCCGTGCTGCTGCTGGTTCTGCTGTTGCCGTGGAATGCCTATCAGGCGGGGCAGAGTCCGTTCGTGACCTTCTTCAGCAAGCTGGGCGTGCCGTATATCGGTACCATCATGAATATCGTGGTGCTGTCTGCCGCGCTATCGAGCCTGAACTCGGGTCTGTATTCGACCGGCCGTATTCTGCGTTCCCTGTCGATGGGCGGTTCTGCGCCGAAGTTCATGTCGAAAATGAGCAAGCAGCAGGTGCCTTACGCCGGGATTCTGGTGACCGTTGCGATTTATATCGTGGGCGTAGTGCTGAACTACTATGTGCCGACGCAGGTGTTTGAAATCGTTCTGAACATCGCATCGCTCGGCATTCTTAGCTCATGGGGCTTCATCGTGGTCTGCCAGATGAAACTGCGTCAGGCAATCAAGCAGGGCAAGGCGAAAGATGTTTCCTTCAAGATGCCGGGCGCGCCGTTCACCTCCTGGCTGACGCTGCTGTTCCTCGCAAGCGTGCTGGTGCTGATGGCATTTGACTATCCAAACGGCACCTACACCGTGGCAACGATTCCGGTGCTGGTGGTCTTGCTGGTGTTTGGCTGGTTCGGCCTGCGCAAGCGCGCCGCAGAAGTGAAAGCGCTCGAGAAAGAGCATGCCGAGAACTTCGAGCTGAAATAAGCCTGCAAGTCGAGTCATGAAGAGCCTCCGCCTCGTAAAGAGACGGGGGCTTTTTTTCAGGTTTTCTTTTTCTTTTCGGGGATTGCCGTTACCGATTCGACAGGCTTGCTTTCGAAATCTGCCTCTTTTGGCAAGGGCGCATGATGCGGATAAACATCCGCCGTCGCCGTGGAAATACCCACAAAGGTTTCGCTGTTGCCGGTTTCAGGGATCAAGATAGGCACCGTCACCTCATAGCTCAGGCACAGTCTGGGCCGCTGTTTCAAAGACTGCCAGAAGTTGCTGATACTGTTCATCTGTTCCGAGTTGTGGATGAACCTCGCCTCGTAATCGACGAAATGCGAGAATTCCTTGATCTTGTCGATGTGGTAGGTGTTAAGCAGCGCCGTGACAATCCGGCTGGCAATAATGGCGTTCTGATTATTGGGCAGAATCTGTTGAGACGTTTTGTCCCAGAAGATAATCAGATAACTGCATTGCACGTTGAAATAACCGGGATGCGTGGTCGGCCCGGTTTTGGCAATCTCATAACCGCGCTGACCGGTCTGGCCGTGGCGCATTGTGGTATTTTCTTTAACATCATACAGATAAAGACATATGGTCGGACCATCGGGCGTCTTGTCATCGTTTTCGGGCAGGTCGTACCAGATATCGATATTACTGTCGGCGAGCACTTTATCGTTTCGCAACAGCGCCATGACCGCCGAGGATATTAATCAGGGTAGGATGATTGTTAAAGTGGGGATGGCGGCGGTGAAACCCGCTGAATTTATCATTCTCGAATTCTCGCAAAAACAGATCTAATTCTGTCGTACCGGGTTTTGCTGGGGCAGTAAAAGTCCCGGCATGCCTTTTAAAATGCTCAAAAAGCACAAAGCCCGCCTGATAAGCGGGCTTTTTTATAGATTTATGACTAAATCAGGGTTTTGCGCCCAGCGTAAAGCTGAATTCACCGATGCCATCAATGCCGCCGGTCACGACATCACCGGGTTGTAGCGCACTGACGCCAGACGGTGTGCCGGTGTAGATAATGTCACCCGCTTTAAGCTCGACCGCTTCGGAAAGATAGCTAATTACCTCCGCGACCTGCCAAATCTGATCGTTCAGGTTGCCGGTTTGACGAGATTCGCCGTTCACGGCCAGCCAGATTTTGCTTTCGGTCGGATGACCCACCTGACTGACCGGCAGCAGGGCCGTAGTCGGGGCGGAATAGTCAAAGCCTTTGGCAAAATCCCACGGACGACCCATTTTCTTGGCGCTTGCCTGCAAATCACGACGGGTGAGATCTACACCCACGCCATAACCCCAGACATGCTCCAGCGCCTGTTCAGGGGCGATATTCTTGCCGCCTTTGCCAATCGCCACCACCAGTTCGACTTCATGATGCAGGTCCGAAGTCAGCGTGGGATAGGGGATTTCGCCCTGCGCAGGGACGACGGCATCGGTCGGTTTGCCGAAGAAAAACGGCGGCTCGCGGTCAGGATCGTGTCCCATTTCACGGGCATGTTCGGAATAGTTGCGGCCAACGCAATAGACGCGGCGCAGCGGGAAGCGAGCGTCCTGCCCATCAATTGCCAGTGAAGGTACCGCCGGTACGGGGATAACGAATTCAGTCATTTTCACTCTACCCTTTGTGGTTCAAAGAAATGCGGATGTTAAAAAACTGTGACTTTCGATTTATCCAATGTAACCAGTGTCGGCACGGCTTGCAACGAGGGCAGTCAGCATTGCTTCACAAATCAAGGTTTAACGATAACGCGGGGCGGCACGCCCCTGAAGAAATTCCGGCACCAGCGATTTACGAATCTCTTCAAATTGCCGCCATTTTGCCTCGTCTTGCAGCGGAGGAATGGTAACAGGCTCGCGTTTGTCGAAACCGGACAGCGCCGCATCGACCAACTCGCCGACTTCCATCATGCCCGGGATCTCCTCGATATTTTTCCCGCTTTTATGCCAGATATCGGTGCGCGTCGCGGCGGGCAAGACCACCTGGAAATACAGGCCACTGTCGGCGAGTTCGGTTTGCATGGACTGGGTAAAAGTCAGCACAAACGCCTTGCTGGCGGTATAGACCGGATCGCTGATTTCCGCCGCCAGCGCGAGCACTGAGGCAATATTGACGATAGCGCCGTGCGGGTGTTTGCGCAGTCCATCGAGTGCGACGCGTGACAGGCGTGCCACGGAGGTGACATTAAGGCGAATCAACCGGTCGATGTCGTCGACGGCGGAATCTTTGAAGCCGCCCGGCAAGATGGTACCGGCATTATTGACCAGCAGCGAGAGAGCGGGCGTGGCTTCAATCAGCTCTTCGAGGCGTTTGAGGTCGGCGGAATCGGTTAAATCGGCCGGGAAGACACGCACGTTTACATCGGAATGGCGGCCAATTTCGGCGGCCAGTTGGTCGAGTTTTGCGCCGTCGCGGGCGACCAGTATCAGGTCATAGCCGCGTTTTGCCAGACGTTCGGCGTAGGTTGCGCCAATGCCGGTGGAAGCGCCGGTGATTAAGGCGAGAGGGGTGGACTGAGTGGCTGGCGTCATGATGTTATCCTCGCAGGAGTAAGTGGTTTCATTATTAAACCAGATGATTTTTAGCACCACCGGTTTTATAATGCAACCAGATTAATCGCCACAGCACGGAGTGATAAATGAAACGCACCAGCCTGAATGACAGCCTTTGTCCGGTCGCACGCACGCTGGATTTGATAGGCGATTGGTGGACACTGTTGATTGTGCGCGATGCGCTTGGCGGCGTAAGGCGCTTTAGCGAGTTTCAGCGCAGTCTGGGTGCCGCGAAGAATATTCTCAGTTCAAGACTGAAGATTCTGGTTGCCGAAGACATCATGACGCTGGAACCGGCGTCCGATGGGTCGGCGTATCAGGAATATCGGCTGACTCAGAAGGGCAAGGATCTGTACCCGGTACTGATTGCGCTCGGACAGTGGGGTCATCAGTATATGTTTGATGAAAACGAAACCTGTAGCCGCGCCGTGGAGCGCGATACAAGGCAGCCGCTTGCGGCACTCAAGATTCGGGCGCAGGATGGCCGTGAATTGAGTGCCGACGAGATTGAAGTGATTCCGGGCCGCCCGTAAAGCGGCCTGCCTTACGCCATCATCATCATCTGGTTAATCATCTCACCCACGCGCTTTATCGCCGGTTCATGCACTTTCTCGTCAATCTGGGCATAGTTGAGCCGCAGACAGTTGCGATACTTGCCCGAGGCCGAAAAGATAGCGCCGACCGAAATCTGTATCTGATCCGGTTCGAGCAGGCGGTTAAGCTTTTGCGTATCGATTTTTTCGTCAAGCTCGACCCAGAGCAAAAAGCCGCCCTGCGGACGACTCACGCGCGTGCCCTGCGGAAAATAGCGGTTTACCCAGCCGGTCATTACGCACAGATTCTGCTGATACTGATGGCGCACGCGGCGGAGGTGAGTCTGGTAATGCCCCTGTTTGATAAACTCGGCGATGGCGATTTGCGGCTGGGTCGCGCTGGTGCCGGTACTGATGTATTTCATGTGGATAGCGCGGTCACGGTAGCGGCCGGGCGCAATCCAGCCAATGCGCAATCCCGGTGCCAGCGTCTTTGAAAACGAACTGCACAGCAAGACGCGGCCATCATCGTCAAAAGAGGTGATGGTGGCGGGGCGAGGATATTGATACGCCAGATCACCATAAACATCGTCTTCGATAATGGCGATATCATAGGCCTGTGCCAAACGCAGCAACGCCTTTTTGCGATCGTCCGGCATGTTGTAGCCGAGCGGATTATTACAGTTGGGCGTTAACTGTATCGCCTTGATAGGCCACTGCTCGAGCGCCATCTCCAGCGCTTCTATACTGATGCCGGTAACGGGGTCCGTCGGGATCTCAAGCGCCTTCATGCCAAACCCTTTCAATGTCTGCATTGCGCCATGAAAACTCGGCGAATCCACGGCCACGATGTCGCCAACCTGACAAACGGAGCGAATCGCAATCGACAACGCCTCGTGACAGCCGGTGGTGATGACGATGTTTTCGGCATCCATATGACTGCCGCTGTCAATCAACAGGCGGGCAATCTGGTCGCGCAAATCTTTGCAGCCGTCGAGACTGTCGTAATACAGCGCACTGAGATCGGTGCGCTGTGCCACGCGGGCCATTGCGCGACTCAGGGGTTTTAGGGTGGGGAGAGTCACATCGGGCGTGCCGCCGCCGAGCGCCAGTCTGTCGACATGAGCACGGCTGTTAAGCTGGGCCAGCACCAGATCCCACTGCGAAATATCCACGGGGCGCTGCGGATTGCGGCACACGGCGGGTAATTCGGCGCGGCGTTTCAAGAGCGAAACGAAATAGCCCGACTTCGGGCGCGCCTCGACCAACTGACGGTCTTCGAGCATTCGATACGCCTGCTGCACGGTGCTGACACTGACGCCGTGCTCCGTGCTCAGCACGCGTACCGACGGCAGGCGGTGGCCGGCGGGGTACAGACCCTGCTCGATACGCTCGCCCAATACATTGGCCAGATTCTCATAGCGGTTCATGAATTTTGTCCGATAGCAGTACAGATGACCCTAATTTACACCCGAAACTGTACATTTCGCCACATCTGTATGGTTAAAATAATTAAAAATTGCATCTGTATTGCCCGTGGCCTTTGCGTGATTCTATGTGCAAGGGTTAACAGGAGACAAGACGATGAGACGAATCAGTGATAGCGAACAATTTATCAGTAATGTGAAAGACATTTCAGTTAGCCGGTCGGCAAAAACGGGTCGCCGCTGGAACCTGCTGTTCACCGCCGTTGTACGCTGGTGGGAGCAACGTAAAACCCAAAGATTGCTACAGGGTTTGAGCAATGAACAGCTAAAAGATATAGGTCTGGGGCGCAAGGACATCGACAAGCTTTACGGCGCGCATCAGGATGAACGCACGTTCTGGCCTCACTGGCCGAAATAGGCGGCGGCCGGTTAAAACCCTGACCTCTACCATGAAAAGCGGCATGGGCAGGCCCTCTGCCATGCCGCTTTTCGTTGACGTTTTCTTGAGATACTCCCTTCCTGGCAAACCAGCCCGTTTGAATTAAAAACAGAGAGATGCTGTAATTCGAGCATCCTTCACAACCTTATCCAGACCATGCTGACTCCGCTGATTGCCGTTCCCCATTCTCGAAGCGCGTTTATTCGTTCCCTGCAGCAGGGGACATTGCGTGAATTGCCCTGGCTGATGTGGACGGAGGTGCAATTTGATCTGTCGCACTATGACAACGCGCTGTTTGCACAATACAGTTTGAATCAACCTGCTCATCTGCACCGCGCCGTCGGCAAGCGGCGAGGGGAGTATCTTGCCAGTCGTCTCGCGGCCCGCACGGCGTTGCAATGCTACGGCATTGCCGATTTTTTCTCGAGAATGATGCCGATCGCGCGCCCGTCTGGCCTCAGGGCATTGTGGGTTCGTTAACGCATACGGCAACACGCGCGGTGATTCTGACCGCGCGGGCCGACTGTCGGCATCATGTGGGCGTCGATGCCGAAAATCTGTTGAAAGCCAGTTCCGCACAGGAGTTGGCCAGCATGATTGTTGGCGAAACGGAGGAGGCGTTATTGCAGCGCTGCGAAATGCCGTGGGCAGCGGCCCTCACGCTGGCTTTTTCATTGAAGGAAAGCCTGTATAAAGCGCTGTATCCGCACCTAAAACAGTTTATGTCGTTTCATTCGGCGCGAGTTATCGAACTGAACGGCGAAACGGGTCACGCCTTGTTACAACTGACCAGCACGCTGGATGAAGATTATCCGGCCGGTAGGGTATTTCGGGGTTATTTTGCGTGGCAGGAAGAACATGTGCTCACCGTAGTCGTGAATCATTCCAATCCCTAACTCCCCTATCAACGAATAGGGGAGAATACGTCGCTACGGAGCAAACTTATTGATGACGGGTTAATTGGCAATCGCCAATTGTTTATAGCGCAAATAGATAATATAGGCGCGCAGAGAGAAAAAGCCGACCACAAAACCTGATGATACCGCCAGCAGCATAATCAGTGCGCCACTGAGATGATGATCGCTGACGGTCGCCTGCTGGTAGCCGATATAATAGCGAAGCGGGAAATAAAGCAGGAAAATAACGATAATCGAATAGGTGCCCGGTACCGTGATGGTGCCCTGTTTGCGCCCGAGACTGTAAGGTCTGGAGGCGAAAATTCTTGTCGCCGTCGTTCCCCGATGACGCAGCCCATTAACCAGGTCAAACTTGAAATCAAAATGTCACCTTGCTGTAGCAAAGAGACGAAAGAAAAAATCATAAAACAAAGTGGAATAAGTAATAAAAGCTTAATGCTGACGTCTTTTTTAAAACAGAAAGTGAGGCAATATCCTGTCGCGCTAATCAAAAGTACCATCACCCAAATCGGTGTTCCCGAAACAATTTCTAACATAATTATTCCCATGTCCAGATGTCGATAATTACTAATGAATATGCAGAGTTTCTTATAACAGAGACAAGAAAATATCCGCGCCAATAACGATACGGCGTGAAATCATGCAGCAAATCTAATGTGTTTGCATCCTAGCGTAGAGATTTAATAACTACAAGTAGGCATTGCCGCCTTCCTGTTTTGTGTCATCAAAAATTCAATATTCCTTTTTCTATGTTCAGCCAATAAGCCTAATCAATGTTGGGGCTTTATAAATGCATTTCTGTCCGCCGTGTCCGCTGTGCGGATATTTTTGTACGCTGTCTTTTTTCAAGGAAGACAATTCCTTGAAAAATCCCTAACAAGATTATTTATGTATATTATTGAAAAATAATATTTTTATTGTGATTTTTGGGCGATTTTTCCAGGTGCGAGTGCGGGATTTTAATTTTTAATTTACCCATGAAATTAATTTTCACTGCCTTCAAAAGCCCGTTTTCGGGAATATTATTTATTAACATCGGTTAATTATTTAAGGTCGGTGTCGTTATTTGTTTGCTGCGCGTGGGCTATTTCGGCGCGTGCTCGGATAATGCTTAGATATTTTTTCATAATGTGAATATATGAAATACACAGATATTTACAAATTGAAAGATTAAATTATATAAAGTGTAGAATTCTTGTTGTAGTAACAACGCTAATGTGTTTAATATCGATGAATTGTTGATTTCTATTAAAACCTATCGATGTGCCAAGCGTTCTAGAGGCGATTTGGGAACTATAGCGACATCAATTTACGAGAATAAAAAAACACATGGATATTGCAATTATAGGCGTTTCTTGTCGGCTGCCTGATGCTGATAATTATTCTGAATTCTGGGGCAATATCGTTAATCACCGTAATTCGGTTGTGAAGATTTCCAGTGCCGAACAGGGCGAATTTTCTCTGCCTCGCGCCACGTTAAAATGGCCCGCTGAACATGAAAATCGCTTTGCCGCATTAATTAATCGAATTGACGGTTTTGATAACCAATTTTTCGGCATTATTCCAAAAGTCGCGGAAACAATGGATCCGCAGCAGAGGATTATGCTGGAAAATACCTGGACCTGTCTTGAAGACGCAGGGATCCCTCCGTCTTCCCTACGCGGGAAGAAGGTCGGGGTTATTATTGGAGTCTTCAATAATGATTATAAAGAGCTTCAGGAAAATACGGATAATCCTATCGAAGCCCATCATTCGACAGGGACCGCGACGTCTATTATTGCCAATCGAATATCCCATTTTTTTGATTTTCACGGCCCGAGTCTGGCGCTGGATACGGCATGCTCAAGCTCTCTGAATGCTATTCACGCGGCGGTGCAGGCCATAAGGAACGGCGACTGCGAAATAGCGTTGAGCGGCGGCGTAAATCTTATTTTGACTTCCACGCGTCATCAGTCCTTTGCCAAGATGGGCATGTTGTCGCCAAGCGGGGCGTGTCACTCTTTCGATGACCAGGCGGACGGCTATGTGCGCGGCGAAGGCGCTGCGGTGTTACTGCTCAAACCTCTCGACAAAGCGCTGGCCGACGGCGACACCGTGCATGGCGTTATCAAGGGCAGTGCGGTCAACCACTGCGGCAACTCCTACACGCTGACTTACCCGAGTGCCGACGCGCAGGCCGACGTTATCATTGCCGCCCATCGGCAGGCGGGTGTACCGATAAACTCGATTGGCCTGATTGAAGCGCACGGCACCGGAACACCCAAAGGCGATCCGATTGAATTTGCAGGCTTGAAGCAGGCGTTTAGTGCCCTTGCGCAACAGCAGGATATCGCGCTGGAGGACGGTTTTTGCGGCGTGACCTCCGTCAAGAGCAATATCGGTCACCTCGAAGCCGCCGCAGGCGTTGCGGGCGTTATCAAGGTGTTGCAGGCCTTCAGGCACCGCCAGTTACCGCCGCTGCGACACTTTTCCGCCATCAATCCAAAGATTGATTTACAGCAAAGCCCGTTCTTTTTCGTCGACCAGACCACCGCGTGGCCGCGCATCGACGACGCGACACCGCGCCGCGCAGGCGTCAGCTCCTTTGGGTTCGGCGGCACCAATGCCCATGTGGTGCTGGAAGAAGCCCCCGAACCGCTGCGTCGTCGCACGCGCAAGAAATCCCGCCCGACCTCGGGGTCGGCATCTCTGATAGCGCTGTCGGCGAAATCGCCCGAGGCCCTGTTGCAGCGGCAAATGCAGCTGATTCAGTGGTTGCAAGCCCATCCCGATGCCTCGCTCGATGCCGTGAGCGCAACATTGCTGACCCGCCGTGACCATTTCCCGTACCGTTTTGGCTGCGTTGGGCATGAGGTTCAAAGCCTTGTCGCCACCCTTGAAACTGCGGTGGCGCAAGGCCTTCTGGTGATGCAGGCGCACGAAGACGCCGAGGCGGAAGAGGCCGGTATGCAAGCTCGCGCGCTGCTCGAGCACCTTGCCCGAGCAAAATCTCCGGCGTCTGAAAGCCAGTTGGCGCAACTCGCCGACTGCTATCAGCGCGGCGCTCGGTTCGAAGGCTCGGCGTTGTTCGCGAACACCGATGTTAAGGCGGTATCACTGCCGACCTATCCCTTTATTCATCAATCATTCTGGATAACCCCCCGAAGACGGTTCTCTCGACGCCCAGCGTCATCGGGTGCTGAATGTGGGCAGCACACGTTATCAGGCGGTGCTGCAAGCCGACGAATTCTTTGTTGCGGGTCATCGCATGGGCGGTCAGGCTATTTTGCCGGGTGTGATGTATCTCGAGCTGGTGCGCGCAGCCTTTACCGATTCGATACGTACCCATGACCTGTCCTGCGTGCAGTTTTCACAGGTGCGCTGGTTGCAGCCGCTTGAATTTACTGAGCGTGCCCGCGAAATCGAGATTCATATCCACCCCCTCACCGCAGGGCAAAGCGCGTCTTTCGAGGTGAAAGGGGACGATAACATCCTGTATTGCCGTGGCGCCCTGAGTCTGGCGGCAGACACCGCCGCGATACCGGCCGCACGCATCGCCGGTGCCGCCAACACCCTGAGCGGTGCCGATTGCTATCAACGGCTCGATGGCGTGCAGATGGTCTACGGTGCCGGTCTGCAATCCATCGCACAGTTAACTTTCGATGCGCAAACCTGTATCGCGCAACTGCAATTATCCGCAGGTCAGGACACAGACTTCGTGATTCATCCGTCATTGGCAGACGGCGCATTGCAGGCCGCCGTGGTGTGGATTAATCAGTTGTTGAACGCCGAAGCGCCTGCCAACGACAACGGCGCGATGGTCATTCCGTTTATGCTGGAAAGCCTCGAGTTACGCACCCCCTGTGTGGCCGATATGACCGCGACCCTGACTCTGGCTGCGGAGAGTTCGCTCAAGGATGGCGTGATCACGGTAGATATTCAGCTTGCCGATGCCCGCCAGCCAGAGCGGGTTGCGATGTCTTTCCGTGGGTTGAGCCTGCGGGTGCTTGACGAGGGCTTTGCGGCGAAGGCGTTGCCGAAAACCGCACGCCATGCGCTGTCTGAAACCGTGAATCTCTATCAGCCGCACTGGATTGAAAAAGCGGTAGACGAGGCCGATGTAGCACTTGAGCAGGTGGTGCTGGTAGGCGCCGCGCAGGATATCGCGCCTGTCGCCATGCTGTTTGCCGAGAAAGAAAATCCGCCTGCTGTCTACCGCCTTGTACTCGACGCGGCCGCTGCGCCGTTTTCAACATCAGGCGCGGTTCGACCGGCCAATATCGAGGATTTCTCGGCGGCTGTCGATGCGCTACTGGCGCAGGGGGCGACCTTTAGGCAGGTGCTGTGGGTCAACGGTGGGCAGAGCAACGAGGACAGTGTCGCGCGCCTGACGGCCGGGCCTTCGAGCCTGTTTGCCTTGACCAAAGCCTTGATGCGCAAAGTCAGGCAGGTTCGTTTTGTTCATCTGCATCACGCCTGTGAAAGTCCGGCAGATATTCTGGGCATCAGTGGTTTTTACCGCACGCTGCGGGTCGAGAAACCGGATTATATCGGCCGCGTCGTGCAGGTGGATAACGACACAGAGGCAATGCATCTTCCCGCATTAATCGCCCGCGAATTCAATGACCTGTCGAAAGATGCCGATGTGCGCCACGTTCAGGGTACGCGTTGGGTCCGCCGCTTTGCCTCGGCGACAACGCCGGAAGCCCGCGCCGATGCGCCGAAGATCGACACCGCCTCGCTGCGTCGACACGGCATTTATCTAATAACCGGCGGAATGGGCGCATTAGGCCTGATTTTTGCCCGTTACCTGTGCGAACACTATGCGGCGACGGTGTATCTGAGCGGACGTTCCGCGCTCGACGCCGCGCGTCGCCAGCAGCTTGACGCCCTCTGCGCGTCCGGCGGTAAGGCGCATTATCTCGCCTGCGACATCGGCGATGCCGCGAGCGTTCAGCAGATGATCGACACGATTTCCACGTCGGAGCAGACGTTGAACGGCGTTATTCATTCTGCCGGCGTTATCGAAGACAACTTTATTTTGCGCAAGTCCCCCGAGGCATTTGCCCGCGTTATCACGCCAAAAGTGCTCGGCACCACGCTTCTGGATTCGGCCACCCGCCACCTGCCGCTCGACTTTTTCGCGCTGTTCTCATCCGTCACCGGCGTGCTGGGCAACATGGGCCAGTGCGATTATGCCTTCGGCAATGCGTTTGAAGACTACTTTGCACACCAGCGTAACGCGCAGCAGCAGCGCGGGGAACGTGTCGGCAAGGCGCTTTCCATCAACTGGCCTTACTGGCAGGACGGCGGTATGCGCCTGACAGAAAAAGAGGCGGGCTTTCTGAAAAGCCAATTCGGGATTGTGCCGCTGCTGACGGAAGACGGCATTGCCGCGTTCGATTTTGCACTGCAAAGCAGGGCGTCGCAGACGGTGGTCATGCCGGGCGATGCCTCGCGCATCGAAGCCGTGCTGGGTGTAGTCGAAACTACCCGTGCGCCGACAATCGACGCCCCGTCGCCCGCACAGGATCGTGTTTCGTCACAGGAGGCGGTGATTGGTTTTCTTTCCGCGTTGTTCGCCCAAAAACTGCAAATTCCGGCGCATTTCGAGCGCCACGCATTCTTCCGCGATTACGGTTTCGACTCAGTCGTAGTCATCGACCTGGTCAATGCGCTGAAAAAGACCTTTGGCAACGCCTTGCCGATGACGCTGTTCTTTGAATATCAGACCATGGAGGAGCTGAGTCGTTATCTGCTGGACCACCATGCCGAAGCGGTCGCAGCGCTGCAAGGCAAGGCGGCAGTGGTCGATGTGCTGCCACAAGCCGCGTCACCGGCAGCGGATTACGTGCGAGTAACCCCGTCGGCACAGCCCGCTTTTGCCTCTCGACGCGACGTGAAAGAGGACGATATCGCCATCATCGGCATTGCCGGACGTTATCCGCAAGCCGACAACCTCGCGCAGTTCTGGGACAATCTGGCCGCCGGACGCGACTGTGTTACCGAAGTGCCCGCCGAGCGCTGGGACACGCGCTGGTTCCAGCCGGGCGCGGCAACGCCGGGTAAAAGTTACAGCCGCTGGGGAGGTTTCCTGTCGGGCGTCGAACGATTCGATCCGCGTTATTTCAATATTTCGCCGAAAGAAACCGAAATCATGGACCCCAACGAGTGGCTGTTCCTGGAGACGGTGACGCACGCCATTGAAGATGCCGGTTATACCGCCGATAAACTGGCGGCGCACGCGGCGGGCCGCGAAAATCGCGTCGGCGTTTATGTCGGTATGATGTGGGGCGACTATCAGCTCAACGCGATCACCACGCCCGTTGACGAGTGGAACACCTCACACTCCTCTTACTGGTCCGTGGCGAACCGCGTGTCGCATTTTTATAACTTCTCCGGCCCGAGCATGGCGGTCGACACCGCCTGTTCTTCCTCGCTGACCGCCATTCACGTCGCCTGCCACGCCCTGCGCAGCGGCGATGTGCCGGTCGCGATAGCAGGCGGCATCAATCTGTCGCTGCACCCTTATAAATATCATCTGCTGTCCAATATGCATTTTCTCTCCTCCGACGGCCGCTGCCGCAGTTTCGGCGAAGGCGGCACGGGCTATGTGCCGGGAGAGGGCGTGGGCGCGGTGGTGCTTAAACCGCTGTCGCTGGCGCGGGAGCAGGGCGACCATATTTACGGCATTATTCGTGGCACCGCCGTCAACCACGGCGGAAAAACCTCGGGCTTTACCGTGCCGAACGCCAAACGTCAGGCCGAGTTGATTACCGATGCGCTGGCTAACGCCCAGGTCAACCCGCGTCATATCAGCTATGTCGAGGCGCACGGCACAGGCACCAAGCTCGGTGATCCTATTGAAATCAGCGGTTTGAACAAGGCGTTCTCCCTTGCGGGTGACAGCGCCAAATATTGCGCCATCGGATCGGTCAAGGCCAATATCGGGCATCTGGAAGCCGCCGCCGGGATGTCGGCGCTGACCAAAGTGTTGCTACAGATGAAACACCAGACTCTGGTGCCGTCGATTCAATCCGACACGGTCAATCCATTTATCGATTTCGAAAACGGTCCGTTTCGACTGCAACATGCGCTGGCGTCGTGGCCGCGTCCGGTGCTGCCCGTGCAGGAACAGGGCGCGACGGTTGCGACCGAGATCCCGCGAATGGCGGGCATCAGCTCCTTTGGCGCAGGCGGCAGCAATGCGCATCTGATTGTCGAAGAGTACAGCGAGCCGCCGCGCCTCACCAATGACCCCGGCAAACCCGCGTTAATCGTGCTTTCGGCCCGTCGTGAAGCGGCGCTGCAAACCATGGCCGGGCAGCTTGCCACTTTTATCGAGCAACATGGCGAACTCTCGTTGCAGGACATCGCCTATACCTTGCAAGTAGGCCGTGTGGCGCACGAACACCGTCTGGCGTTGGTGGCCGACGTGGCGGCGGACGCCGTCGCGATGCTGCGCGCCTTTGGGCAACAGCCTCAACGCCCTGTTTCGGGGCTGATTACCGGCCATCGCGATACGGCGCGCAATACCGCAGAAACCCCGCCGCTGGCCGATTGGCTGACGCTCGGCCGATTGGGCGCGCTGGGCGAAGCCTGGGCCAAAGGGCATGAGATTGACTGGACGCCGCTGCACAGCGCGCATGCCCGTCGCCGCGTGTCGCTTCCGGGCTACGCGTTTCAACGCCAAAACTGTTGGGCACCGACCTCGCCGGTCGAGAGCCACACTGTTTCGCGAGCCGCCGCGCTGCATCCGCTTATCGATGCCAATATTTCTACGCTGGCCGTACAGGCCTTTCGCAAGACCCTGCGTGCCGACGAGTTTCTGGTCAACGATCATCGGCTGGGTGATAACCGCATTCTGCCGGGTGCCGCCTTTATCGAAATGGCGCTTGGCGCAGGCGAACTGGCGCTGCTCGGCAAGGCCTTGCCGCAGGCCGATGCCAAACCGGTGCTGGCGCGGGTGCAGGATATTACGTGGCGTCAGCCTGTTCGGCTCACCGGCGCTACGCTGGACATTGACATCGCGTTGACGCCGTCGCAGGGCGGGCTGAATTTCGAGATTTATCAAACTCTCGACGAGAAACGCCACCTCTTCGGCAGCGGCCGTCTTACCGAGGAAACGGCTTCGCAACCCGCGCCCGTGAATCTTCAATCGCTGGTAACCCACGGGCAAAGCTATGAGCGCGAAGCCGTCAATGCCGCCTTTGCCGAGCGCGGATTTACCTTTGGACCCGCGTTTCAGGTTATCGAGCGGCTCTATGCCCATGCCGACGAGGCGCTGGCCGAATTGACACTGTTGCCCGAGGTTAACGATGCGCAGGTGATTCAGCCCTTTATTCTGCCGCCTTCGTGGCTGGATGGAGCCTTCCGCACGGCGCTTGGCATCGGGGGTTTCGACGCCGCAACCCCAACGCTCGAGGTGCCGGTTGCGCTTTCGGGCGTGCAGATTTATGCGCCGATTCACGGAATTTGCTATGCCTATGCGCGTCGTTGTGTGCAGGGCGATAACGGCAATACGACATGCTATGACATCGATCTGCTGGATAACCTCGGCAATGTGGTGGTCCGCGTCGAGCAGTTGCAAACGCAGGCCGTGCCGCATCTGGGCCTGAAATCGTCGGCGGTGGCCAACCGTGCGGGACAGGCTGAACGTTTCACCGCAAGCTTGGTTGCCACACAACCCACCGTGACAGCCACGGTTATCTCCGAGGTGCTCAACGGGCAGCAGAGCGGTGCGGCCTCGCGTGAAGCGCTGATAAATTCCCTGATTGCGCAGGTCATCGAGGTCACGCGACTGGATGCGGGCGAGGTCACCGCTACTGCGCCGCTGGCAGATTTTGGTCTGGATTCGATGATGATTCTGGCGCTCAACGAAAAGCTGTCGTCCACTTTCAGCGACCTGTCGCAAACCCTGTTCTATGAGCACGAGTCGCTTGCCTCGCTGGCGGACTGCCTGCTCGAGCACTACCCGCAGCAGGCCATGCCTTCCCACGAAGTCATTCCCGCGTTGAATGCGGTTCACCCTACGGACGCGCGCTCGCTTCGTGACGGTGTCACCGATTTCCTGACGGCAGGCATTATCGAGGTGACCAAACTGGATGCGCGTGAAGTGCAACCGGCGACACAACTGGCCGATTACGGCCTCGATTCGATGATGATCCTGGCGCTCAATGAAAAGCTCGCCGCGACGTTTGGCGAGGTATCGCAAACCCTGTTTTATGAGTATCAGGATATCGACGCGCTGGCCGAATTCCTGTGTGAAAGCTATCCGGGGCCGGCCGCCGCACTGCAACCCGCCGTACTCCAACCGGTCGCCGCGCTGCCGCCCGCACAGCAACCGCAGGTTTCCCGCTCGATTGCTACGCCCGTTACCGCGAACGACCCTGCGCGCAAACCCGATACCGTTTCGGCAACCTGCGATCTGCTGGCCGAGAGCCTGACTGTGGCAATTACCCCGAATGCGGCGAACGTCTCGACGCTGATGCCGCTGCATCAGTGGCCGCTCGACCCTGTGGTGCTCCTGCGCTTGCAGCACGAACTGGACGCACGCTTTACGGGCGTCAAGGCTACGGCGGTGTATCACTATCAAACGCTGGTGGAGTGGGCCGTTGCCCTGTGTGCAGGCGAGACGCAACCCGTCACCGCCTGCGCCCCGCAACCCGTTACGCCGTCCCTTTCGGCGCTGTTGAAGGGCGGGCGATTCGATGCGCTGCAAAGCCATGCCGCACCGCAGGACGAGCACGACGCCATTGCCGTTATCGGCCTCAGCGGGCGTTATCCGGGGGCGAAAAATGTTGATGAATTCTGGGCCAATCTTACGGGCGGCGTCGATAGCGTAAGTGAAATTCCGTTGTCGCGCTGGGACTACCGTGATCATTACTCTCCCGAGCGCGGGCCGAAAAACAAGGTGTACAGTAAGTGGGGCGGCTTTATCGACGATATCGATCAGTTCGATAGCCACTACTTCTCCATTTCTCCGCGTGAAGCAGAACTGCTGGACCCGCAGGAGCGACTGTTCCTGCAAACCGCGTGGGAGTGCGTGTCCGATGCCAGCTACTCGCGTCAAGCGCTGAACCAGCATCCTGTGGGCGTGTTTGTCGGCGTGATGTGGGGACACTATCAGTCGATTGACACCACGCCTGCGCAGTACGAAACCGGCTATCCGATGTCGCTGCACTCCTCGGTCGCCAACCGCGTCTCCTACTATTTCAATCTCGACGGCCCGAGCGTGGCGCTGGACACTATGTGCTCGTCTTCGCTGACTGCGCTGCATCTGGCCTGTCAGGCAATCCGCAGCGGTGACTGCAAGATGGCGATTGCGGGCGGCGTTAATCTGATAGTTCACCCAATGAAGTATTACCAGCTCGGCCAGAGCCAGTTCCTGTCCAGCGACGGGCGTTGCCGCGCCTTTGGTGAAGGCGGCGACGGCTATGTGCCGGGCGAAGGCATGGGCGCGGTGCTGCTCAAACCTCTCCAGCAGGCCATCACCGACGGCGACCAGATTTATGGCGTGATCAGGGCAACGGCGATTAACCACGGCGGCAAGACCAGCGGCTTTACGGTGCCGAATCAGGCCGCGCAAAGTCAGGCAATCAGCACGGCGCTCGAGCGCGCAGGCTGGGAACCGGCGTCTGTCGATTATATCGAAGCGCACGGCACCGGCACTCTGCTGGGCGACCCCATCGAAATCTCGGGGTTGAGCAAGGCCTTTGCCCGCGTGAATGCACAAAAAGGCCTCACCCCGCCTTTAATGGCGGGTCACTGCCGCATTGGATCGGTGAAAAGCAATATTGGTCATCTCGAATCCGCCGCCGGTATTGCCGGGCTGACAAAAATTCTGCTGCAAATGCGCCACCGCAAACTGGTGCCGTCGCTGCATTCCCAAACGCTGAACCCGAAAATCAACTTTGCCGCCTCGCCGTTTCGCGTGGTGCAGACGCTTGAAGACTGGGCATCGACAGCGGGCAAAACGCGTCGCGCCGGGCTGAGTGCCTTTGGCGCAGGCGGGTCGAATGCGTCGGTATTTATCGAAGAAGCGCCGCCGCGCGCCTTAAATGCCTTGCATCACGGCGAGCCATGTCTGTTTGTGCTGTCAGCGGACACCGATGAACGCCTGTCGCGTTATGTCAGCCGGATGATGACCTTCCTCGAGCGCGTCATTGCTGAACCCGAGACGGCACCGGCGCTGGCGTCGCTGGCGTATTCCTCCCTCGTGGGGCGCGACGGCCTGGCCGAACGTCTCGCCGTTGTCGCCACCAGTCTCGGCGACTTGCTCGACAAACTCGCGAATTATCGCGATCAGGGCCATGCGCCCCAGTTGTTCCGTGGTCGTATTGCGGGCAGTCAGGACCGTCTGGATTCCATTCTCGACGCGCAACAGCTTGAAGCGCTCATCGACGGGCTGGTGCAGGGCCGCGAGCAGGTGCGACTCGGCCGTTTATGGGCCACCACGCTTGACGTGAACTGGCAGCGTGTCGCCCGACAACTGTTTGACGCCAAGGCCGATTCCGTGCGCCGCGTGTCCTTCCCGCCGCTGCCGCTAATGCCGCGCAAACATTGGCTGGCGCGGCCGGACGCACAGACGTCGGCAAGCCGTGCCGCGTCGCTGCATCCGTTGATCGATGAAAATATCTCGACGCTGTCGCAACAAAAATTCGCCAAGCAATTCTCCGGACAGGAATCCTACCTGCGCGACCACGTGGTCGGCAGCGACATGCCGCGAAAAATTCTGCCGGGTTCCGCCTATCTCGAAATGCTTCATGCCGCAGGACAACGGGCTATCGAAAGCGAGTGGCAGGTCGGTGCGATTCGTCATCTGATGTGGATGAACACCCTAGACGTGAATGACGAGCCGGTGAATGTTGCTGTCGAGCTGGCGCATCGCAAGGGCGAAAGCGTCGGCGCGGTGGTGAACCTGCGTGACACCGGCGTTACGGCCGTGGAGGCCGAACTGGTTTATCGGCCGAAAGACGTCGAAATAGCCGATGAATGGATAGACATCCAGGCCCTGATTCAACGCGGCAGGCGGGAGGACGATAGCGCCGCGATGTATCGCGAATTTGCCGGGATGGGGTTTGCCTATGGGCCCAGTTATCAGGTGACCCGCGCGCGTTACCGTTTCAATGATGCGGCGCTGAGTCATCTGCAATTACCCGAAAGCGCCTTGTCTGCCGATCACTTTATGCTGCATCCGTCACTGCTGGACGGTGCACTGCGCACCTGTCTGGCGGTCGGGCTGGAACCTGTCGCCCATTCGACGCCGATGGTGCCGTTCTACCTCGGCGAGCTGACATTCCGTCATCCGCTCGGCCGCGAGTGTTATGCCTATGTCACCCCTGCGGCTTCGGGTCAGACTGACAGCCACATTCAAAAGCACGACATTACGCTGCTGGATACGCAGGGCCGCGTGCTGGCGCGCCTTACCGATTTCGCCGCACGCAGGCTGGAGAAATCTGCGGATGCCGCGCCACCTCACGCGCAACAGGATGTTCAGTTCTATGGCTACGCGTGGCAACCTTCGCCGCTCGCGGCGGCGTCAGCGCAGACAACCGCCGAAGCAGAAAGACTCACCATGCTGGTGCTCGGCGATGACGCCGCACTCGCAGAAGCCCTGACCGCGCAGTATGGCGAGGCGGCGCGCGTTGTCAGTGTCACGCAGGGTGCCGAATTTATTCGCCACGACGCCACGCATTTTAGCGTCGATACCCAGTCTGCCTCGAGTGTCCACAGGCTGTGCGAACAGCTCGATGCTGCCAGCCTGTGGCCCTCGCACATCGTGCAGGCCATTGGCGCGAGCCGCCGTTTCGACGACCTGCCGCACCGTGGGGCGGCAACCACGCTCAATGCCGGGCTCAAAGCCTTCCACCACCTGTTTGTCGCGCTCGACAAGCAGAAACCGCGGCAGGTAATGCGCTGCGCCACCGTTTATTGCGCACCTTCCGATGACATCGAACCGCAACTGGATGCCCTAAGCGGTTATGCGCGCTCACTGCTGACGCTCAATCACCGCTTCGAGCTGTTTACCTTGCGCAGCGACGCGCATGACGCGGCCGCGCTGGCCGCACAGATTTCGCAAGAATTCTCCCTGCGTAACACCGCGCTGCCGGGCCTTGAAGTGGCGTATTTCAACGGCACGCGTTTCCAGCGTCAACTGGCTGAAATCCCTTCGGCTCCGGTTGACGCGGGCAGCACGCTGCCGCTGGTACAGGAGGGGCATTATCTGATAACCGGCGGGGCGGGCAAACTCGGCATGGTGATGGCGCAGTATCTGGCCTCTCGCTGTCAGGCGCATCTGGTGCTGACAGGGCGATCCTCCCAGCCGGACGACGCCGCGCAGCAGCAAATCGACGCACTGCGTGAGCAGGGCGCAGAGGTGCGCTATCTTGCCGCAGATATCGCCGAAGACGGGCAGGCCGAGCAGTTGGTAGCACAGGCGAAAGCCGCCTTTGGTCCGCTGGACGGCGTGCTGCACTGCGCGGGTGTGGCGAGTGCCACGCCGATGAATGCCTTGCAGGACGCCGAATTCATGGCGCTGGTCGGGCCGAAAATCGCGGGTCTGGTTGCACTCGACCGCGCAACTGCGCTGGAGCCGCTGTCGCTGTTTGTCAATTTCTCATCCGTGTCGGCGGTGCTGGGTGACTTGGGTTCCGGCGCGTATGCCGCGGGCAATCGCTTTATGGACAGCCACGCCGTGTGGCGTCGGCACCATGTTGCCAGAGGGGCGCGCTCGGGGCTAAGCCTGTCCGTCAACTGGCCGCTGTGGGCCGACGGGCAGATGAGTATCGCCGGGGAAGACGCCACGCTGTTAACCTTCTCCGGCATGGCGGCCTTGCAGCAACAGGCCGGAATCGCCGCTTTTGAGCGCGCACTGCGTGAACAACGTGCCGAACTGCTGGTCATCGTCGGCGATCGTGCCAAAGTTGCCCGCGCGCTGCGTATTCAAAACGACGCACCAACGGATACGACGACGCCACAAATTGCCTCGTCCGAAACACAGACTTCGCAGCCACTCAAGAGGAATGGCGACAGTGAGGCTCCAAAGGCCAGCGACATCGCGCTCAAACAGCATATCGCCCACGTCACCAAGATTCCGGCTCGCGAGATAGATGTCGAAGCGACTTTCGAGCAACTGGGCATGGATTCGGTCATGCTGATGGAACTGCGTGCGGAACTGGAGAAAGAGTATGCCGGGCTGTCGAAAACCGCACCGTTTGAATACAACACCACCGCCAAACTCGCGGCTTATCTGCACAAGCGCTACGGCACCGCGACGGTAATCAACGATGCCGCGCCGCTGTCGGCGGCGAACGCCGCACCAATCGGCCCGGTTTCCTTCAAGCGCGAGCAGGCAAACGCCGCACAGCCGGATTGCGCGCAGTTCAGCCCTGCCCGTGCATCCTTGAAGTCAAGTCGCGCCTCGGCGACACCGTTTACTCGCACCATTTCTACACCGCCGTCCACTGCCGCCGAAAACGAACCGGAAGGCGTGGCTATTATTGGCGTGGCGGGCGAATTCCCGGGCGTCGACAGTCTGGCAGAATTCTGGACCGCGCTTCAGGAAGGCAAGGAGAATCTCACGCCAATCCCTGAAGACCGCTGGACTTTGGGCGATGAACAGCCGGGCAATCCGCGCTACGTGAATCGCGGCGGGTTCCTGAAACATGTCAATGATTTCGACCCTCAGATGTTCCGTATGAGTCACGACGAGGCAAGCCGTCTGGATCCGCAGGTGCGTGTGCTGCTGCGCTCCGCCTGGCACGCCATGGAAGACGCCGGATACACGCCTTCGGCACTGAATGCCCAACAGGTGGGCGTGTATGTCGGGGCAATGAATGAAGACTTTACCTGGGTCATGTCCGATCACTTCGCGCGTACCGGCCATTATCCGGGCGCGGGGGCGGTTATCAGTGAACTGGCGAATCGCATCTCCTACCTGATGAACCTGCGCGGCCCGAGTTTCACCCTCGCGACCACCTGCGCGTCTTCGCTGACCAGCGTGCATATCGCCCGCAAGGCCATTCTCGGCGGCGAGTGCGACATGGCGCTCGCGGGCGGCGTGAATCTTAGTCTGCACCCCAGCAAATACATGCTGTTGCAGGACATGAAGGTGCTGTCTGCCGACGGCAAAGAGCATACCTTCGATGAGCAGGCCAGCGGGCTTATTCCGAGTGAAGGCAGCGGCATGGTGGTGCTCAAGCGTCTGAGCACGGCGCTTGCGGACGGCGACACGATTTACGGCGTGCTGCGCGGTTCCAGCCTCGGCCACGCGGGCACGGGTGCGGGTCAATATCTGCCGAACCTCTCCGTGATGGAAGAGACCGCCGTGCGGGCATTGAACGAAGCGCGTATCGACGTCAACGAGCTGAGCTATATCGAAAGCCACGGCGCGGCGACGGAGTTGGGCGATCCTATCGAACTCAAGGCGCTGTCCAACGCGCTGCGCCGCCATACCGAGGCGGCACATTTCTGCGCGCTCGGCACCAAGGCCAATCTGGGGCATATGGAAGCCGCGTCGGGAATCTGTTCGCTTATCAAGGTGTTGCTAAGTATGCAGCACGGTCGCCTGTCGCCGTGCGTCAATTTGAATCGCGTCAATGCGTCGTTCGAGCAGGAAGCCTCTCCGTTCCTGTTCCCGACCGAGGCGCAACCGTGGAATGCCAATGCGCGCGGCACGCGTCTGGCGGGCATCAACGCGTACGGCATGGGCGGCTCCACGGCTTTTGTGGTGCTGGAATCGCCCGAGGCGGCGCAGCCCGCTGCCCGCATCGAAGGCAGTGATGTCGAGCCGCAAATCGTGGTGCTGTCAGCGCGACGTGCCGATCGTCTGGCGGCCTACGCCGTCGCGCTGCACGAATTTGTCGGCCAGCCGGGCCGTCACGTGAATCTCGCCGACCTTGCCTATACCAGCCAGCTCGGACGCGCGCCCTTCGAGTATCGTCTGGCAATCGTGGCAACCAGTATCGAGAGCCTGCAAACCAGACTCGCGCAGTTCATTGCGCAGCCAAACAGCGAACAGGGCAGCAATGACCTCTATTGCGGCAACGTTTTCGACAACAGAGAAGTGACGCAGTTGATAGCCGGTGAAGCCGGAAAAGGCTTTATCCAGACGCTGCTGCACACCCGTCAGCTCTCCCGCCTTGCCACTCTGTGGTGCCGGGGCTGCGAGATTGACTGGACCCAGTTGCATCTTCAGGCGGCGCGTCGTCGCGTGGCCTTCCCGGGGTATCCGTTTGCTCAGGAGCCTTGCGACCTGAACGCGGCGCTCAAGCGCGATGCCGAGCGTCGTCTGGCGCTCGGCCGCGAACGGGCCGCGCAGGCACCCGCCGAAGACCGCGCCTTACCGCCGGTGCCGCAGGCATGGTTTGCCGCAACTCTTGAGGTGCGCAAGGCCAAGACGTTGAGTCAGAAGCAGTTACAGGCGTTCTGGAGCGAACAGGTTCAGGCGCAGGATGACGTGGGTTCGCTGATTGCTTCCGCCTTGCTCGACGGCGCAGAGGCACGGGATGGCGAAACCGCCGATCAGCCCCTTGTCAATGTGCAACGCGCGCTGTGTCAGGAGACAGTCGACGCTCTGCAAGTGTGCACCCAGCGACAGGGCATTACGCTCGAAACGCTGATGGTGGCCGGATGGGCGCTGCTCGCCAACCGTCATGTGCGCAGCAAATATGCCCAGCTAGGGGTGATTCGCCAGCTCGACTGCGATGAACCGCAGGCTATTCCGACGCGTATTCAAACTGTAGGCCGCCAGAAGGTCGCGCCGTGGCTGAGCGAGGTCGAACAGCAGCTCGAAAAATGCCTCGACCATGCCGGGGCCACGCTCGACCAGATTCAGCACTGGGTCGACGATGCGCCGCTGTTCGACAGCGCCATCGCCGTCTTGCCCGTCAGTCAGACGCGGCCATTGCCGGAAGTCGTGGCCGCACTCTTCGCCGCGCAGCCCGAGCTGCCGCTGGCGCTGGTGGCGCAGGTCGAGGCACACGGCGTGCAGCTGCACCTTGACTGCCGGGGGCGCGAAACCTCGCAAGAACAGCTGGATCAGTTGCTCGAACAGTTTGTCACGCTGCTCGACGGGCTGGCCCACCATCCCCTCAAAAACCCGGCGGCGCTGCCGATGCGCAGCAAGGGAGAAGGACGCAAGGCCTTCTGGAAAACGCTGGAACAACTCAATCAGCAAGAGCAAACATCATGAAAGTATTGATAACCGGAGCCAACGGCTTTGTTGGACTGAACATTGTAAACGCCTTGCTGGCGGCGAAGCATCAGGTCACGGCCTATGTGCGCGCCTCGTCCAATCTGGGCTTTCTCGAACCGCTGGGCGTGACGCTGATACACGGCGAACTCAACGACAGCCACAGTCTTCGCGCGGCGATGACCGGTCAGGACGCCGTTATTCATACGGCGGGCAACACCAGCAGCAATCCGCGTGACTGGCCGCTGCTCGAGGCGGTCAACGTCGACGGAACGAACCGTGTCATCGAGGCGGCGCTGGACAGCGGCATAGCGCGGCTGGTGTACACCAGCACCAGTTCGACCATCGGCGCGCCCAACGACCCGCTCGACGAGGCGACAGAACCAGACCCGTCTGCGCGGTTTTCGGGCCAGGAATCCGTATGCCAGAAGCAAGTTGCTGGCCGAGGAGCTGGTTTACCGCGCCTGCGACCGTGGCCTTTCCGCCGTGATCCTCAATCCGGCGGAAGTGCTGGGGGCTTATGACTATTCGATGCAGTGGGGACGTATGGTGCTGGCGGTGAACTACAACCAGCTGCCGTTTATGCCGCCGGGCGGAGCCAGTTTCTGCGGCGCGGCCGAAGTCGGGCACGCCCACGTCAAGGCGCTTACGCAGGGGAAAACGGGTGAACGCTACCTGCTTGCCGGTGCCAATGCGCGCTACACCGAGCTTATCGACACCATCGAGGCGGTATTGCAGTGCAAGGTCGAACGACCGCAAACCCGCTATTCACGTTTTTACTTCAAAACCCTGCTTCAGGAAAAGTTTCCGAGGCTGATGCGCGGCGAACCGGTGCTGGATGCCTATCGTCTGCGGGTCTTCGGCGGAACCTATTACTTCAGCAGCGCCAAGGCGGAACGGGAGCTGGGCTACACGCCGGCTCCTCTCGGCCAGATGGTGAATGAGTGCGCCTCCTGGTATAGGGCCAACGGTTTTATTGCTTCCTGATAATCAGACTTTTATCTGTAACAGAATAAACAACCAAGGGGGTTTTACGATGGATTTTCATGAGCTTATCGAGCTTGAGCGCAAACCTTTCAAAGAGCGCGTCAAGCTGCGTTACAGCACCTATCTCAAGGAAGTCGAGAAGGGATTCATGTTTGGCCGCGAAGGCAGCGGCCCGGTTGACGCGCAGATGCAGTACAAGGATCTGCACAGCGACACCTTCAACAATGTGCTGGTATTCGGCTCCAACAGCTATCTCGGGCTGGCGAATCACCCCTATGTGAAAAACAGGGTGATCGAAGCCGTCGAGCAATACGGAATCGGCACCGGCGGTTCCCCGGCGTTTTCGGGCTATACCCATCAGCATAAAGTGCTGGAAAAACGTCTGGCGGCGCTGGCCGGTCACGAGGATGCCGTACTGCTGCCAAGCGGGTATATGGCCAACCTCTGCTGGGTCAACGGGCTGATGAACCGCAACGATATCATCGTCTATGACCAGAACAGCCACGCCAGCGTCATCAACGCCATCAAGATGACCAATGTGCCGTTCTACACCTTCGACCCGGAGCGTCTGGACGAATTCGACGCCATGCTGCATAAAATCCGCGCGCGCGCCAAGCCGGGCACGCAGATTTTCTCAACCGTCGAAGGCGTGCGCTCGACCGACGGGTCGATTATCGACCTCAGACGCTACATCGACATCTGTCGAACCCACGACATCATCACCATTCTCGACGATGCGCATGGACTCGGCACTGTCGGACCGACCGGGCGCGGCACGCTGGAACACCTCGACCTGCTGGGTCAGGTTGACCTGCGCATGTCGACGTGCAGCAAGTCGCTGGGCGCGCAGGGTGCCTTCGTGTCGGGCAGCAGCGAATACATCTTCATGCTGCGCAACTTCTCCTACCCGTACCTGTTCACGTCGGGACTGGCGCAGCCGACCATCGCCGCCATTTCCGCCGCGCTGGATGTCATGGAACGCGAGCCGGAGCGCATCGAGCAGCTGCACGCCAACGTGCGTTACATGCAAGACCGGCTCGAGGCCCACGGGTTCAATATTCTGCGCGGCCAGACCGGCATCATTCCTGTTTTCTTCAGGCAAAACGCAGTAGTGGGCAACATCAATCGCCGTCTTTTCGAGCGCGGGCTGTTTGCCAACATCATGGAGTATCCGATGGTGCCGCCGGACAAGGAGCGCCTGCGCCTGTCGGTGATGTCATCCCATACCCGCGAAGAAATCGACCAGGCCGTAGGCATTATCGTTGACGTTGCGCGTGAATTCGACGCGCTGTAATTCGATTGAATGAGAGAAAGAGACATGGCGACACAACAAGACATTCTGGCGGTGGTGCTCGACATCATCAATGACATCAAGAACACCGGTTTTACCCCTGAAATCGTGGATCTCGACGCCTTTATCGGCGGCGAACTGGGCGTGGATTCGGTCGAAATGCTCGAGTCCTGGTACGAAATCGAAAAGCGCCTACATATCAAGGTCAATGACAGCGACAAGCGCGGAATTTACACGCTGGGCGATCTCGTTGCCAAAATCGAGGCGCAGATGCCCGAGCTTGCCGAAAAGTCCTGAACGGGTCACAACCTGCGGGACAGATAACTCACGAAACGTGTCATTTTGGGAAACAGTAAAAGGCGATTTATGTCTTCTTCAATTTGGGTATTTCCTGGTCAGGGATCGCAGTACAAAGGGATGGGAAATGAACTGTTTGAGCGTTTTCCCGATCTCGTTAAACAGGCCGATGCAGTGCTTGGCTATTCGGTTCGCGAAATGTGTGTGGAAGACCCGCAAGGGTTGCTTGGAGAAACGCAATTCACCCAGCCTGCACTGTTTGTGGTTTCGGCACTGGCGTTACTGGCCGAGCGCGAGGACGGCCGCGCCGCGCCGGAGTGTTATGCAGGCCACAGCCTCGGCGAGTTCGTGGCGCTGTTCGCGGCCGGTGCCTTTGATTTCGCGACCGGCGTTGCGCTGGTAAAAGAGCGCGGCAGGCTGATGGCGAGCGCACCGCGTGGCGCGATGGCTGCCGTGCTGGGTCTGGGGCAGTCGCGCGTAGCCGAATTGCTGGCCGCCTCGCCGTTTACCGGCATTGATATCGCCAATATCAACAGTGCGCAGCAAATCGTGATTTCGGGGCTGCGTGATGACATCACGGCGGCGCAGACCCTGTTTGCCGAGGCGGGCGGGCGTTACATCCTCCTTAACGTCTCTGCCGCTTTTCACTCCCGCTATCTGCGCGACATCGAACAACAATTCAACCAGTTTGCGCAGGGTTTCACCTTTAATCCGCTGACTTCGCGGGTTATCTCCAACTACACGGCACAAGACTATCCGACGACCGACTATCTCGACCTGCTGACACGCCAGATAAGCCATCCGGTGCGCTGGTATGAAAGCCTTTCCTCTCTGCTGGCGCAGGGCGAAGTCGAACTGCGAGAAATCGGTCCGGGACAGGTATTGACCAACCTGTTCAAGAAAATCCAGGCACAGCCGTTTGTGCCCGAGAAAAGCTCAGGTCAACGCCCCGTGGTCTTTATGTATGGCGGTCAGGGCGCACAGTATTACGGCATGGGGCAAGAATTCTATCGTCGTCACGAGGTTTTTCGCGCGCAGATGGAACATTGCGACGCGCTGTACCGCAAGCACACCGGCAACAGTCTGCTCGAGGCGCTGTATGACGACACCCGTCGCCAGATGCCGCTTTCCGACGTCGTGCTGTCCAGCGCGGCGCTGTTGAGTCTCGGCGTCAGCCTGACCGGCCTGCTGAAAGCCGAAGGCATCCAGCCCGGCGGCGTGATGGGCTATAGCCTCGGTGAATGTATTGCGGCGGTCGTGGCCGGGGTGCTGACGTTGGACGATGCAATGAAGCTTGTGGTGAGTCAGGCGCGGATGCTGAGTGAACAGACGGCGGGCGGCGGCATGATGAGCGTGCTGGCCCCGATCGAACACTTCCATGCGAATGCCGCGCTGTATCAGCACACGGAACTCGCCAGCCTCAATTTCCAGAAAAACTTTGTGGTCAGCGGCAGTCTGGCCACGCTGTCGGCGCTCAAGGAGCAACTGTCGCAGCGCGAGATTATCTCCATGCTGCTGCCGGTCGAGCAGCCGTTTCATTCTGCCGGTATCGACATCATCGAACCTGAGTTCCGCGCACTCGTCGAGACTCTGCCGAAACAGGCGGCCAGCCTGCCGGTTTATTCGGCGATGTCGGGAAAACCGGTCGCAGAATGGGACGGCGACTATTTCTGGCGCGTGCTGCGAAATCCCGTGGATTTTCATGGCTTGATGACGTCGCTTGCCGGGAAGGACCGCGCCTTTTATGTGGATCTCAGTCCGACCGGCACGCTCTCGACCTTCCTTAAATACGGTTTTGCCGAAAAGCTCTGCCACGGCGCCGTGATCAACCAGTTTGGCCGCAATGTCGAGAGCCTTTCCAGCCTGCTGACGGCACTGGAAAAACACGCTGAACACCCTGTGATGGAGGGCGCATCATTATGACGTTGATGCAGGAAGAGACTCGCCTGTCGCGCAAAGACGCGGCCCGCAAGTACTGGCAAACCTATCTTGCCGGTGCGCAACGAACCCGTAATGCCGCGCTGCAAGGCGTGGGTGACGAGGTCGATTCTTCGTCGCACGAGGCGGGCAGGGTCACGGTGGACATGGCACCGGATGTAAATCGTGCGCTGCTGGCCCTCGTCAAGCAGGCGTCAATCACGCTCGATGTGCTGTTAAGCGCGGCGTGGAGCCTGCTGCTGGCTAAATACAGCGGGGAAGACGAGGTGCTGTTTGGTCAGCGCATTGTCAGCAGCCTCACGGGGGAACGTCAGGCGCTGCCGCTGCGCATCGCCATTGACGGCCATCTCGCGCTGGGTGAATGGTTTTGCGCCCTGACGACCCGCCTAGACGCGCACCGGGACCATGCCGAAATCGATGAGCAGGATTTGCTTCGCGCAGCGGGAAAAACTGCCGAACAACCGCTGTTTGACTCGCTGATCGCCGTGAGTGAAACACAGGAACGCGACGCTATGGACGATGCGCCTGTGCAACTTACGCTGCATGCAGGCGTGACGTTGTCACTTGAGCTAAGTTATCGCGCCGGGGAAATTTCCCATCATGATGCGCTCGAGATTCTGCACCGTCTACAACGGCTGCTGACGAGCTTCACCCAAGGCACGACGCGCACCTTGCGCGAACAGACAATGCTCGACACTCATGAAATCGATCGTGTGCTTCATCACTGGAATGCGACCGCGTTAGAGCTGGATTTGCAGCGCTCTCTCTATGCGCTGTTCGAGGATCAGGTCGCTGCCAGACAAGACGCGCGGGCGCTGGTGGCCGAAGACGCCTGCCTGAGTTATCGCCAGCTTGCCGACCGCGCCGCGCAGATAGCCGCAGGCTTGCAGCAGGCGGGCGTCGCGCAGGGGGATCGCGTGGTGCTCAGCATGGAGAAAACGCCCGACCTGATCGCCGCCATGCTTGGCATTATCAAACTCGGGGCCGCCTATGTGCCGATCGCGCTGGATGCGCCGCGCGAGCGCCGGGCATTTATTCTTGAAGACGCAGAGGTTCGCTGGACCTTAACCACGCAGGCCTCGCGGGCAAGCTTTGCCGAAGAAGAGAGCGGCAATCTGCTGTTCGTCGATGATTTTATCGCGAACGACCGGACGGACGAAACCCACGTGGCAACGGCGGCTGTGGATTCGCAGACCATCGCCTATATCATTTACACCTCCGGCACGACGGGCACGCCAAAGGGCGTGGAAATCAGCCATCGTAATCTCATTAACTTCTGCGGCTGGTGTGAAGACCTCGGGATTTTCAGCGCAGGTCAGCCGATCATGCAGTTTGCGCCCTATACCTTTGATGCCTCGGCGGGCGAGATTTTCGGCACCCTGACACGCGGTTGTGAACTGCATCTGTTATCGAACGCGCTGATTCAGAACCCTCCGGCGTTGAGCGAATACCTGAATGCACACGACATCCGCTTCGCTGCGTTTCCACCGCCTTATCTTGCACATCTGGATCCGTCGCGCGTGCCGGAGGGCATGACGCTGCTGACCGCCGGTTCCGCGCCAACCCCCGCGCTTATCGAGCGCTGGAGTGAGCGCTGCCGCTACATCAATGGCTACGGGCCGACAGAAACCACCATTATGTCGTCGGCGTGGATGCGCGATGCCGAGCCGCAGCAGGATAATCGCCTGAGCATTGGCCGGCCGATTGCCAATACCCGCATGTACGTGGTCGACACGCTGGGCCAGCTCTGTGCGCCGGGCATGGCGGGTGAAATCTGGATAGGCGGCGAGGGCGTGGCGGTCGGTTATGTCAATCGTCCCGACCTGACGGCCAAACATTTTATCGCCGATCCCTGGGTAGCGGGCGGCAGAGTCTATCGCACCGGGGACATTGGACGCTGGTTCGAGGACGGCCGCATCGAGTTTCTCGGCCGTCGCGACCATCAGATAAAGCTGAGTGGATACCGCATCGAACTCGGCGAGATAGAATCCCGTCTCGCCGCGCTGCCGCAGGTAAAAGAAGCCACGGTGGTCGGACTGACCGTCGACGGCGGCGAACCGCGTCTGGTCGCCTATGTGGTGCCGCACGAGGTCTGCGGCAATGAGGTTATCGGCCCGTGGCGTGAAATCCTCGCCACGCAACTGCCGAGCTATATGATCCCGGCCGCCTTTGTGATGCTGTCTTCGCTGCCGCTGACTGCCAACGGCAAAATCGATCGCAAGGCATTGCCGCAGCCTGACAGCCGTGCCTATCTGCAACGTGACTTCGACGCGCCGCATCGCGGAATCGAAACCACGCTGGCGCAACTTTGGCAGGAGATGCTGGGCGTTGGCGAGGTAGGGCGTCAGGACAACTTCTTCGAGCTGGGCGGCAGTTCGCTGCTCGCGATGCAACTGCGGATAAAGTTGCGCGACCTGAATCTGTATACCGATGTGCCGACGCTGTTCGCATATCCGGTGCTGGCCGACCTGGCGACCCACATCGCCCTTGAACCGCCGGTTTGCGCCGAAAAAGCCGTACCGGCCACGCTGCTGACCCCCGAAACCCCCTCGCTGCATCCGGCGCTGTTTCCGCTGGTGTCGTTGACTCAACCCCAGCTCGACAGCCTGGTGGCGCGCGTCTCCGGCGGTCTTGGCAATATTCAGGATATCTACGCGCTGGCCCCGATTCAGGAGGGCATACTCTTCCATCATCTGCTGGAACAGCAGGGTGACCCTTATCTTCAATGCGGTCATTTGTCCTTTGCGCAGCGCACTACGCTCGATAACTATCTAGACGCCGTGCAGCGGGTGATTGAACGTCACGATGTGCTGCGCACCGCGTTTATCTGGCAGGGGCTGGAGAAACCGGTGCAGGTGGTATTGCGCCACGCCTGTCTGCACGTCGAAGAGGTAAATCTCGATGCGGCCCAGGGATCGATAGTCGAACAACTCAAGGCGCGTCATGCACCCGAATCTCACCGTATCGATCTGGCGCAGCCGCCGCTGCTGAAGATGGTCGTGGCCTATGACCGCGAACCAGGATGTCTGGCAGGCGCTGATGTATCTGCATCATCTGGTCGAAGATCTGGCCTCGCTGCAGATTCTGCTCGCCGACATTCAGGCGTTTCTGACCGGCAAGGGCAGCAGCCTGCCGCCTGCGGTGCCGTTCCGCCACCATGTCGCCGCGTTGCAGGGACAGGATAATACCGATGCGCAGCGGGCATTTTTCGGCGCGATGCTGGCCGATGTCAGCGAACCGACGGTGCCTTTCAATCTCAAGGGCGGGCATCTTCAGGGGCTGCGCATTATCGAAACCCGTCAGACGCTGGACGCCACATGGGTGCAACGGCTGCGCTATCAGGCCCGCCGTCTTGGCGTGGGCGTCAGCTCTCTCTGTCATCTGAGCTGGGCGCGGGTGATGGGCGCGATCAGTGGGCGCGAAACGGTGGTCTTCGGCACCGTGTTGTCGGGGCGTATGCAGGGCGAGGGCAGCGAGCAGATTCTAGGGCCGTGCATCAACACGCTGCCACTACGACTGGATGTGGGGCAAGGGGCTGTCGAAGACGCCGTGCGTCTCACCCATCAGCGCCTGAGCGCCCTGATAAAACATGAACATGCGACCTTGTCGCTGGCCCAGCAGTGCAGCGGTATCGTGTCGCCCACGCCGATGTTCAGCGCGGTGTTGAACTATCGACACAACCGCCCGACCGATATCGATGTGCTGGGTCCCATCGAGCAGGATGGCGTGACGTGGCACGGCTTCGAGGAGCGCACTCACTATCCGGTTACCGCCTCGATAGACGAGGTCGGCAACCAGCTCGAGGTCGGTATTCAGGCCGTCGAATCACTCTCAAGTGCGCGCATTGCGGGCTATTTCACCGAAAGTATTCACAGTCTGGTAGCCGCGCTCGAAGCCGCGATGCCGCCTGCTTCGGCGTCGATTTCACTCCATCAGCTGAACGTGCTGCCCGCCGACGAGCGCCAGCGGTTGCTTGGCGACTTCAATGCAACGGCCTTGCCTTTCCCGAACGCGGCGACGATTCACAGCCTGTTCGAGCAGCAGGCGGAAAAACAGCCTCACGCCGTGGCGCTGCGAATGGGCGAGGTGCGCCTGAGTTATGCCGAACTGAATCAGCGGGCCAATCAACTGGCGCATCGACTGATTGCGCTGGGCGTCGGGCCGGATGTGTGCGTCGCGGTCTGCATCGATCGCAGTGAAACCCTGCTGATTGCCTTGCTGGCGACCCTCAAGGCTGGCGGGGCCTATGTGCCGCTTGACCCCGACTATCCCGCAGCACGGCTGGCCTACATTCTGGAGGATGCCCGTCCGAAAGCGTTGCTGGTCGACGCCCGCGGCAGTCAGGTCTTGACGGCGGAAAGCGCACCTTCGCTGACATGCCTGAATCTGGACGACGAGGCGCAGTCTCTGGCGGTTCTGCCTGCGACCAATCCGCGCGTGGCGGCGCTGACCTCCGCGCATCTGGCCTATGTCATTTACACCTCGGGCTCCACCGGTCAGCCGAAAGGCGTTATGGTCGAGCATCGGCAGGTTGGCAATTTCCTGACGGGCATGCAGGCGCTGTTCAACCTGACGCCGAAAGACTGCCTGCTGTCGGTCACCAGTATTTCCTTTGATATCGCAGGGCTGGAGCTGTATCTGCCGCTGATGACCGGCGCTTCCATCCTGCTGGCGAGCCGCAGTCAGGCGAGAGACCCGTATGCGCTGCTGGTGCTGTTGCAGGACGCGGCCATCAGCATCATGCAGGCCACGCCGACCACGTGGCGTGCGCTGGTCGATGCCGATGCCACGCCGCATCCGCAGCTGAAAATTCTCTGCGGCGGCGAAGCATTGCCAAGCGATTTGGCGCGACGTCTGCATGTTTTTGGCGAGTCGCTGTGGAACCTCTACGGCCCGACCGAAACGACTATCTGGTCAACCTGCCAGCGGGTCGAGGCCGACGACGTCGACCGCTACAACCAGGCGATTGGACGTCCTGTTGCCAACACTCAGGTGTATCTGCTGGACGCCAACGGCCATCCCGTGCCGCTGGGCGCTATCGGTGAGTTGTATATCGGAGGTGACGGTGTCACGCGTGGCTACCACGCGCGCCCCGAGCTCACTGCCGAGCGGTTTATCGCCGATCCCTTCTCCCGCGACCCCGAGGCGCGGTTGTACCGCACCGGTGATTTCGCGCAGTTTATGGCCGACGGACGGCTGATTTACCTTGGGCGTACCGACAGCCAGTTGAAACTGCGCGGTCATCGCATCGAACTTCAGGAGATTGAAGCCCGTCTGCAAAGCCATGCGCTGGTGCGGGAGGCCGTGGTGGTCGCTCGCGACGATCTGGCCGGTGCGACCCGTCTGGTGGCCTATGTGGTGCCGCGCTCCCTCGAAGAGAGAGCCGAGGATCACGCGCCTGCCACAGACAATCTCGATTTCAGCCTGTTCTTCTTTGGCGCGACCAGCGATGCCCGTCAGGGGTATCAGGATTTCGCCGAGGCGGCAGAGTTTGGCGACCAGCACGGCTTTACGGCGATATGGACGCCGGAACGCCATTTTCACAGCGTGGGCGGCCTCTACGCCAACCCTGCGCTGCTTCATGCCTCGCTCGCCAGTCGTACGCGCAACATCCAGCTGCGCGCCGGGAGTGTGGTGCTGCCGCTGCACGACCCTGTGACGATCGCCGAAAACTGGTCGATAGTCGACAACCTGTCAAATGGCCGCGTGGGCGTGGGAATTGCGTCGGGCTGGAATCAGCAGGATTTCGTGCTGGCTCCGCATAACTATCGCGCGCGCCGAGACGTGATGCGCCAGAGCATCGACGCGTTGAACACCTTGTGGCAGGGCGGCAGCGTGACGCGCCTGGACAGCCACGACAATGAGATTGCCGTGGAGATTTACCCGAAACCCGTGCAGAAGAGCCTGCCTCTGTGGATAACCGCGGCGGGCACGTCCGAAACCTTTGCCTATGCGGGCAGTACGGGCGCGAATGTACTGACCCACATGCTCACCCAGAACATGCAGGGGCTTGCCGACCACATCGATATTTATCGCGCCGCGCGGGAAAAGGCCGGTTATGACCCGCTGACCGGCACGGTAACCGTGATGATCCACACCTACCTCGGGGCCGACCACGACGAGGTATTGCAGCAGGCCAAAGGTCCGTTCCTGGACTATTTGCAGGGGCATCTCAGCCTGCTCTCCTGCTGGCTGAAAGAGCAGGATATCAACCTCGAGGCGCTTGGCGAAGACGATAAACGAAGCCTGCTGGAGTTTGCCTTCAAACGTTACACCCGCGAGCTGTCGTTTATCGGCACGCCGGAATCCGCCTTGGCCGTGGCCGAACAGCTGCGTGAAATCGGCGTCAACGAAGTGGCCTGCCTGGTGGACTGGCTGGTGCCCGAGAATGCGCAGTCGGCGCTGACACATCTCGCGACCTTCAAGAGCAGGGTGCAAAGCCTGTTTGGCCGCAAGACTCTGCGCAGGCATCTTCAGGAGACCTTGCCCGATTATATGGTGCCCGCCGCCTTCGTGATGCTCGACGCCCTGCCGCTGACGCCCAACGGCAAGATTGACCGCAACGCGCTGGTGGCACCCGACGACGTGGCATTCGCCCGTCGCGCCTACACCCCGCCGCAGGGAAGCATCGAAACCACGATGGCATTGCTGTGGGAGGAGTTGCTGGGTGTTCCGCAGGTCGGGCGTCAGGACCATTTCTTTGAACTCGGCGGTTATTCGCTGCTGGCCGTGAGGCTGATTGAACAGCTGCGCCGTAAAGGGCTCAGCATCGAAATACGCACCTTATTTGATACGCCCGTTTTGGCAGACCTTGCGGCCAAAACGCTCGAGCTTGCGGAGACACGACTTTGAACACTTTACGTCCAGAATGGCAGCACCACGACCTTACGCGTTTCGTGGCATTACCTTATCAACAATATCAGGGCTTACCGGCTTTCATCACGGAGATTACAAAATGAGCGATTTCGAACAGTTACTGCTGACCCTTGAAGAGGCAAAAATCTCGATCTCGCTGGATAACGAGGATTTGGTTATCACGGCTGCCAAAGGGGCGCTGACCAGCGAGATTAAAAGCGCACTGCGCGAGCACAAGGCGACGATGGTCCATGCACTGCGCAACGGCCGTCGTCTGTCGAGCGCCTTCGAAGTGGTGGTTCCGGCCAATAAAATTACGCCGCAGACCACCGCCATCACCCCGGAACTGCTGCCGCTGATTGACTTCACCCAGAGCGATATCGACCACGTGGTGGAGCAGGTTGCCGGCGGCGTTGCCAATATTCAGGATATCTATTCGCTGGCACCGTTGCAGGAGGGCATTCTGTTCCACCACATGCTGGCAAGCAAGGGCGACCCATACCTGCAAACGGGGCAGATGAGCTTCGACAGCCGCGAAAAAGTCGATAACTATCTCGCCGCCGTGCAGAAAGTGGTCGATCGTCACGACATCATGCGCACCGGATTTTACTGGGAAGGCGTATCGACGCCGTGTCAGGTGGTGCAGCGTCAGGCCAGCCTTCACGTGCTCGAGGTCGAACTGGACCCTGCCGACGGGCCTGTCGCCGAACAGCTTGCGGCACGATTCGATCCTTCACACTACCGCATCGATCTGGCCAAACCACCGCTGCTGCACGCCTTTATGGCCTATGACAGGCAGGCAGAACGCTACGAGATGTTCCGCGTACTGCATCATATGATTGATGACATTACTTCGGTGCTGATCCTTTCTTCCGAAATCCATACCTTCCTTGCGGGTCGCGGACATCAACTGCCCGAGGCGCAACCTTTCCGCCGCCTGATTGCGCAGGTGCGTCTCGGGAAAAGCCCGCAGGAGCACGAGCGCTATTTCCGCTCGACGCTGGGCGATATCGAGGAGCCGACCACGCCGTACGGGCTGGTGAACATGCTCGACGACGCCGACATCATCGAAGTCACCCGCAAGGTGCCGCAGCGCCTCAATGATGTGCTGCGCGCCTATTCGCGCCGACTGGGAGTGAGTCTCGGCAGTATCTGCCACCTGGCCTGGGGACAGGTGCTGTCCTGTCTCAGCGGGCAGGATTCCGTGGTGTTCGGCACCATTCTGTTTGGCCGCATGCATGCCGGTGACGGTGCCGACCAGATTATGGGGCCGTTTATCAACACCTTGCCGCTGCGTCTGGATATGGCGGGCGCCACCGTCGAAGAGAGCGTCCGCGCCACCCATAAGCGTCTCGCCGAACTGTTGAGTCATGAACATGCTTCGCTGGCGCTGGCGCTGCGTTGCAGTGGCATGACCGGCTCGACGCCGCTGTTCAATACCCTGTTCAACTATCGCCACAATCGCGAATCCGAAAGCAAGTCGCTGGACTTTGTGGTTCCCGAAGCAGACCAGTGGGACGGCTTCGAGGAGCGCACCACGTATCCTATCACGCTGTCCGTGGACGATTACGGCAGCGCGCTGGGCCTGAACATTCAGGTGGTCGAGTCGCTGGATCCGCAATTGCTGTTTGGCTACATGCAGCACGCCCTCGAAAACATCGCGAAGGCGCTGGAGGAAGCCCCGCATACGCCGATGGAACAGATCAATATTCTGCCCGCCGCGGAGCGCCATCTGCTGCTGAACCAGTGGAACGATACCGCCCGCGTTTATCCCGAGGTGGCCTACACGCACCAGATGTTCGAGCAGCAGGTGCAAAGGACGCCGCAGGCACCGGCGCTGCGCTTTGGCAGCCGTACCCTGAGTTACCGCGAGCTGGACGCGGTGTCGAACCAGTTGGCGCACCATCTGCATCGTCAGGGCGTCAAACCGGATGACCGCGTGGCGCTGTGTCTGGATCGCAGCATCGAGATGGTGATTGGTCTGATGGGGATCCTCAAGGCGGGCGGTGCCTATGTACCGCTGGACCCGGATTATCCGCAGGAAAGACTGGCCTATATTCTGCAGGACGCCGCTCCGGCGCTGCTGCTGCTCGACCCGCGCGGGTGTGAAGTCACGGCCGGGCTGGATACCGCAGGCGTCGCGACCTTCGAGCTGAATGCCGAATGGCTGGCGAATTCCGACTTGCCGACCACGCCGCTGTCTGCGGACGAGCTAGGCCTGACCGCCCGCAATCTGGCCTACGTGATTTATACCTCCGGTTCCACCGGCAAGCCAAAAGGCGTCGAGAACGAACATCGCGGATTAATCAACCGCCTGCAATGGATGCAGGAAGCCTATCAGCTCGACGCCAGCGACGCCGTGCTGCAAAAAACCACCTTCAGCTTTGACGTGTCGGTGTGGGAATTCTTCTGGCCGCTCTCCGTCGGTGCGACGCTGGTCGTGGCCCCGCCGGGCGCGCACAAAGACACGCGTGCGCTGGCGCAGGTTATCCAGACCCATAACATCACCACGCTTCACTTTGTGCCGTCGATGCTCAACCTGTTCCTGGCAAGCGATGACGCAACCGCCTGCCGCAGCCTGCGCCGAATCGTCTGTAGCGGCGAAGCGCTGAGTTCCCAAAGCGTGGCGGCCTGTCATAACGTGCTGCCGCTCACCGTGGTGCATAACCTCTATGGACCGACCGAAGCCGCCATCGATGTGACGTCGTGGACCTGTCCGCAGGATTTGCCCGCCACGGCAACGGTGCCGATTGGCCGCCCGATTGCCAACCTGCGCATCTATCTGCTCGACCAGCATAGGCGACCGGTTCCGGCGGGCGTGGTCGGTGAACTGTACATCGGCGGTGTAGGCGTGGCGCGCGGTTATCTTAATCGTCCCGACCTTACCGCCGAGCGTTTCCTGAAAGATACGTTTGTCTCCGAGGCCGGGGCACGCATGTACCGCACCGGCGATCTGGCGCGTTACCTGCCCAACGGCGATATCGAGTATCTCGGCCGTAACGACAATCAGGTCAAGATTCGCGGATTCCGTATCGAGCTGGGTGAAATCGATGCGGCGTTGCAGAAACAGCCGTCCATCAGGGACGCCGTCGTGGTGGCCCGCGAAGATGCGCAGGGCGATCTGCGGCTGGTCGCCTATGTGGTGGTGGCAGCCGCTGCCGAAGGATTGAGCACTTCCGAATACATTGCCGAATGGCGCAGCAAGCTGGCCGCCCGGTTGCCTGACTATATGGTGCCCGCCGCCTTCGTCAAACTCGACGAACTGCCGCTGACCGCCAATGGCAAGCTGGACCGCAAGGCGCTGCCGCTGCCCGACGATGCCTCTTTCTTTCGTCGCACCTACGCCGCGCCGCAGGGCGAGGTCGAAATCGTGATGGCCGAACTGTGGCAGCAGTTGCTGGGCGTGGAGCGCATCGGTCGTCACGACAACTTCTTCGAGCTGGGCGGTCATTCGCTGCTGGCGGTGCAATTGATGGAGCATTTGCGTCAGCGCGACATGAGTATCGAAATCCGTGCGCTGTTTGAAAGCCCGACGCTGGCCGAGCTGTCCGAACGCACCGTTGAACTGGACGAGATGAGAATATGATGGGATTCGATGACCTGTTAACCACGCTTGATGATGCCCGCATCGCCCTGACGCTGGAGGGTGAATCTCTGGTCATCAAGGCAGCAAAGGGGTCGTTGACCCCGGAAATCAAGGCGGCATTGCGTGAGCACAAACCTTCGCTGGTTGCCGCCCTGCGGGAGGGCAACCTGTTCTCCGCGTCGGGCGGACAGGGTGCGAACGCCCCGGCCAATCGCATTACGCCGCAAACGCGCGCCCTGACGCCTGACATGCTGCCGCTGATTACGCTGACCCAGCCCGATATTGACGCCATCGTCGCCAGGATCCCGGGCGGGGTCGCCAATATTCAGGATATCTATGCGCTGACGCCGTTGCAGGAGGGGATCCTGTTTCTGCATCAACTGAGCGACAAGGGCGACCCTTATTTGCAGTTTGCCAAGGTGTCGCTCGCCAACCGCGAGGTGATGCAGCAGTACGTCGAGGCGGTTCAGCAGACCGTCAATCGCCACGATATTCTGCGCACCGCATTCCTGTGGCAGGGCTTGTCGACCTCGGCGCAGGTGGTGCTGCGCGAGGCCAGGGTCCGGCTTGTCGAGGTCGAGATAGACCCGGCGCACGGGCCGGTGATGCAGCAACTGGTACAGCGTTATGACCCGGCGCATTACCGGGTCGATCTGACGCAGGCTCCGCTGCTGAGCCTGTTTACGGCACAAGACCCGCACAGCGGACGCTGGGAAATGGTGATGCTGCAACACCATTTGATAGACGATATCGCCTCGTTACAGATAATGATTCAGGACATTCGCGCCTTTATGCTGGGGCAGGGACATCGCTTGCCTGCCGCGCAGCCGTTTCGTCGCCTGATTGCCAAAATACGCACCGAACAGTCAGAGGCGCAGCACGCGCAGTTTTTCCGCGCGATGCTGGGCGATATCGATGCACCCACGCAGCCGTTCGGGATTGCGCAGCGCGCGGTGGACAACGCCAACGTGGTCGAACGGCGTCAGGACGTCGACCCGGTGCTGGTCGCCAGTCTGCGCGCGCAGGCCCGCCGTCTTGGCGTCAGCATGGGCAGCCTCTGTCATCTGGTGTGGGGACAGGTGATGGCGCGCGCCAGCGACAGCGACACCGTGGTCTTCGGCACTATCCTGCTTGGCCGTTTGCAGGCAGGAGAAGGGGCCGATCAGATTATGGGTCCGTTCATCAATACGTTGCCTCTTCGTCTCGACCTGGGTTCTGTCGGCGTTGAAGAGAGTGTGCGCATCACGCATCAACGTCTGGCCGCCCTGCTGAGCCATGAGCATGCGTCGCTTGGACTGGCGCAGCGTTGTAGCGGCGTTGCGCCGCCGACGCCGCTCTTTAATGTGCTGTTCAACTATCGCCACAACCAACAATCCGCCGAGGAGCAGATTGATACCTCGGGTGAGCGCGACGCGGTGGAATGGCACGGTTTCGAGGAGCGCACCGATTATCCGCTGACCGTATCGGTGGATGATTTCGGTGAGACGCTGCGCCTGAACGTGCTGGCGGCAGAACCTCTGTCGGCCGAGCGTATCCTGGGTTATCTCCAGCAGACGATGCGCAGTCTGGCGCAGGCGCTAGAGAGCCAGCCGGACAAACCGATGCACGCGCTGGATATTCTGCCTGCCGCCGAACGCCGACAACTGCTGACAACGTGGAATAACACGGCCACGGATTATCCAGCCCATGACACCGTGCACCGTCTTTTTGAACAACAGGTTGCCCGCACGCCCGACGCCATCGCGGTCATCGACGATGCCTCTAAGCTCAGTTATCGCGAGCTGGACCAGCGGGCAAATCAGCTGGCACACAGGCTGGTGGCTGAAGGCATCAAGCCGAAGGATGTCGTGGCGCTGCTGTTGCCGCGTGGCAGTGCCTTGCTGGCGGCGACGCTGGCTGTCCTGAAAGCGGGGGCAACCTACGTGCCGCTGGATCCACTGGCACCACCCGCGCGATTGAACGGGATCCTCGACAACTGCGCCGCGCGCCTGCTGCTGACGGACGCCGACCAGACGTTGGCCGACGACGTGGCGGTACCGGTGTTGGATGTCGACAGCGTCGAAGTCAAGGCCGCAAGCCGTGAAGTGGTGACCGCCTCGAGCGAGGCCACGGACCCGGCCTACATTATGTATACCTCGGGTTCGACCGGCATTCCAAAAGGTGTGGTTGTGCCGCATCGGGCCATCGCGCGGCTGGTGATAAACAGCGGCGTCGGCGATTTTTCCCCAAACGATCGCATGGCGCTGGCCGCCAACACGGCTTTCGACGCCAGCACGCTGGAAATCTGGGCACCGCTGCTGTCGGGAGGTTGCTGCGTGGTGATAGCGCAGGATGTCTTGCTGTCTCCGCCTGCGCTGGTTCGCGCCCTCAAGCAGCACCGCGTAAACCAGATGTGGCTGACCGTGGGACTGTTTAATCAGCTTTATAGCGAGCTGGCACCGGTTCTGCCGCAGTTCAAGACGCTGTTTATCGGCGGCGATGCACTGGATTCCAATATTATTGCCCAGGTTTTGCGCGCGCATCCCGAGGTCAGGCTGGTCAACGGGTATGGACCGACCGAAACCACCACGTTTGCCACCACCTTCCCGATAGCGGGCGTCTCGACGCAGGGCGGCAGCATTCCGATTGGTCGTCCGATTGGCAATACCCGCGCCTATGTGCTCGACAAACATCGGCATCCGGTGCCGCTGGGCGCGGTGGGTGAGCTGTATCTGGGCGGTGACGGCGTGGCGCTTGGCTATCTCGATGCGCCCGAACTCACCGCCGAGCGCTTTATTGCCGACCCGTTCGCGGCCGACAGTTCGGCGGCCAACCGCCTGTATCGCACGGGAGATCTGGTGCGATACAGGCCGGACGGCAATCTGCTGTTTATGGGGCGTAACGATCAGCAGGTCAAACTGCGCGGTTTTCGCATCGAGCTTGGTGAAATCGAAAGCCATTTAGCCGCACACCCCCTGATTGAAAAGGCGCGGGTGTTGGCGGTGGACAACGGGGGCGGTAAACGGCTGGTCGCCTATGTGGAGGGCACCGCGACGGAAGCGGCATTGCTCGAGCATCTCGGCGAGCGTCTGCCGGATTACATGGTGCCTGCGCGTATTATCACGCTGGCGGCGTTTCCGCTCACGGCCAACGGAAAAGTCGATATCAAGGCGCTGCCAGCGGTGGAATTTAATGACACGGCTCACTATCGCGCGCCGCGCGATGCGCAGGAACTCGCGCTGTGCGAGCTTTATGCCGAGCTGCTGCAAGAGCCGCAGATAGGGATAGACGACGATTTCTTTGCGATGGGCGGTCATTCGATTCTGGCGACCGGCTTGATTGGCCGGATTCGCGCCAGACTGGGCATCGAGCTGCCGGTGCGTGTGCTGTTTGAAAATCCGACCGTTGCCGGACTTTCGAAACAGCTTAATCCGCAACAACGGGTGCGCAAGCCGTTGGCCCGTATCGCACCGCGCCCGCAACCGCTGCCCGTGTCCTACAGCCAGCATCTGATGTGGGTCGGGCAGAATACGCGCGGCGACAACGCCTCGCTCAACACGCCCATCGTGGTTTCGCTGCAGGGCGAGCTTAACCTGGAAGCATTGACGGCCGCGCTCAACGATCTGGTGGCACGCCACGAAACGCTGCGCACCCGCTTTGCGGTGGTGGAAGGGCAGCCGGTTCAGGTTATCACCCCTTTCGAGCAGGTCGAGCTTGAGGTGCCGTGTATCGACGTCAGTGCCGAACGGGTTCGGGAGACGGTGTTCGACGCCATTACCCGCGTCTTTGATCTGGCGGTCGATCTGCCGTTTCGTCCGTCCATCCTGCGCGTCGGACCCCAGTCGCACGTGCTGGTCATGCTGTTCCACCATATTGCCTGCGATGCCTTCTCGCTGGCACCGCTGACGCGCGATCTGACGCTGGCCTACCAGTCGCGTCTGGCGGGGCAGGCTCCGCCGTTTGCCGCGCTGCCGGTGGATTATGCCGATTATGCCGTGTGGCACCGCGCGCTGCTGGGCGACGTCAATCAGCCCGACAGCCTGTATGCCGAACAGTTGGCTTACTGGAAAAAGACGCTCGACGGGGTGCCCGCGACGCTGGCGTTGCCGCAGGACAGACCGCGTCCGCCAACACCGAGTTATCGGGGCGAAGTGGTGCCGCTGCGCATCGAGGCCGGTTTGCATCAGCGTTTGAGCGCGCTGGCGCGTGCGCACACCATGACGCTGTCGATGGTTTTGCAGGCGGCGTTGGGCATTTTCTACACCCGTCTCGGCGCGGGCGAAGATATTCCGCTGGGCGCAATTCTGGCCGGGCGCAGCGATCAGGCACTGAGCGAGCTGGTGGGCTGCTTCCTGACGCAGTGGGTGATGCGCGTGGATACTTCCGGTAATCCGCGTGTCGACGAGGTGCTCAAACGCGTGCGCGCGCAGGCGCTTAACGCCTACGAAAATCAGGATATTCCCTACCTAAAGCTGGTGACGGAGCTGCTGCCGGTGCGCTCGCCCGCGCATTATCCGCTGTTCCAGACCATGCTTATCCTGCAAAACACGCCGTCGGAAACCTTTGCGGTGCCGGGGCTTGATGCGCAGGTCTATCCGGCGCACAGCGGTAATACCAAGTGGGATCTCTACTACATGCTGTATGAAAAATACGGCGAACACGGCGAGGCGCTTGGCATGGACGGCATTCTGGAATATGCCGTGGATCTGTTTAACCGCGACACCGCCGAGCGGATGGTCGAAGGTTATCTCGCGACCCTCGAGGCGATGGTCAGCGCGCCACAGGCGTCTATCCATCAGTTTTCACTCACTTCCAGCGCGTTGCAGACGGAGGTGAACTGCGCCGAATCGCCTGCTTCGACCCCTCCGGTCGCAGATTTCAACCCGCTTATCCTGCTGCAAAAAGGCGCGGCGCATCTCCCGCCGCTGTTTTGCATCGCGGGTGCCGGGTCTACCGTCACCGACTTTCTGCCGCTGGTGCAGGCTCTCCCTGCGAATCAACCGGTCTATGGCCTGCTTGCCAAAGGTCTCGACGGCGTTGATACCCCCGAACAGTCGGTGCAAGCCGCCGCCGCGCGCAATCTGCACGCCTTACGTCAGGCCGGTCTTGGTGGCGAACACCCCGTTCATCTGCTCGGGCATTCGTTTGGCGGTCAGGTGGCGTTCGAGATGGCGCGACAGAGTGCTTCGCAGCAGGTGCGCATAGCATCGTTGATGCTGGTCGATTCCGAAGCGCCGCTTGGCCCGGATGAACCTGCTTCAACGCCTGCGCTTGCCGACTGCATGCGCGAATACGTCGAGAGTCTGGGTTATACGCGGGGTCAGTCGCTGACAATCGACGCGGATATTTACGCCCGTCAGGATATCGACGCGCTGCTCGCAAGCCTTCATCAACATCTCAAAGAAAACGGCAGAATGCCGACCCCTGCCTCGCCGCCGTTATTGACGGGGCCGTGGCAGACCTTCCTGGCTGCAAGACAGACTGCCTATCGACCTGCCTCGCGCTATCACGGACAGGTCAATCTGGTTCAGGTGCGTGATCCGTCGATGACGGCCGAGACCAGGACCGCGAACGTCGGGATATCGATGCCTCCGGATGGGCAAACTGGGCGGAAAAACTCGAGACCGTTTCGGGGCCTGCGCAGCACTTTAGCGTGCTGAAAGCGCCTCACGTCTCCGAACTTGTGCAATGTTGGCTTCACTTGTGCGGTAACACCGTGGAAAAGAGAGAGGGTGAATAAGATGGCTGAACTGACCCACGTCGAGATTGAAGATATTCACACGCTGCCGCTGGCCGAGCTTAATCCTGCACGTCGCGACCGTTTTGCCAAGGCAACCGAGCTGCCGGTTTTCGCGCGTCTGCGCCGCGAAGATCCGGTGCATTTCACGCCCGACAGCGAATTCGGCCCCTATTGGTCACTGACGCTGTGGGAAGACATTCGCGCCGTCGGCAACAATTATCGCGATTTCACCTCGACCGAAAATATCGACCTCAAGTCGATTGAAGAGAAGATAAAGCTGGACAAGGCGCTGAAGGCGCTGGGTCATGAACGACGTAAAAATGTCGGATTTATCACCATGGACCCGCCGGAGCACACGCAGCATCGCAAGGCGGTGACGCCCGCAATGGGGCCGTCGAGCCTCGCTCGCATGGAACCGTTGCTGCGCGAGCGCGCGGGGATGATTCTCGATGGCCTGCCTATCGGCAAGCCGTTTGACTGGGTGGAACACGTTTCCAAAGAGCTGACGGCCACCGTATTGGCGACACTGTTCGATTTTCCCTTCGAGGATCGCCGCAAACTGACGTATTGGTCCGACATGCTGATGTTCGAGCCGGGACGAGGGCCGGTGAAAAGCTGGGAGCATAAAGCGCAGGAGACCATCAAATGCTATCAGGCGTTTGAAGCGCTATGGGAAAAACGCCGTCGAGGCCCGCCGGGGCACGACCTGATTTCGATGCTGGCGCATCACCCCGAAACCTGCGACATGACGCTGGAGCAGTTTCGCGGCACCATCGTGCTGCTGATTATCGGCGGTAATGACACCACGCGAAATACCATCTCGGGCAGTGTGTACTGGCTGGACAAATACCCGCAGGAGTTCGCCAAGCTCAGAGCCAATCCGAAACTCGTGGCTTCCATGGTGTCTGAAACCCTGCGTTTTCAGACGCCGATAAGCTTCATGAGCCGCGTTGCAAATCGGGATGTAGAGATCCGGGGCAAAACCATCAGAGAGGGCGACCGCGTGCTGATGTGGTATCTGTCCGGCAATCGCGATGCCACCGCAATTGATGACCCGGATACCTTCTGCATCGATCGTGACCGCGCCCGTCGGCATCTCTCCTTTGGCGTGGGCGTTCACGCCTGTGTAGGAAGTCGAGTTGCCGAAATGCAGCTGGCGATTATCTGGGAGGAGATCCTAAAGCGCTTCACCGCGATAAACGTGCTCGACGAACCCGAACGCAACTATTCCAACTTCCTGCATGGTTTTGAAAATCTGAATGTCATTATTCCTGAACGATAACCGGCCTCGCCCCGCAGAAGGACGGCGGTTTCATCCCGGCCATTCAAGGGGCGAGCAATGAAAGTGTCTATGATAACCGCCGGGTCGATGGGCGATATTCGCCCGTTTATCGTGCTGGGCAAGCGGCTGCAACAGATGGGGCATCAATGCTCCATCATGTCGGGCGAACGCAACGCGCAGTTTGTTATCGACGAGGGGTTGGGGTTCGACCGCTGGGATCTGGATTTACCGGAGGCGATGCAGGTGGAGCAGGATCTGATGGACGGCGAGTCGGTGCGCAAGGCGGCCAGAAAGATGTCGGGTGTAGTCGAAAAACTGATGTCGCTATGGGTGGAGCAGGGAACGGCCGCGGCGAGCGGCAGCCGACTGATCATCGCCGCCAATCAGGCGGTACCGCTGGCAATGTCGATTGGCGAAAAGTTCGATATTCCGGTGGTCACCGCCTATTTTGCGCCGCTGACGCCGTCGCGCACCATTCCGCCGTTTTTCCTGAATAAAATCATCAGGCTGCCGGGGGTTGTCAACCTCGCGGTCTGGAAACTGCTGCGCCTCGTGATGTGGCGCTTCGTGGCGAAATCCTTTAGCGCCTGCCGCGCCAGTCTGGGGCTGAATGACTGGCGCTGGAGCGGGCCGTGGGCGGATAAACGCAACGATGCGCGGAAAATTCTCTATGCCTTTAGCCCGCATCTGGTGCCGCGTCCCGCCGAATGGCCTGAGGAGAGCATTAAAATCACCGGCAGCTGGGAGGGCGCTGTCACCTCGACCCAGACCGTTTCACCGGCGCTCGAGCGTTTTATAGCCGAAGGCGAGGCGCCCATTTATATCGGTTTTGGCAGCATGGTCAGCTCGGATCCCGTCGGGTTGACGCAGAAAATCATCGCCGTGCTTCGCAATATGGGGGTGCGGGCTGTCATTGTGCGCGGCAGCGGCGCGCTGGTGGCGGAAATGATTGCGGCGGCCACTCTGCCGGGCGTTATCTGTGTTGATCACGTCTCGCACGCGTGGCTGTTTCCGAAAGTGAAAACCGTGTTTCACCACGGCGGCGGCGGTACGGTTGCCGCCGCCGCAAGGGCCGGTACGCCGCAGGTCATCATGCCGTTTATCTATGATCAATTTTACTGGGCGTGGCAGCTCGAGAACCTCGGCGTCAGCGGCGGCAGCCTGTCCCTTAAACGCGTCGACGAAGCCGACATCGAAACGGCGCTCATCAAAAGCTTTTCTGCCGACGTCGTGGAACGTGCGAAACGGCTCAGGCAGCAAGTAGGGCAGGAAAACGGCGTGGAAACCACCATAAAAACGCTACAGCATTGGGGATACCTGTGAATTCATCGCAAGAGATCACCGTGACCACGCTGAAAGTGAGTCAGGGGCGATTTATCAACAACAACTATCTGGTGGTGAATCGCCGCACGGGAAAAGCGCTGCTGATTGATCCCGCCTGGGAAAAGGCCCGACTGGAAACCGCGCTGCACGAAGCGAATGCCGAACTGGCGGGCATTCTGCTGACGCACGCCCACGCCGACCATACCGATCTCGCCGCGAGTCTGGCCGACATTCACGGCTGTCCGGTGTGGATGTCCAGACAGGAAGCGCAATTTTCGGGCTTTGCGATTGCCGCGCTGCAAACCTTCGAAGAGCAATGCTTTGAAGTCGGCGGCATGATGATCCGCCCGGTCATTACACCCGGCCACACCCCCGGGAGCACCTGCTACTGGATAGGCCCGCATCTGTTTACGGGCGACACGCTGTTTATCGAAGGCTGCGGACTCTGCCCCGACCGCGCGGCGGCCAAAAGCATGTTCGCCAGTCTGGAACGGCTCAAGGCGCTTCTTTCGCAGCAGGTGCGTATCTATCCCGGACACAGCTATGTGCAGCCGCCGGGGTTGACGCTGGAACAGGTCTTTCGTTTCAACCTTTATCTGTCGCTGGACGACGAAGAGGTATTTATCAATTTTCGAATGCGCAGTGGGCAGGCCAGGGCCAATTGGCTGGCCTTTTCCTGAAAGCAGGCAAGACATTGTCATGGCCGACAAGAGCGTACAACACCAGGCGATATTGCGTCGGCAAACAGGCTCAAAAATAACAAGGTGCTTTTTACAATGTATGAAGAAAATGCTGCGAATGATTATTTACACGGTGCCGAGGAATATGCGGCCCCTCAGACTCTATCGGAGTCTTCGCCCGCTGCGCTGCATTTAGACGGCCTCGCGGTGGGTCAGATTTTTCATAGCCCTGAATATTATGTCTCGGCACAGGAGATAACCGAATTTTCGAGTAAATACGATCCACAGCCGTTTCATATGGACGACGAACTGGCGAAAGATTCCATCTTTAGGGGGCTGGCGGCCAGCGGTTGGCATACCGTTAGTATCACCATGAATCTGCTGGTAAAAAGTCTGCCGCTGGCGCAGGGGATTATTGGGACCGGCGTAGAGAAAATCAACTGGCTGCGGCCTACGCGCCCGGGCGATATTCTGCGAATCCAGGCCCGAATCACCGAGATTTCGTCATCCCCCGCCAGACCCGACCGGGCAAAGGTCAGTATTCAGATAGGGACTTTTGGTCAGGATAATAAATTGCGTCAGGAACTCATCGGCAAGCTGCTTATTTTTCGGGCAGGCAAACCCGTTGACACACTGTAATTGCCGTTCAACCGGCGATAAAAATAAAGGCATTCATTGCCGCACATAATAAGGAAAGTTTCTTGGCAACTGATATTTCCGCTGGCACAGCCAACGTATTGTTACAGGGTTCGATATTGCGCTCTCTGGCAAAGATAGGGATTCCCGTGATATTGGCCAATCTTCTTCAATCGGGTTATATCATGATTGATGCCTTCTGGGTCGGGCGACTGGGTGACACGGCCGTGGCGGCGATATCGGTTAGCCAGCCTATTATTTTTCTGGTTTTTGCGCTGGGCATTGGCGTGAGCGTTGCGGGTACGACTATGGTGGCGCAGTGCATCGGGGCGAAGTTACATCAGGATGCCAACCAGTTAGCGGCGCAGTCATTCATGCTGTCACTGCTGTTTGCGCTGCCCATTGCGCTCGTGGCCTATTGGCTGGCTCCGTGGATGTTGCACGCACTTGGCACACACGACGAGGTACTGCCTTCGGCGCTGAGCTTCTCGCGGGTGCTGATTGGCGGCTTGATCTTTACCTTCGGCTTTTCGATGCTGCAATCCTTGATGCGCGGCTCCGGCGAAGTGCGAATTCCGCTGATGATAACGCTCGGCACGCTTATCCTGAACGCCCTTATGGATCCGTTGCTGATTTACGGCTGGGGCGTGATTCCGGCGTTTGGCGTGACGGGGGCCGCGATCGCTACCGTGTTCAATCAGGGCATCGCGATGGTGGCGGGATTGCTGGTGCTGCGTTTTGGTCGTGTGGGGCTGAACCTCTATTTTGGGGCGATGATGCCACGACTGAAGATTGTCAAATCCGTAGTGCGCCTTGGTTTACCGGCTTCCATCGAGCTTTGCGCGCATGCACTGAGTGCGAGCGGCATGATGGCGCTGGTGGCCGTGCTGGGTACGGTGGTGACGGCGGCTTACGGGGTAGTCAACAATATCAATGCGCTGGTGATTGTGCCTGCAATAGGGGTATCCATCGCGACGGCGACGTTGGTGGGCCAGAATGTCGGTGCGGGCAATTTTGCGCGGGCAAGGGCCATCGGGCGCGTCAGCGCTGCCATCGCCTTCGTGGTTCTGACGCTGGTCGGGCTGCTGGCGTACGGATTTGCCGAAGACATTGTGGCATTCTTCGCGCCGGGACAAACGGCGGTTATCGATAATGGCCGCCGTTTTCTGCAAATCATCGCGCCAAGCTACGGCCTGATTGGGTTACAGATGGCGCTAAGTGGCGCATTTCGGGCCACGGGCCGCACCATGACCACCATGACGCTGGCGCTGGTGTCGCAATGGCTGGTGCAAATCCCGCTGGCGTGGGGGATGTCCCGCTATACCTCGCTTGAACTTTCGGGTCTGTGGTATGCGTTCCCTGTCACCAACCTGTTACTCGCCATCGTGACTCTGGTTCTCTATGAGCGCATTGACTGGCAGCGCACCTGTCTGGTCGAGAAGCCGCAAGACGGCGCGCCGGAGACGTTGAATGTGGTGACCGATTAGAAAGCCGAGGCGATTAATACCTCAACGCCTACCGCTTCGAAAGCGGCCTTGGACTCGGCGCTAATGCCGCTATCGGTAATAAGATAGTGAATCTTCGACCACTCGCACGGCAGGGCAAACATCGACACCTTGTCGATTTTGCTGGAATCCGCCACCACATAAACCTGATTGGCCGACTGGATCATCGCACTTTTGACCTTGATGTCCGTCTCGCTCGGGAAGCTCAGCCCGACGCGTGGTGAAATGCAGGCCGTGGCGAGAAACAGCTTTTCGGCCAATACATTTTCGAAAAAGCTGGCGGCCTTTTCACCCGAAGTCGAAAGCGTCGGGAACTTGAAGGTGCCGCCGGTCAGCAGGATATTTACGCCGGGTTCGCCGCCCAGCTGCAAGGCGATATTAACCGCCGTGGTAATAACCGACAGTTTCTTGATATGTCCCAGATTGTTGGCAATGGCCGTGGTGGTGGTGCCCGAGTCAAGAATCAGCGTATCGCCCGCCTCGATAAAACTCGCCGCCAGCCTGCCAATCGCCTCTTTCTCTTTCATCTGCGTCTGTCTTTCCAACAGCAGGGCGTGTGTGTTCTGTTTGCCGTCCATCAGCGTGGCGCCGCCGTGATAGCGCTGCACGTGTCCCTGCTTTTGCAGCACGCGCAAATCGGTGCGGATCGTGGCTTCGGTCAACTCAAAGGCGTCAGTAAGCATTTTCACTGTGACAGTGCCATCTTCCCTGATCATTTCCAATATCTTGTCGCGACGGTGTTGCATGTCCGCCAACTGTTCGCTTTTGCTTTTCAATTGAAATCCCCTTTAACGACCTATGCCTACATCTTAGCGCCTTAAACCGCTAAATATCGGCAAATAAGCCAAATTCTCGCGGCATGCTGGAAATCTTAACTGTGAGTCCACGTGAAAGCGAGGCGGATAAAATTGTTTTTACGTTTTCATATGAAAATCAAAAGCGGGTTTTAAAGGCTTTAGTTTCGATAAAACAATGGCTTGTCATGATTAAGAATAATGCCATTAATTTTAATATATTGATTTTTATGAATTAAATTGCATTGCAGCGAATTGTACAAAACTTGATCGGCCGCGCATTTTTCCCCAAAACGATAACCTATAGTTTTATTCGAAAATGAGTTGTGCCGTAAACGATTCTGTTCATGGGAACAGACGAGCGTAAACGGCAAGGTCTAGACGAGGTAAAGATGGACGCTCAGGCAACCCCTACGTTTCAGGATATAAAAACCGTCGCCCGACAGGCACGTCGTTATGTTTTGCAGATGAACCACCACGCGGGCAAGGGCCACACCGGGGCCGATCTTTCAGAAGTCGATATTATCTGCACCCTCTATATGTCGGTCATGGATCGCGGTGAACAGCGCCCCGATCAGGACCGCTTTATTCTCTCCAAAGGGCACGGCGCGGGGGGATTGTACTGTAGCGCAGCGGCGATGGGTTTGCTGGACCCAGCCGTGCTCGACCAGTTTATGGGCGATGACACCTTGCTGGCCGGTCATCCGGTGCATCAAAAGCTGCCCGATCTGGTCGAGATAAATTCCGGCGGTCTGGGGCACGGCCTGCCGATTGCCGTCGGTCTGGCGCTCGGTAACAAGATAAGTGGCCGTTCGCATCGTCGCGCCTTCGTATTGCTGGGCGACGGCGAACTGGCGGAAGGCTCCAACTGGGAAGCCGCGATGGCGGCCAGCAAGTTCAAGCTCGACAATCTGGTCGCTATCGTCGACCGCAACCGTTTACAGCTTGCGGGCAAAACCGAAGAGATCATGCCGCTCGAACCGTTGGCCGACAAATGGAAGGCATTCGGTTTCGAAGTGCTGGAGTGCGATGGCCACGACCCCGAAGCCATTCACGCCGCCGTCACGCAGCCGATGCAGGGCAAACCCCGGGTCATTCTGGCCAATACCGAAAAAGGTCACGGTATTTCGTTTATGGCCAACGTTCCCGCCTGGCACCATGCCGTGCCCAACGATCAGCAACTGGCCCAAGGGCTGGCCGAGCTGGAGGAGTGATCATGCAAGACTTACGCGACGCCGTCGTTTCGACACTCATTGAACAGCAGGAGCAGGGGGCCAATATCAGCGTGATGGTCGCCGACTCGACCTCCACGTCCAAAATCGCGCCTTTCGAGAAAGCCTTTCCGCAGCGGGTCATCAACGTCGGCATCGCCGAACAGAATATGGTGGGGATGGCGGCCGGTGTGGCCTTGAGTGGTCACGTGGTATTCACCGCCAATGCCGCGCCGTTCCTGTTCGCCCGTTCCAATGAACAGATGAAAAACGACGTCTGTTATTCGGAAACCAACGTCAAGATGCTGGGCCTTAATGCCGGTTTTGCCTATGGTCCGCTCGGCGCTACGCACCACTGCACCAACGATATCGCCATCGCCCGTACCCTCGGCAATCTTCAGGTGTTTGCGCCTGCCGACGCAAGCCAGGCGCAGGCCATCGTCAAACATGCCATTCAGCATCAGGGGCCGGTGTATATCCGCATGGACAGCGACAAGCTGCCGGTGCTGCACGACGAGAACTGGCGTTTTATTCCGGGTCAGCCCGATGTGCTGGCCGAAGGCGACGACGTAGTGGTCTTTACTCTCGGCACGCTTGCGCATGAAGCGCTGGCGGCGCGTGAGCAGGATTGCAACCCGACCGTCGTTTCCCTGCCTTCCCTGTGGCCGCTCGACGAGTTGGCGGTGGTCGAGCTGATTAAATCGCACAAAAAAGTGATCACCATGGAAGAACACGTATTAAGCGGTGGCCTGGGCACCATCATCGGTGAGTTAATCCTTAAATACCGTTTAACGCAGCCGCTGCAGGCCTTCGGTATTCCGGCCTACGAATTCACTCACAGCAGCAGCCGCACCGCGCTGCGCCGTCAATTTTCCATCGATACATCCGGACTGGTCGCCGCACTCAAGGGACCCGCCATTGCCGCTGCTCGGGAGGCCGCGAATGAGCACTAATCAATATGACGTCAACCTGCGTTACGGCGTGGATATCACCCAGTCGCTGGCCGGAAAAGTGGCGGTAATCACCGGCGGGCTGGGCGGCATCGCGATGGCCAGCAACCGCATGATGCTTGAAAAGGGCGCGCATCTGGCGCTGCTATACCCGGCATTCGAAAGTGCAGTCAAAAATCAGGTAGTTGAGGAGCTGGGTGACGAGCGCGTCAGTTATTTCGAGTGCGATGTTACCGATCCGGCGCAGGTCGCACGCGTATTCCAGCAGGTCGAACAGGAATGCGGAAAAATCGACATTCTGGTCAATTGCGCGGGCTATGTGCATCTCGAACCGGCGGTAGAGACCTCTTTTGATCAGTGGCAGAAAAATCTGGCAGTCAATTTGACCGGGCCTTTCCTCTGCTCCCAGGCGGCGGCGCGCAGCATGATTGCTCGTGGACAGGGCGGCAAGATTATCAATATCGCTTCGCAGGCCGCATCGATTGCTATCGATAATCACTGTGCCTACACCTCGGCGAAAGCCGGTTTGCTCGGCATGACCAAAGTGATGGCCAAAGAGTGGGCGGCGCACCAGATTACCGTCAACACGCTGTCACCGACCGTGGTTCTGACGCCGATGGGCGAGAAAGCCTGGCGCGGCGAAAAGGGCGAAGCCATGAAAAAGCTTATTCCACTGGGGCGTTTCGCCTACACCGATGAAATCGCCGCCGCCATTCTGTTCTTCTCGAGCAACGGCAGCGACATGATTACCGGTGCAGACCTGATGATCGATGGCGGATTCACGATTTGGTAAGTCGCAAGACACAAGAAATGCAGTCATAAAAAAAACGGCGTCCACCCTACACATCGACGCCAACACCTTTCCGGTAATCTTTTAAAAACAATAACATTGAGAGAACATCACCATGAAAAAACATCTTGCCCTGTTATCGGTTCTTGCCACGCTGTGTGTTCCTCCCGCCTTTGCCGTTGAAAAAGGCACGCTCGCCATTTTAGTCAACTCGCTGGATAACCCTTACTACTCTGCCGAAGCAAAAGGCGCGCAGGCCAAGGCGGAATCCATGGGATATAAAACGCTGGTGCTGTCTCATGGCGAAGATGTCAAACGTCAGGGCGAGTTGATGAGCCTGGTTATCGGCCGCAAGGTTCAGGGGATTATTCTGGACAACGCCGACTCCCAGGCAAGCGTCGCCGCAGTGAAACAGGCCAAGGACGCCGGTGTGCCGGTTGTGCTCATCAACCGCGAAATTCCGGTCGATGGCGTGGCGCTGGCGCAGATTTCCCACAACAACTTCCAGGCAGGGTCTGACGTCGCCAACGAGTTCGTCGAGAAAATGGGCGAAAAGGGGCCGTATGTCGAACTGACCTGCAACCTCGCCGACAACAACTGTGTGACCCGCTCCAAATCCTTCCATAACGTTATCGATCAATACCCCGATATGAAAATGATCGCCCGTCAGGATGCCAAAGGCACGCTTATCGACGGCAAACGCATCATGGACAGTATTCTTCAGGCGCATCCCGATGTGAAAGGGGTGATTACCGGCAACGGTCCGGTGGCGCTCGGGGCGATCGCTGCGCTGAAAGCCGCCAACCGCAATGACGTGACCGTCGTGGGTATCGACGGCAGCAACGACGAACGCGATGCGGTAAAAGCCGGCACCCTTTACGCCACGGTAATGCTGCAGGCGCAGGCTATCGCGGCACAGGGCGTTGAAATCATTGACCAATACGTGCAGACAGGCAGCTACAGCGGCAAAGAGCGCATCCTGTTCCGCGGCATTCTCATCAAAAAAGACAATGCCGACAAGGTGAACAATTTCAACTATCAGAAATAGCCTTACGGCACGCGCGACCTGCGGCTTTTCATGCGCCGGTCGCCTGTTCAGGATCAAGCCCCGCCGCGACGGGGCTTTTAGGAGAAGCGCAATGTCTAGTCGCTTGATGTGGATAGTGATGGCCTCGCTGATGCTGTGTAGCTGCCGGATCGTGTCTGAAAAAAGCTGGCGGAGCTGAAGAATCCCCCAAATCCTCATATGGCGCAGGCAGCGATGCTGTTTGACCAGAAAATTGCCCCGGAAATAGCCAGCCATGCCAAGCCGTTGTCCGGTCTTTTGGCCCAGATCGACGGCGCGAAAGACTTTGATACGGCCTGTCAGCAACTGGGTTATCGCAGTCAGGCGGAAAACCCGTGCGTGTTTAGCACCACAGTCAGCGGCACGGTGAGCGAAGTCAATACCGAGTCCCGCAACGGACAGGTTGTGGTGAAAAGTGACGACCCGAAAGTCGGTGAAGTCAAAGTGCAGATTGGCCCGACCTTCCGTGGTACCGAGCTTCGCGACAGCTATCGCGGCCTGAGCTACGGCGATTTCAACGATCAGAATATGTTTGGCGATTTTGGCAAGGCCATCAACCAGCGCGCCATCGCGTCGCTTGGCAAAACGGCCTACAAGGTGGGCGACAAGATTACCGTTACCGGCGTATTCAGCGCCTATGACACGCCGCAGCCGCCTATTTTGCTGACGCCCGCCAAGATTGGCCCTGAACAGGCTACACAGTGAGGAGGCGCGATGTTTGAACCACGCAGCAGTAGCCTGGAGCCTGAACCCTTTGTGAACCCTCTGCTTCAGGGGTCGCCGGTGATTATCGAAACCCAGGGCGTATCACGGGTCTATCCGGGCGTAACCGCACTCGACAACGTTAACTATCGCGTTTATCGCAACAAGGTCAACGTGTTGATCGGTGAGAACTGGGGCCGGTAAATCGACCATGATGAAGATGCTGGCGGGCGTTGAAACGCCGTCCAGCGGGCACATTCTGCTCGACGGCGAGCCGGTGTCGCTCACCTCGACGCATCAGGCCGAAAAGCACGGCATCAGTATCATCTTTCAGGAGCTGAATCTGTTTCCGAACATGACGGTGATGGACAACATCTTCATCGGCAACGAGTTTTTCCAGCGCGGCCGTATCAATGTGGACTATCAATATCAACTGGCGAAAGCGCTGCTGGAACGGCTGGAGCTGGACGTCGATCCGATGACCCCGCTGGAAGAGTTGGCTATCGGCCATCAGCAACTGGTGGAGATTGCCCGCGCACTTTCGAAAGACACCCGTGTGCTGATTATGGACGAGCCGACTTCGGCGCTGAGCCAGTCCGAGGTCAAGGTGTTGTTTAACGTAATTGAACAGCTAAAGCGCCGTGGCGTCACCATTATCTACATTTCGCATCGTCTGGAAGAGTTGATGGAAATTGGCGATCACATCACCGTATTTCGCGACGGCAAGTTCGTGGCCGAGCAGGAGGTCAGTCAGGTCAATATTCCGTGGATTATCAGCAGTATGGTTGGGGAAAAAGAGAAGCATTTTGACTATCGCTGCGCCGAAAAAGGCGACACGGTGCTACAGGCGAGCGGCCTGACGCTGTTGCATCAGAACGGCGGTTATTCGTTGAACGATGTCAGCCTGACCCTGCATCAGGGGGAAGTGGTCGGCGTCTACGGGTTGCTGGGCGCAGGGCGAACGGAGCTGTTCAAGACCCTGATTGGCCTGATGAAACAAGATAGCGGTGAAATCCGTCTCAAGGGCAGCAGGATGGAACACACGCCCTTTGCCTATCGTCTCGAACACGGCATGGCGCTGGTGCCCGAAGACAGGCAGGCCGAAGGCCTCATTCAACTGCTGTCGATCAAGATAAACATGACACTGTCACGTTTATGCAGCAAAAGCTTTCTCAAGACCCTGCTGCCTATTCGCGAACAGCCCGAGAATCAGGCGGTACAGCAGATGATAGGCAAACTGTCGATCAAGGTCGGCGATGCCGATTTACCCGTGACCTCCATGAGCGGCGGCAATCAGCAAAAGGTAGTGATTGCCAAGGCATTGATGACCGACCCGAAAGTGGTTTTCCTGGATGAGCCGACCCGTGGCATCGATGTGGGGGCCAAAACCGACGTTTACCACTTGATTGGCGCAATGGCGCAGCAGGGTCTGGCGGTGATGTTCTCCTCCTCCGAACTGGATGAAGTGATGCAACTCGCCGACCGGGTCATCGTCATGGCGGACGGCAAAATCACCGCCGATATCCCGCGCGCCGAGGTGGACAGAGAAAAACTGATCCGCGCCTCGACTCCCCACGATTAAGATTAAGGACAGGCTATGCAAAGTCAAAAATATCTTGTTTACATGTACTTACTCAAGGCGCGCACCTTTATTGCCTTACTGATCGTGGTCGCGTTCTTCAGCACGATGGTGCCGAACTTTATCACCACCTCCAACTTGTTAATCATGACCCAGCACGTGGCGATTACCGGTCTGCTGGCAGTCGGCATGACGCTGGTCATTTTGACCGGTGGCATTGACCTCTCGGTCGGGGCAGTAGCCGGGATCTGCGGGATGATTGGCGGCGCGCTGCTTTCATTCGGTATTCCGCTATGGGGCGACAACCTGCTGTTTCTCAACGTGTTCGAGGTAATTGGCGTGGTCGCCATTGCCGGTATTCTTATCGGTACGGTCAACGGGCTGGTCATTACCAAACTCGGCGTCGCCCCCTTTATCTGTACTCTGGGCATGATGTATGTCGCGCGCGGTGCATCGCTTTTAACTACCGACGGCAAAACCTTTCCGAATCTGAACGGCGTTGAACCACTCGGCAACACCGGTTTTTCGCTGCTGGGTTCCGGCACCTTTCTGGGTGTTTACAACCCAATCTGGCTGATGGTGGCCGTCGTACTGCTCGGAATTTACCTGACCAAGAAAACGCCGCTTGGCCGCTATATCTATGCGATTGGCGGCAATGAATCGGCGGCGCGACTGGCCGGTGTGCCGATTTCGAAAGTGAAGATTTTCGTTTATGCCTTTTCCGGTTTCTGTGCCGCACTGGTCGGGCTGGTCGTGGCTTCGCAGCTGCAAACCGCGCACCCGATGACCGGCAACATGTTCGAAATGGACGCCATCGGGGCCACCGTGCTCGGCGGGACGGCGCTCGCAGGCGGGCGCGGGCGGGTCTTTGGCTCGATTATCGGGGCCTTCGTGATTGTGTTCTTGGCCGACGGGCTGGTCATGCTCGGCGTCAGCGAATTCTGGCAAATGGTTATCAAAGGTCTGGTTATCGTGACGGCGGTAGTTATCGATCAGTTCCAGCAACGTCTGCAAAGCAAGGTTACGCTGATGCGTCGCCACGAAAAAAGTTGCAGGCGGCTCAACCGCTCTCTGAGGTGAAGCATGTCTGAACCCCGTGACGTGATTGTGGCCATTGATGAAGGCACCAGCAATGCCAAGGCGGTAGCGATTGACGGGCAGGGCAAAGTCATTGCCCAGTCGTCGCGGCCCTTGCAGGTGCAGACGCCGCAGGCCGGTTGGGTCGAGCAGCGCGGCGAAGTGCTGATTGACGCCTCGCTGACGGTACTGCGCGAAGTGATAGCCAATGTCGGCGCAGAACGTATTGCGGCACTTGCGATAAGCAATCAGCGCGAAACGGCGATGGGCTGGTATCAGAGCAGCGGCGAACCCATTGGTCCTGCCATCACCTGGCAATGTTCCCGCAGTGCCGCGTTTTGTGAACAGTTGCGCAGCGATAATCAGGAACAGAAAATTCGCGAAGTGACCGGGCTGCCGATAGCGCCGCTGTTTTCGGCCTCGAAAATGCGCTGGCTTCTCGACAGTTTACCGGACGGCTATCGGCAGGCGGAGGCGGGGGAAATCTGCCTCGGTACTGTCGATGCCTGGCTATTGTGGAATCTCACGGGAGGCAGGGCTTTTCGATGTGATACTTCAAATGCCGCCCGCACCCAACTCCTGAACCTGCACAGCGGCGACTGGGACAGCGAGATGCTCGAGCTGTTTGGTATTCCGCGTGCGGCGCTGCCGGAAATCTGTCCTTCCAGCGGCCTGTTTGGCACCACTTATCATCTTGACGGCATTCCCGACGGCATTCCGATTCTCGCCATGGTCGGCGATTCGCACGCCGCGCTCTATGGGCACGGATTGGGCGAAGCCGGGGGCGTAAAGGCAACCTACGGCACCGGTTCGTCGGTCATGGCACCCATCGCACAACCCGAAAGCAGCATCACGCAGCTGGCCACTACCGTGGCCTGGCACGACGGACAGCGCGTGGTGTACGGGCTTGAGGGCAACATTCCTCATACCGGCGATGCGGTGGCGTGGATGGCGCAGATTACGGGCCTGACCGACGGCAAGGGGAAACCCTGGCGCGGGCGCTGAACGAGTTACCGGCCAGCGTGGAGTCAACGCTCGGGGTCTATTTCGTTCCGGCGCTGACCGGTGCGGGTGCGCCGTGGTGGGACGGTCAGGCGCGCGGGGCGATAAGCGGGTTGAGCCGAGGCGTTGACCGTGCGCATCTGATTCGTGCGGCGCTGGAATCCATTGCCTACCAGATTGCCGACGTCATTGATGCCATGCGCCTGCATCCCGACTTTCATCTGGCGTCATTGATGGTCGACGGCGGCCCGACGCGCAACCCGTGGCTGATGCAGTTTCAGGCGGATCTGCTCGGCTGCGAGGTCTTGCGCAGCAATACGCCGGAGCTGTCGGCGCTGGGTGCTGGCCTGCTGGCGCGTCGCGCGCTCGATAATCTGGATGACGCCCAGCTGCTGGCCCTGTTACCGCAGCACGATGTCTTTACGCCCAATGCCGAACGGCATGCGCTGCTGCAACGTGAGTGGCAAGGCTGGAAAACCGCCGTTGCCCGCACCTTGACGACTTCACGCCCCCCATTTTCAGGAGAATAATAATGAACAGAGATTTCAGTGGTAAAACCGTGGTGATTACCGGAGCCTGTCGCGGCATCGGTGCGGGCATCGCCGAGCGTTTCGCCCGCGACGGCGCAAATCTGGTGATGGTCTCCAATGCCGAGCGCGTATTTGACACGGCCGAGGCGCTGCACGAGAAATACGGCGTGGCCATTCTGCCGCTCCAGGTGGATGTCACCGACGAGCCGCAGGTGCAGAGCCTCTACCGTCAGGCCGTGGAGAAATTCGGCAGGGTGGATGTATCGATACAGAAACGCAGGGGTGATAACCATCGATCACTTCGACAGCATGCCCAAGGAGGATTTCGAACGCGTGCTGGCGGTCAATACCACCGGCGTATGGCTGTGCTGTCGCGAGGCGGCAAAAATCATGGTCAGACAACAATCCGGCAGTCTTATCAACACTTCGTCGGGGCAGGGACGTCAGGGCTTTATCTATACGCCGCACTACGCGGCAAGCAAGATGGGCGTCATCGGCATTACCCAGAGTCTGGCGCTGGAACTCGCCCCCTACAATATAACCGTCAACGCGTTCTGCCCCGGCATTATCGAAAGCGAGATGTGGGACTATAACGACAGGGTGTGGGGCGAAATCCTCGGTACCGAGGAAAAACGTTATGGCAAAGGCGAGTTGATGGCGGAGTGGGTGCAAAATATTCCCCTGAAACGTGCGGGACAGCCGGACGATGTCGCAGGACTGGTGGCCTTTTTGGCCTCTGACGATGCACGGTATCTTACGGGTCAGACGATTAATATCGATGGCGGCCTGATTATGTCCTGAGAGTAATATTTCTTTAATAGCGGCAGACAATCCATCGCCCCCGCATTCCAGCGCGAGAATGCGGGGGCGATGGCTATTATGCACGATGAAATCAGGACATCGGCACCTGCATCTGTTTGTATTTATCGAGAATAGGCGAGCGGCTGTCGGCGCTGTTTTGCAATTGCCACAGATTGCGATCGATACCGTCATTAATCATGTAAATGACGCCCGTTTCAATCGCCGACATGAGACACAGCATGACAGGTTCATTGGTTGTGAAACCGACTTCGCCCTCCAGCAGTCGCTGATAATCGACAAAGCGGAAGACCCCGGCCTGAAACTCGTAGGAAAGAATGGTTTTGCTGGTGTTGACGGAAGAGAGCACTTCACCAGTATTAATATCCACCGCACGCAGGTTTACGGCTATCTGATCCAGTTGATATTGCGTGCTGGCACCGATGCCGAAATAACGCGCACCGGCACCGCCCGATTTCACATTGCTCTCGTAACCAATAATCGAACCTTCAATCAGAATATTGGCGGCAATCAATGACGACAGCGGACGGGCATTATTGATAGCCACGCTGCCATTTTCCTGGGCGGCACGAATAATCTTTCTCTCGTTCAGCAGGTTTTGCAGTCCCTGACGTTCCAGCGGAATAAACCATTTCGAATCTTTAAGTGCCGTCACCAGCATGGCCGTGGCGCTCTGCGGAACGGCGGTTGAAAAGTTGCTGGCGGGATAAGGTTTGAACTGGCCGGTTTCATCCTGAATATTATAAACCGACACAAAAATGCGGCCTTTTGCCGGTGGCAGATGAGTCAGGTCTTTATAACTCTGCGCACGCGGTAACAGAGTCGGCTTTGCCGCTTCCCTGGGCGCAGAGGTCACACAACCGCCAAGCAGTAAAGCGGCAATCAAGAGGTAAGCATTACGCATATTCTTATTATCCTGTGGTGAGTCAATTGGTCGCCGTAAGACCTTGAACCTGAATGGTGGAGGTTTTGCCGGTGGAGCGGTCGGTCACGTTCATGACCAGTTGGCCGTCGGTATTTTGCACATCGACAATAAAGTCCTGAGTGACCAGACGGCCCGGTTTGCCCTGACTGATATTGCCCATCAACCCGCTCAGTAATTGAGATTGCAGTGCGGTACTGAAATTATCCAATGCACTGGGCGTTGAAGTATCAAAATCGTAGGCGTCAGGATCTTTATAAGAGTTCTGGGCATTGGCCTCATTAAGCAGAAAAGAACCGTTATTAGGATTACCGCCGAAATTGGGGTTTACGAACTGAAAGACCATATTTCCTCCCCACGACAGCGGAGAAAAGAGTAGAGCCGATAGTGCTATCAGGAATATTTTCATGATGTTCCCCTTAAAATTCATCACCGGACAAATCGCCGGTACCCAGAAGTGTTTTATCTATTTGCCGTCTCGATAATGCCTCACCGACGCTTTGCACGGCGGTGTCGACCTCTTTGCCAAAATTATGCCGGTTCGGAAATAACAACGTTTGATACAGTAAATCCTGACCGACTTTTATGGTTATCCAACTGCCCCAACGTGCGCTGGGCCGTTCGCTTATCGTCATGGTTTCCGGAAGATTTTTTCCCAGCGGTCGGTAAAAAGTCGATAGAAATCATGACCCACCGCGCTTACGGTATGGTCGGTGATGAGTCCGGGGTCGCGAATGTCCTTGATATTCGCCGCCTGTGCGCCCATGCCGCTTAATAGTCCCCACAGCAACAACATGATTACGCTGCTTTTCATGAGCTACCGCCTGAGATTTTCATTGGCCCAGGTCACGGCCTGCGTACGGTTTTTAACGGCTATTTTTTTAAACAGGTTATAGAGGTGGGTTTTTACCGTGTTTTCACTGATAAACAGCAGTTGGGCGATTTCATGGTTCGACGCCCCCATGCGCAGTTTATTCAGGATCTCGCTTTCACGTTGGGTAATACCGGTCTGTTCATAATTGATATAGCGGTGCTGCCCCGATTGATTGACCAGATAGCGGGTAAAACGGGGCGAAAAGTAGCATTCGTCACGCAATACACTGCTAATGCCATCCGTCAGCTGCGTTTCGCCCGTCGAGGGATAAAATACGGCGCTGATGGTGGGCCAGCGTTCGATTTCATAAAAGGGGTAATCCTCCGGCGCATTCAAAAGCAATGTTTTCACCTGCGCGTGATATTGCGAAAGCGCCGTTTGCCAGTGAATCGCCATTTTTTTGTCTGCCTGCGCAATATCAAAAATAACCAGTATTTCATCCGTTATCGGAACATCCAGAGGTTTATTGATATGGTGTAACTTCGTATTAATGCCGAGTTTATAGCTTAACTGGATCAACAAGGCCGAAGACTGAAGAGAAGGTTTGGTGACCAGCAGCAATACTTTATTCGACGGTGTCGTTTCTGGAGTCATCATTGCGTGTATCCTAATTAGATAAGTCATCGCTTTCTCGAATGCAGGAAAAAGACGATGAGTTATCTGCTGTGTAAATTCCCTGGTGCAAGCGTCTTTCTATCTTGTTATTGCGCATTGGGTATTCATACCCGCCGCTGTCTTATCAATTTAGCGCGGCTGTATTTGAAATCAAGAGGGGGCAGGCAACCGATAAAGATTAACTCATAAGCCCTTTTAACGTGTAAAAAGCGACCGGCAAGGAAAGGGTGAAGGTAAAATGAGAGGCTAAGGTTTTATTCCCTTGAATTTAATGCGTATTTATATTTTAAGTGTTCTTTTTTTAAATCTTTTTCTTTAGGATTTATTCGTTTGGTTAATCGTCTATGTTCAGTAATATTAAAGCGCTGGCAATATTCCTAAGCTGATATTTTTGACCGTAATCACAAATAAATTTTCTTGAATCATCAGTGGGAGTTATAAAAGAGGCGGCTTTATTCTGACTTGGGCTTAATTACTTTGCCTGGTAATGATTTAATCGAATTATTCCTAACAAAAAACAGTGGCATTATTCTCATGCTTTCGTATGAGTAACTATAAAAAATACCACTTAACGATGAGTTTATTTTTTATGGCGCTATGCATAATGTCATTAACGACCCGAAATAATATAGGCGGGAGTCATGAAAGGTATAAACGAATACATGATAAAAGGCAGGGTGACGGCACTTTTTTTAACCGCCAGTCTGTTCGCGCCCTCTGTATTTTCCCAGCAAAGCGATTTGGCCTCTTCGGAGACATTTACGCAGCAAAACGAAATGAGCAATCCGGGCTTTGAAAAACTCGTGGCAGGTTACGGCAACCAGGCGCTTATTGGCCAGCGAGGAAATGATAATACGGCCGTCATTAGTCAAAGAGGCAGTGGAAATACTCTCGATATTCATCAGTCCGGTGACGATAACACAGCGCTGGTTGCTCAGGGCGGCAGCGGGAATTCGGCATCGGTGGAGCAGCAAGGATTTGGCAACACCGCGTTAATCGCCCAGAAGGGCAGGAGAAACGTGGCGCAAATAAGCCAAAGTGGTACGGACCGCTCGGCCGGGATCGTACAAAACGCGTCAGGAATGGCAATAAAAGTGACGCAGCGTTAGTCGTCAAGGCAGTCCAACATAACCATCAAATCTCAAACCTATGGGGTAGCATCATGAAACTGTGGAAAATAATGGCAGTATCCGCGCTGGTCTTTAGTGGTACAACGATGGCGGCAGAATTCGGCGGACCGGGCGGCGGTTCTTCGGCACCGGTATTCCAGGCGACCTCCTGGGGCTCCGAATTGCAGATTTATCAGGAAGGCTCGCACAACGTGGCTAACGCAGCGCAGACTCAGGCGCAGAAACTCGCTGACCGATATCAATCAGTACGGCAATCACAATACCGCCTCCACGGCACAGCAGGGCGACAGAAGCATTCTGACCGTCGACCAGCACGGTAACTATAACTACGCCGATGCCCTGCAAACCGGCGACAAGAGCAAACTGCTGATTAGCCAGAGTGGTTCCGGTAACTTTGTGACCTCGACACAAAGCGCCAACAGCAGTCTGGTCAATGTCGAGCAGGTTGGTAATGGCAACAGAGCCTATGCATTGCAACGCTAATGCGCGTTCAACGTAACTAAAAAAACAGGGCCACGCCCTGTTTTTTTATGGAGGTTACCCGATGGTTTCAATGTTGATAGCCGCCGTATTGAGCCAGCCTTTGTGGTTTGTTCATCAACAGCAGGGGCAGCGGTACACAGTGACACCTATGGCGCATCTCACCACAGAGTGCGCCTGCCGGGTGCTTGTTCGTTTTAAAAAACAGACGCAGGCGGGCAGCAGTACCAGCCAGCAGCAGGGCAATATCGTGATAGCCGCCAACAATGATGTGGCCCTGTCGAACATGCAGTTTAGGCTCGAACAGGGCGATACCGCAGAAATTACCGTGTCCATTACAGACGGCAGACAGGTGGCCTTTGAACAACGCCTCCGCCTGCCGCAGTAACGGCGAGGTTTATGCGGCTCAATAGCTCAGTGTCAAAATGGTTTTGGCGCGGTCGAAATCAATATCTTCCCGCTCACCCATCGGCAGCATATCGAAGCGCTGGAGATTCTCCAGAATATCGTCGATTGCGGTTTTAGGGTGACCCAGCGCACCAAGCTGCGTTTTCAGGCCCATCAATTCAAAAAATTCGCGCGTTTTGGCAATCGCGGCATCGATGCGGCTGTCCTCGTCGCCCGTCTGGATATTCCACACCCGCTCTGCATATTGCAGCAGTTTTTGCCTTTTCCCGTCGCGCTGAACCTGCAACAGGCTGGGGAGCAAAATTGCCAGCGTCTGGGCGTGATCGATGCCGTAAAGCGCGGTGAGCTGGTGGCCGATACGGTGCGTGGCCCAGTCCTGCGGCACACCGACGGCAATCAGACCGTTGAGCGCAAGCGTGGCGGACCAGGTAATGGCCGAGCGCACGTCATAGTTTTCAGGATCGTGCAGCGCCTTCGGCCCTTCTTCGAGTAGAGTCAGCATAATGCCTTCGGCGAAACGGTCCTGCACTTTGCCGTATACCGGATAGGTCAGATACTGCTCGATAACGTGGATAAAGGCATCGACGACGCCATTGGCGACCTGCGTGACAGGCAGCGTGTAGGTTTTGGTCGGATCCAGCACGGAAAATTTCGGGAACAGCAGCGGGTCGCTGTAACCGGTTTTCTGACCTAGCCCGGTGTGGGTCACTACGGCCACATGGTTGGTTTCGGAGCCGGTTGCGGGCAGGGTCATGACACAGCCCAGCGGGAGCGCCCTGGCGAGAGGCTGACGTTTCGACCAGAGTGGCCAGATATCGCCCTCATAACAGGCCGCCGCCGCGATAAACTTGGTGCCATCCACAACCGATCCGCCGCCGACCGCCAGCAGAAAATCTATCTTGTTCTCTTTTACTACCTCGACGGCCTTCATCAGTGTATCGAAATGCGGGTTCACTTCGATACCGCCAAATTCAAACGTGACGCGGTCACCCAATGCGGCCTGCACTTCATCCAGCGTGCCGTACTTTTTGGCGCTTCCGCCGCCGTAGGTGATTAATACCCGGGCATTGGCGGGAATATGCTTGCCGATGTCGCCAATACGATTGGCCCCAAACAAAACGCGAGTGGGATTATAGAAATCAAAATTGAACATGGCCGACTCCTGTTAAATGGAATGCAATATTGTCGACCATCATAATGCCGCAGGAAAGAAAAGACCGGTGCGATTACCCGCTTATGGCCGCACAAACTGCTTATGTCTCGGCGGCAAGTTGCGGATTATGCCGAATGCCGAAAAAGCGCGGAATTCTGCGCTTTCTGCCATATTCGGCCATCTCACTGTCTATACTGACAAAAGCCTCCCCGCATTGTGCCCGAAGGCGTTTTCATGGAGTGGTGAATGAGAAGCGTACGCTTTTATCCTGAAGCCTGGCCGCTACATACGGCTTTTGTTATTGCTCGCGGCAGTCGTACCGAAGCGCGCGTTATCGTGGTAGAAATCGAAGAAGACGGCGTGGTGGGCATCGGCGAATGCACGCCGTACCCGCGCTATGGAGAAAGTGAAATTTCGGTGATGGCAGAACTTGAGGCCATAAGTGGGCGGATCCAGCAGGGCGTTGACCGCCAGACCCTGCAAACGCTGCTGCCTGCGGGCGCCGCGCGCAATGCCATCGATTCGGCGCTATGGAGTCTTGAGCAGCAGCAGCGCGGGCAAACCCTGTGGCAGCTTAACCAGATGACGCCGCTGGCGTGTATCAGCATGGCGCAAACCCTGAGTATCGATACCCCCGAGGCTATGGCGCAGGCCGCACTTGCCCATCAGCAAAATGGCGTGACCCTGCTCAAGGTCAAACTCGACGATCATTTCATCACGGAAAGAATGGTCGCCATTCGCAGCGTTGCGCCCAATGTCTCGCTGATTGTCGATGCCAACGAATCCTGGCAAAGCGAAGGGCTGGCGTCACGCTGTCAGTTGCTTGCGGATCTTGGCGTGCTGATGCTCGAGCAACCGCTCGCCGCCGGACACGACGAGGCGCTGGCCAACTTTATTCATCCGCTCCCCATCTGTGCCGACGAAAGCTGTCATACGGTTGATGATTTGGCGCAGCTGGTCGGGCGCTACGACATGGTCAATATCAAGCTGGATAAAACCGGAGGATTGACCGGGGCGCTGGCGCTGGCGTCGGCGGCGAAGGCGCAGGGTCTGGAGGTGATGCTGGGCTGCATGTTGTGCACCTCGCGTGCGGTGCGGGCCGCACTGCCGTTAACCGTAGGCGCGAAGTTTATCGATCTCGACGGGCCGACCTGGTTGTCGAAAGACGTGGTGCCCGGACTAGCGTTTCATGCGGGGGTCATTGATCTTCAGGCAACGGGCGATTAACCGGCCTGCGGCAACAAGCCCCTGTCAAACACGGAAGGGGCTTGCGCGTCGAAAGTGGGAATTACTTCTTGGCCAGCGGATCGAAAACGGTATACGGCGTGCAGCTATATTGCTGACCGGCCATCGTCAAATGATACAGCTCTGCGCCCTTGCTGCCCGCAGGGCTTTCATTGATACCGAAATTGACCGTAGTGTTGGACGGGTCCGGCGTGAAGGTTTTGGTGTCCGCATTATACGTCGACAGGGTGTACTTCACTTTGTCGCTTTCGTCTTCGGTACGGTTTCCAAAGTAGATTTGGCTGGCGTTGGTTTTCGGATCGGTGATTTGCAGCACCATGGTATCCTGACTGGTTATCGCGCTGGTCAGCACTTTCATGCCGCCGCAGTGGGTATAACCCGCCGCCGTGTAATTTCCGATCATCTCGGCCGCGTGGACGGCCTGGGTCATTGATCCCAGAACCAGCAATGACAGAAGCATTTTTTTCATTTTATTGTTTTACCTGATAGAAAAGGACAGTTGTGTCGGCAATGAGCGAAACCTCATGGCAGTAGTGTATGAATTAGTAACTCAGCGTCTATTTGTTCAATGAAAGAAAATATGTCAGAGCCCGCCGCATGCGACTTCTCATGCGCATTTCGTTTTGTCTTTCCCTAATCTCGGCCTGACCTCTTTTCGCGAAACAGCCCGCCATGTCCGCACATTTTGATACACTCTCGCCCGCGCGGCACACCACTTATCGGCACGGGCATGGCATCATTATGGCCTCTGTCTGCCGCCTCATGCAGGAGGCGGCATCGCCGATGTATTGGTACTTCAAAGAGTTACCGCTAAACTGATAATAATTAAACGGGAAAGTGAGAAATATTGTGGATGTCATCAAGGGTGAAGAACTGCAAGTGTCAGACGCCGTATACGCGTATCAACTGGACGGAAAGGGCGGGGTCAACGAAATAAATCAGCAATGCGTGGCCAGCGCCGAAAAACCTTGCTGGCTGCACCTCGATTACTCCCTGCCGGAAAGTGAAAAGTGGATTAACAGTACGCCGGTGCTGCCCGACAACGTGCGCGAAGCGCTGGCCGGAGAGAGCATTCGGCCAAAAGTGCTGCGCATGGGCGAAGGGACGCTGGTAACGCTGCGCAGCATCAATCTCAACGCCAACGCCCGCCCCGACCAGCTGGTCACCATCCGCGTCTATCTGACCGACAAGATGATTATCTCGACCCGTCATCGCAAAGTGTTTTCGATGAATGACATCATCAACGACATGCAGCACGGCAGTGGTCCGACCGATACCGGCACCTGGCTTGTGGAGATGTGCGACGGTCTGACCGATCACACCAGCGATTTTATTGAAGACCTGCACGACAAGATTATCGATTTCGAAGATGCCCTGATGGAGCAGCAACTGCCTGAACGCGGGCAGATGGCGCTGCTGCGTAAGCAACTGATTGTCCTGAGGCGGTATATGTCGCCGCAGCGCGATGTGTTTGCGCGTCTGGCGAGCGAGAGACTGCCGTGGATGACGGACGACGAACGACGCCGAATGCAGGAGATTTCGGACCGACTCGGACGCGGGCTCGACGATCTTGACGCCAGCATTGCGCGAACCGCCGTCCTGTCCGACGAAATAAGCTCCCTGATGGCCGATGCGCTCAACCGCCGCACCTATACCATGTCCCTGCTGGCGATGGTGTTTCTGCCGACGACCTTCCTGACCGGACTTTTCGGGGTCAATCTGGGCGGCATTCCGGGCGCAAGTCATCCTCTCGGCTTCTCGATTTTCTGTGGGATTCTGGTGATGCTGGTGGGAGGCGTGGCCTGGTGGATGAAGCGCAGCAAGTGGCTGTAACGTTTGGCCCGATAAAATTCGAATAAAAAAAGCCGGTCAAAGACCGGCGTTGTTCGAATTCATTGCAAGCAAGAATTCTAAACCAGGAAGAAGTAGAACAATTATGGAGCACAACGCCCATCGCTTGACGTTGCATTCACCTGCGAAATAGATAGTGCCTTAGTTCATCATTAAATTTATTGATTTAGCGCAAGGGTTACGCGTTTAACGCACTCTCTCAACCCCCGCCTGCCCGTTTTTGCTTTCACCCCTCTATCCATAAAGATATCTAGACATCCAAACGCGTGTTTTGTAGAGTGTCATCCACCTTGATTTTTTAAAACCTTATAGACACCCCCTAACGGTAAACTGCGGACAATCTTATAAAAATGAGCAAAAAAACAGTGATTCTGGATGGCGGTATGGGCCGCGAACTCGCGCGTATGGGCGCACCTTTTCGTCAGCCCGAGTGGTCCGCGCTGGCCTTGATGGAGGCACCGCACTTTGTGCGTCAGGCCCATGATGCCTTTATTGCCGCGGGTTCCGAGGTTATTTCCACCAACAGTTATGCCGTGGTGCCTTTCCACGTCGGCGATGACGTCTTTGCCGGGCAGGGCGCAGAACCGATTGCCCTGTCAGGCAAGCTCGCCCGTGAAGCGGCCGATGCCGCGCCGGTGCCGGTAAAGGTGGCCGGTTCGCTGCCGCCGGTGCTGGGTTCCTATCGCCCCGATCTGTTTGAACCGACGCAGGCGAAGCGTCTGCTTACCGTGCTGGTCGACAATCTGAAAGACAGTGTTGACCTGTGGCTTGCCGAAACGCAAAGCGCGGTGGTGGAAGTCGAATTGGTGCGCGAAGTGCTTGGTAACGATCCGCGCCCGCTGTGGCTCTCCTTTACCCTTCAGGATGCGCTTGGCGACGACGGCAAGGCGGTGCTGCGTTCGGGCGAATCCGTTACCGAGGCCGTGAACGCCGTGCTGCGTCTGGCGGGCAGCGCTATCTTGTTCAACTGCAGTCGTCCGGAAGTGATGGCAAGCGCCGTGCATGAGGCGCGGGAAGTGGCGACCCGACATGGCTCTGCGCTGGACATCGGCGTTTATGCCAATGCCTTCGAGCCTTCCGACAATAAACGCGGGGCCAATGAAGGCCTCAGCGAAATGCGCAAAGATACCGATCCTCAAGGTTACCTGCATTTCGCAGAAACCTGGGTCGAAGCAGGAGCCACGATGGTCGGCGGCTGCTGCGGTATCGGTCCGGAGCATATTGCCGCGCTGAAACAGTCCTTGGGCCGTTAAAAAAAATACGCATTACTCCATTTTAATTATTGAGAGGCATTGCCTCTTGCTAAGGGAAACTCATGATAGATCGTCGTTCGTTTATCAAAAGCGCAGGGGCTCTCTCTGTCGCTGCGGCTACCGGTTCGCTGTGGCCGTTTTCCAACGCTCTGGCCGCAGACAGCGCCGTGCCGAAAAAGGGCGGTCATCTGGTCGTCGGGATCGACAATGCTTCCAGCACCGATCGCCTGGATCCGGCGTTCTGGTTTGAAACCTACATGTATTTCGTCGGCTCGCAGATTTTCAACAGTCTGGTCGAGATTGACGAAAAAGGGCAGCTCGCGCCTTCGCTGGCCGAATCCTGGTCTGCTGCCGACGGCAGCAAGACCTGGGTTCTGAAGATTCGTCAGGGCGTACAGTTCCACGACGGCCGTTCGCTCGGCGCGAAAGACGTGGTCTACTCGCTGAATCACCACCGTGGCGAGAAATCGACTTCGCCGGTAAAAGGTTATCTGGATCCGGTTGCGTCAATTACCGCCACCGGCGAGCATGAAGTTACCCTCAAGCTGAACTCGCCGGATGTGGAATTCATCTGGCTGCTCTCTGCCGTGCACTTTGTTATCACTGCCGAGAACGAAAACTTCGACAAGGGCATCGGCACCGGCGCGTTTATTCTCGAAAAGTTCCAGCCGGGTGTGACGACGCTGACCAAGCGCAACCCAAATCACTGGAACAGCGCGCGAGGCCATGTCGATTCCGTGGAAACGCTGGCGATGAACGACTCTACCGCCCGCGTGGCGGCACTGGTCAGCGGTTCCGCGCAGCTTATCAACCGGGTTAATCCGCGCATCGTCGGGCGTATTCAGCGCATGCCGAATATTCAGCTGGTGCGCGCCAAAGACAGCGCTATCTACACCTTCCCCGGCCTGTCGAATCTGGCTCCTTTCGATAATGTGGAAGGCCGTCTGGCGCTGAAATACGCCATCGATCGCAAGCAGATTATCGACACCGTGCTCGGCGGTTTCGCAAGCGTGGGCAACGACAACCCGTTCTTCCCGTCGAATCGCTACTTCGCCAAAGATATTCCGCAGCGTCCCTATGATCCCGAGCAGGCAAAATTCCACTGGAAGAAGTCAGGCTTTACCGGGCCATTGACCCTGTCGGTCGCCGATGCGGGCTTCCCGGGGTCGGTCGACGCCGCGCAACTTTATCAGCAGTCGGCGGCCAGGGCGGGTATCGACATCAAGGTCGATCACGTACCGGACGACGCCTTCTGGAACGATACCTGGCAGAAAAAGGTCTTTGTGTCCTCCAACTGGGCGAGCCGCCCCACCGCCGACGCCATGCTGTCACTGGTGTTTACCAGCCAGTCCTCCTGGAATGAGTCTGCGTGGCACGTACCGGCCTTCGATGCGATGGTCAAAGCCGCACGTGGCGAACAGGACGAAGCGCGCCGTAAACAGATTTACCACGACATCCAGGTCATGCTGGTGGATCAGGGCAGCGAAATTATTCCGCTGTATGCCGATGCGCTCGACGGCTGCTCGACCAAAATCAAAGGCTTTACTTCTGTGCCGGGCATGCCGCTGAGCGGGAACCGCGCGGCCGAAAAAGTCTGGATAGAAAGCTAGGCGGAAACTGTTTATGTCTGAACTCTCTACACAACGGCCTGCGGGCCGTTCATCGTTGGCGGGGCTGGTGCTTCGTCGACTCGGCTATGGCGTATTGATGGTGCTGGCCGTATCGGCCCTTATCTTTGTCGGCGTACAACTGCTGCCCGGCAATGCCGCGACCGCCATTCTCGGGCAAAGCGCCACGCCCGCCGCCATTCATGAACTTAATCTGCAACTTGGTCTGGACCAACCCGCACTGGGGCGTTATTTCAGCTGGTTGCTGGGGATTCTGCACGGCGATTTCGGCATCAGCTATACCAGCCGCGAAGCCATTGCGGGGCCGCTGTTCAGTCGTCTGGACAACACGCTGTTTCTTGCAGGCTGTACGGCGGTTATTGCCGTGCCTCTCGCGCTGCTGATTGGGTTTCTGTCTGTTCGCTATCAGGGCGGGCTGGTCGATACGCTGCTTAACGGTCTTGCGCGTGCGGCGGTGGCCTTGCCCGAGTTCTTCTCCGGCTATCTGCTTATCCTGGTGTTCGCGATTACGCTTGCCTGGGCGCCGAGCAACAGTTCGCTGTCCGACGCGATGTCTCTTTCGGCCAAACTTTCCGCCATTGCCTTGCCCTGTGCCACGCTGGTGCTGGCGATCGTCGGCCATATGAGCAATATGACGCGCGCGGCGCTTATTGCCGCGCAAAGCGCCGCCTATGTCGATACCGCACTGCTCAAGGGACTGACGCCCGCGCGCATCCTCTGGCGTCACGTGCTGCCCAACGCGCTCGGCCCCATCATCAACGTGGTGGCTATCAATCTGGCCTACCTGATGGTCGGCGTGGTGATTGTCGAAAACGTCTTTGTGTATCCGGGACTGGGGCAATACATGGTCGATAGCATCAGTAAACGCGATATCCCCGTCATGCAGGACTGCGCACTGTTGCTGGCCGGTGTTTATATTTTGCTTAATCTGCTGGCCGACGTGTTGGCGCTGATTGCCAACCCGCGCCTGCGTCATTCACGCTAGGCGGCCGCTGAGGACTTTTTGACATGCCCGCATTAAAACCCACCGCCATTCTGGGACTGACAGGATTGCTCCTGTTCGTGCTGGTTGCCCTGTTCGCGCCGTGGCTGGCGCCTTACGCACCCGATAAAGTCATCGGCATGGCGTGGCAGGCGCCTGACGCCGCGCTGCGCCTCGGCACCGATAATCTGGGCCGGGATTTGCTGTCGCGAATGATTTGGGGCACGCGTGTCTCGCTTGGCGTGACCGCGCTCGCCGCACTGGTCGCCTTTGTTGTCGGCTGCACCCTCGGCTTTATTGCCGGCGTCAGCGGCGGCTGGCTGGATCAGACCATTTCACGCATCAATGACATGATCATGGCGATCCCGACGCTGATTTTCGCGCTTATCGTGCTTGCCGTTCTCCCGAAAACCATTCTGACTCTGACGCTGGTGCTGGGCCTGCTCGAATCGACCCGCGTGCTTCGCGTGGCGCGAGCCCTGGCGGTGGAAATCGGCGTGATGGAGTTTGTCGACGTGGCGCGCCTGCGCGGCGAAAGCCTTGGCTGGATCCTCTGGCGCGTGGTGCTGCCCAATGCGCTGCAAACGCTGATCGCCGAGTTTGGCCTGCGTTTTATCTTTATTTTACTGTTCCTGTCGGCGCTCTCCTTCCTCGGGTTGGGCATTCAACCGCCGACCGCCGATTGGGGCGGATTGGCGCGTGACAACAAGGACGGCATTCTGTTTGGCGTGTGGGCGGCCCTAATCCCGGGCGGAGCGATTGCCATTCTGGCGCTGGCTATCAATGCGGTCGCCGACTGGCTGATGAGCGGCAGCTCACGTTCGTGGGGAGGTCATCATGGATAAGTCAACGGCTTCACCGCTGCTGCGGGTAGAAAAACTGGTCGTGCGCTCGACTGACAAGGCGCAGCGTCGGCTGGTCGATGAAGTCTCTTTCGAGTTGCAGGCGGGCGAGGTGCTGGGTCTGATTGGCGAATCGGGCGCAGGCAAGTCGACGATTGGACTGGCGATTCTTGGGCATTGTCGTCACGGCATGCGCATCGAATCGGGCCGGATCCTGTTCAACCAGACCGATATCTGCCGCCAGTCGCAACGCCAGCTGCGAGTGTTGCGCGGTAAACGCATTGCCTATGTGGCGCAGTCTTCCGGCGCAGCGTTTAATCCGGCGATTACGCTGGGTGAGCAAGTGATAGAAGCCACGCTGAAACACCGCATCCTGCCGCGTCAGCAGGCGCAGGCCAAGGCCATCGAGCTGTTTACCCAGCTTGGGCTGCCGGAACCGGCGCAGTTTTATCATCGCTATCCGCATCAGGTCTCGGGCGGGCAACTCCAGCGCGCCATGATTGCCATGGCGTTGTGCGCGGGCCCTGAACTGCTGATTTTCGACGAACCGACGACGGCGCTGGATGTCACCACGCAGCTCGGCGTGCTGAAAGCCATTGTCGATGTCATTCGCCTGACCGGCGTTGCGGCGATTTATATCAGCCATGACCTTGCCGTAGTCGCGCAGGTGAGCGATCGCATCATGGTCTTGCAGCATGGCAAAACCGTCGAGCAGGCCGCAACGGAGCAACTGTTGCACGCACCGCAGCAGGACTACACCCGACGCCTGCTGACGGCGCACGGCGAGGATCGCAAGCCTCTGCCGATGGATCAACCCGAGCTGCTGCGAATAGAGAACATCAGCGCCCGCTATCATCATCAGCCCGTATTACAGAATCTGTCGCTGTCTATTTCGCGCGGCAGGACACTGGCCGTAATAGGCGAATCCGGTTCCGGGAAATCCACGCTCGGTAAAGTGATTTGCGGCTTGCACAAACCCGAGAGCGGGCAGGTGAGTCTCGACAAACAGCCGTTGGCGGCAGGGCTTCGCGCGCGAAGTCGCCAACAGTTGCGCGACATTCAGCTGATTCATCAGATTCCCGACACCGCGCTGAATCCCAGGGAGCGGGTCGGCAGTCAGATTGCGCGTGTGCTGGCGTGTTTCGGCACGTTGAATCGTCAGCAGCGTGAGCTTCGTGTCGCGGAGTTACTGGCGCAGGTCGGGCTTGATGCCGAGATGGCGACGCGTTTTCCGGCCGCCTTGTCGGGTGGGCAGAAGCAGCGCGTCTGTATCGCCCGCGCGTTGGCGGCGGAGCCAAAACTGATCATCTGCGACGAACCGACTTCCGCGCTGGACCCGCTGGTGGCACGCGATGTTCTGGCGCTGCTGCGCCGAATTCAGCAGCAGACCGGCATCTCCTACCTGTTTATTACCCACGATTTGCAGGTGGTGCGCGAAGTGGCCGACGAGGTTGCGGTATTGCTGAAAGGGCAGATTGTCAGAAAGGGATCGGTAAATACCACGCTTGCCGAAACCGCTCGACACTTATACCCGTGAGCTGCTGCGTTCGGTGCCGGAAATGCGTATTGGCTGGTTGCAGGAACAAACCGCCTGATTCACGGCTTACCCTAAAAAAACGCGCTGATACGAAATGTCTCAGCGCGTTTTTATTTTCTAGAGATAAAACTTATTTAATCTGCAACACGTCCAGACGCTCGATAGCCAGCTCTTCGTCTTCCGCCTGCCAGCCGACCGGCTGCATGGGAATGTCTTCACGGTCGAAGGCCAGATCGCCGCCGTCCACCACATCGCTGCCGTGATGAATCGCCTTGAAGTCAAACAGGCTGGTGTCATTGAGATGGGACGGCACAATATTTTGCATCGCGCTGAACATGGTTTCGATACGGCCGGGATAACGTTTGTCCCAGTCTTTCAGCATATCGCCTATCACCTGACGTTGCAGATTCGGCTGTGAACCGCACAGGTTGCAAGGGATAATCGGGTACTGACGGGCAATCGCAAAACGCTCGATATCTTTTTCGCGGCAGTAGGCCAGCGGACGAATAACGATGTGCTTTCCGTCGTCGCTCATCAACTTCGGGGGCATGCCTTTCATCTTGCCGCCGTAGAACATGTTCAGGAAAAGGGTTTGCAGAATGTCATCGCGGTGGTGGCCGAGCGCAATCTTGGTACAGCCCAGTTCGGTGGCCGTACGATAAAGAATGCCGCGACGCAGGCGCGAGCAAAGAGAACAGGTGGTTTTGCCTTCAGGGATTTTGTCCTTGACGATGGCATAGGTGTTCTCTTCGACAATCTTGTATTCCACGCCCTGTTGCTCAAGATATTCCGGCAGGATATGGGCAGGGAAGCCGGGTTGTTTTTGGTCCAGATTTACGGCAATCAGCGAGAAATTAACCGGTGCGCTCTGCTGAAGATTGCGCAGGATCTCGAGCATGGTATAGCTGTCTTTGCCGCCGGACAGGCAAACCATGATGCGGTCGCCTTCTTCAATCATGCCAAAATCGGCGATAGCTTTGCCGACGTCACGACGCAGACGTTTTTGCAATTTGTTCAGGTTGACCTGTTCTTTCTTTGTAACTTCTTGTTTTTCAAACATTGTATCGACGCTCGAGATCTAAAAAGGGCACCAGAAGGGCATCACTGCCTTGGCGCGAGCCTGTAAAAGCTGCATAAAGATAATTGGCGTGTATGTTACGGATTACCAGCGCGAATGCCAACACGTTTTATAGCGACTTTCCAGCAGGTTTGGGCACCACCATCGCCAATACGGGCTCCTGTCCCGGCCATGTCCAAGCGCTGAAAAGGGGCAACGCGGACAAGGCAATAAATCTGTGACCTGTGTTGCCACCCTTTTAAAGGCGTAAAACGGCAACGCATTGATGTTGCGATTAAAAGAATACAGTTATTGTCGATTATTGTGGAAGAGGTCAAGGAAAAGAGTAAACAGGTTAGCGGGTAAAATAAATAAAATTGAAATTTTAGCAATAAAGTGATGCGCTGATTGTTCGATAAGGCTTAAGTTTTATTTTTTATTTAGAGAAAATTAAATAAAACTTAATTTTATGCTAATTCCATCAATTAAATGGATTTTTTGATTTTTTTCAGAAAAAATTTGTTATGCATCTAACAAAAATACGCTTTTATTTGCGAAAAGCCTTTCCAATACAGTCATGGGCGTTATATAAAATACTGCCTAATAAATAAAACTCTCCCATTTTACTTCATGCCCGACGGTTTATGGAGTTCGACAATGATACACCGTGCGACAGTGAGTCCAGGTAATGCATTTCCGTCAGACGAAGACAACGTTCGGGATAACGTCAGTAATAAAACTATCGACAGTATGAAGCTGATTTTTGCTGTGACGGTTGTCATGATGCATGGCTTTCTTTTTGATATTAAAGACCCGGGCTACTGGATCGGATTTCTGGTAAACGGTTTTTTAAAACCGCCGTGCCTTTTTATTTTATTGCCAGCGGATATTTCTTTTTCAAGACAGTGCAGAAAAACAACGTTAAAAAGTGGTTCTATCATATCGGGAAAATATACCTACTCTGGTCTGTTATGTACCTGTATGCATTGAAGAGTATTTTCATTCTTGATGACGTGGGCCTGATCCGCAAGCTGTACCTGATGTTGCGTGCCGAAATCACCGGGGTCGTGCATCTGTGGTTTATTCCTGCCTTGCTCATCGCTGCACTGCTTTGCTACCTGACACGTAACGTGCTCAAGAAAAATACCCGCGCCGGGATACTCGCCTGTGTCGTTTTATGGATTATAGGAACAACTCTTAATTGGGCACTTATCTCCTCGGACAGCCAAAGATTATTTTTATGCAGAAATGGGCTCTTTTATGGCGCGCCCATGTTTATCCTGGGTTTTATTGTCGCTCGGCACCACGATAAACTTGTGCGCGCCAAATTAAAATTCACCGCCATCATTTTCGCCTGTTCATTGATTTTGCTTATTGAATCAGGGTTGTCGACCCATGCTTTGCAGGGAATGCAAAATAAATTCATTACCTCGATAGACATGATGTTGTCGACACCGCTTCTGGCGTTAACCATTTTCCTGCTTTGTCTCAAAAGGCCCAATATCAATCTGCTAGGAAGCAATACGCGCGTTACTTCTACATTTATGTACTACTCGCACATTATTTTTCTCGATTTTACTTTCTTGATCCTGCAAAGCGCATGGAGCAACTCTATTCTTCAATCAGGCATCCTATCGTCACTTATCTCGATGGCAGTCATCATCGTTTTGAGCTTTGTTTTTAAAAATAAAGTTGAAAAGCTGATTTAACACATGCAGGAAAATTGCATGATGCCGAAGGCCTCCGCCGATAATGTGCGGGACCCCACGGCGTTTTATTTGACCATTACTGTGATCCACAGCGTTATTGCTGTTTATATTTCATTTTTGAAATCGCGTTCTTTAATTTGATGTGAAATACCAATATTGGAAAATAAAATTATATTTGACAGGTGAAGGAGAGTAACTAGATTCAAGGGGTAAGGATTTATTCCCCTGCAAAATAACATTAGGAATATTTATGAGACTATCATTGAATTCCGACCTGCCGGAACTTGAAAATCTTCTTGCCGAATATGAAGAGGATGACGTCATTTCAAACATTGAGGTGATTAATTTCAGTCAACTGGCAGATACCTATATGGAAAGAGTGGAAAGTAGCTATCTTGCTGAAAATAAGGGATTGTTTACCAAAGCCGTAGACGATGTCTCTCAGGCGCTGCAAAAGATGGCCATTGCTATCGAGAAAAACAAGGCATCGCAGGAAGATAGAGATAATGCCAATCGAGCGGTTCAGTTTCAGATTGCGCAGATAATTGTCAATTATAATCGAACAATTGGCAAAGAGAAATTCAAGACAGGTTATATCAAAGAGAGCAAGTAAGTTGACTATATTGACCTTCCTCGTGGACACATGGCTAATAAAGTATTTTATTAGCCATGATGAATCGCCTTGCCTCGTCTGCAAATAACGCCTCTCCACGCGAATTTATTCTAATTCCATTGCCGTTTCTGGGTATCGACCCAGCTTGCCTTTGAATCTGGTATCAGGTGACGCAGTATCTTCTCAAGACACATCCTTATGGCGAGACATTTGCTCGCAGGCTACCCTCAAGGGAACACAAATTTGAAAACACATAAACTTGGCGAGAAGTTCTTCAAGCCAGGCGCAGGTTTTTATTTTCGATCGCGGGGCGTAAAAATCCATGTTCAGCTTAAGCAGGTCTTTCTTCACGGCCTCACTATGGCGATGGCGGCAGAGCACGCCGCAGTTTGGCGACATATTATGTGCCACGCTGATGTTTCTCATTATCCTGTTTTCAAGCCGGGTATTTGCCGCCGAAACACCGCCTGAACTGGCATTTCTTAAACCTGCTGACCTGTCACGCGTCAAGCGGCAACTCCAGCATGGACATGCCGCCGCAGAGACGCGTGAAGCCTATCGATTACTGCTTGTGGCCGCCGATCGCGCACTTCAGCAACCGGATTTAACTGTCACCGAGAAAGGCATGACCCCGCCAAGCGGTTCGAAACACGATTACCTCAGCTTAAGTGCCTATTGGTGGCCGGATTCGGCTTCATCGCAAGGGCTTCCCTGGGTACGGCGTGACGGCAAAATCAATCCGGCGAGTAAAAATAACCAGAGTGACGGGGTACGATTGGCGAGTTTTACCGCACGGGTTCAGGAACTGACGCTTGCCTGGTATTTTTCGGGGCAGCAGCGCTATGCAGACAAGGCCGCCCAGATGCTTCGGGTATGGTTTATCGCGCCCGCCACGCGAATGAACCCGAATCTGAATTATGCGCAGGGCGTGCCGGGAAGGGCCGCAGGCAGAAATTCGGGCGTGCTGGATGGACGCTATTTTTCGACACGCATTATCGATGCTTTGGTGCTGTTGCAGGGCAATCCTGCGTGGCGTCAACACGACGCCAGCGCGATGCGCCAGTGGTTGCAGGCGTATCTGCACTGGTTGCAGACAAGCCCGCTGGCGCTTAAAGAAAGTCGTGCCCTTAATAATCATGGTAACTGGTATGCCACGCAGGTTGCCGGAATTGCGTGGTATCTGCGAAAGCCCGACATCGTCGAACCAGATGGTGGCATTAACGCAAGGCAAGCTTTCGGAGCAACTCACGCCCGACGGTGCGCAACCGCTGGAGTTGGCTCGAACCCGTTCGTTTCATTACAGCTATTTCAATCTACAGGCGGTGACGCTTCTGGCCAGGCTTGCCGAGAATCAGCACCTGGATTTATGGCACTATAAAACCGCCAATGGCAGCGGGATAGTCGCTGCGCTGGACTTTATGGCTCCGTACACCGATGACACGCACCCTTGGCCCTATAAAAGTCTGGACCGAATTGGGGTGCGATTGATCCCGCTCTTATCCTCGGCCGATAACGCCCTGCATACTTCGCGTTATCGCCAGCAGATTGACCGCGCTTCCTTTACGCTTGGGTCAACAGAAAAAGCGGGCAAAGATCCACGACGCGGCGCGATAATTGACGCGCAGAGAGAGACGTGGCTGTTGTCGCTGCCACAGTGAGGGGCGTGACATTACGCTTTCCCTCTGCTCTCTGCTTTATCCTAAATTTAACAAGAAAAGCGGGTAATAAACCTAAGCTGTATGAGCGGAATAAATAACAATCAGAAATAGTCCGTGTCTGAATATAAATAATTTAAGAAAACAGGCTATTTACTTCCGAACAGGGGTCGACGTCAGCAGAAAAGCTCGGCTATGATGGCTTTCGTTAAAATTATCCAAACAATCATCCGGGAGCTGGGTAGATGAAAACAGCGTTACGCGTTCTACTTGCGGGTGCCACATTGGTGCTTGCAGCATGCAGCAGCAGTAGAGAAACCGCAGAAGTTCCTCAGCAGGGTAACAGCTTCAATATTGCCCACCGTAACCTGAATAACAGCCCGGCCGCCGCGGCCTGTTCTCTGGCAGGCGGCAGCCTTCAGCTCTCGCGTCAACTAGACGGAACCTCCGTCGGCATGTGTCAGATGTCCAACGGACGCCGCTGTGCCGAAAATGCGGTGTTGAGTGGCATCTGCTCCTGAGATTCGCACCTGGTAGGCCTGAGTGTGGTGTCTGCCCCGACGCGAAGGGATCCTTCCAGAAGCTGCACCTCGAGAGCCGGTTACGCCGTGACCTGATTGGCGCAATGTTCGCCTTTCGAAATCTGCGCCAGATTGTCGAGCGTAGTTTCCGAAATACTGATCAGCGCCTCGCTGGTCAAGAACGCCTGATGACCGGTGAACAGCACGTTATGGCAGGATGACAGGCGACGGAATACGTCGTCCAGCACCACTTCATTCGATTTATCTTCAAAAAACAGGTCGCGCTCGTTTTCATAGACGTCCATGCCCAGTGCGCCAATCTTTTGCTGTTTCAGTGCCTCGATGGCCGCACTGGCGTCGAGTAGCGCGCCGCGGCTGGTGTTGATAATCATCACGCCGTCTTTCATCTGGCTAAACGATTCTGCATTGAGTAAATGATGGTTGTCGGCGGTGAGAGGACAGTGCAGCGAAATGATGTCTGACTGTGCATAAAGCGTAGCCAGGTCAACATACTCGACGCCGATTTCCAGCGCCAGCGGGTTGGGATAAGGGTCAAAGGCCAGCAGTCGCATGCCGAATCCTTTAAGTATCCGTAATGCGGCGACGCCAATCTTGCCCGTGCCGATGATACCGGCGGTGCGTTGGTACATATTGAAACCGGTCAATCCTTCGAGCGAGAAATTGGCTTCACGCGTGCGTTGATAGGCACGGTGAATATGCCGGTTCAGACACAGCATCAATCCAACCGCGTGTTCGGCTACCGCCTCGGGAGAGTAGGCCGGCACCCGCACCACATCGATGCCCAGCTCCTTGGCCGCCTCAAGGTCGACGTTGTTGAATCCGGCACAGCGCAACGCCAGCGTCTTGACTCCCACGGCCGCCAATTCTGCCAGCACCTCGCGACTGCCGTCATCATTGACAAAGATACACACCGCGTCACAGCCTGCGGCCGTTTTTGCCGTAGGTTGACTCAGCATAAAATCAAAAAATACCAATTCAAAACCGTAGCGCTGATTGACCAGCTCAAAGTATTTGCGATCGTAATTCTTGGTGCCATAGACGGCGAGTTTCATGCGGTGTACTCCGACAGGTTGTGATTCCGTTAAACGCTGATGCGTGACCAGGTCTTCCCGTTAAAACTAGCACTGTGGCCTGCCCGAAACAAAGGGTAAGAGGATGTAACACCGCTTTTTATGATATCGTGCAGAAGTTAAGAAAATATCAGGATAATTCATGAGGAAAGGACTAAAAAACTCGGCGTGATCCTGTTGGTGTCGGCGCTCGTGCTTCTGCTGGCCCTCGCTATTCTCTGGCGAACTCTGCCGCAGTGGCTCTCGCCGCTGGCCGGGCATTGGCTGCCGCAGGGCACCGAATTACGCATTTCCTCAACGCCGGTCTGGTCGCAGGGCGCATGGCACTTGCCCGAGGTCCGCTATCAGGCGCAGGATTGCCTGCTGGCCACGGCCAAAAACGTTCGACTGGCGCACGGCGTCACCGGCTGGGATCTGCAAATGGACCAGCTCGACCTCGACACCGCCTGCCTCGCCAAACTGCCTGCCTCGCAGGGCGACAGCACAGCGCTGTCTCTGCCCGAGATCCAGAAGACGCTCCCCGCTGGCCGAGTTCACATCGGCAATCTTGCCATCACGCCTTATCAGCAGTATGCCGGTGCATTTACCCTTGAGAATCAAGGCGAAAAGCCGACTCTCGATTACCGGGGCGAGGCGCTGAGCTTTAAAGCCAGCCTTGACCCGCAGCAGCAGCTTGTGATTCAAAGCCTGACGCTGACGCCGCCGGGCGGAAACGAACCCATTGCCCTGACCGGCAGGCTCGTGCTGCCCGCCGCACTGAACACGCTTCCGCAAAGTGGCGAGATACACGGAGAGATGCGCAGCGCGGCGGTGCCGAATCCGCTGGATATCTTACTTCGCTGGCAGCAACAGCAGGGCGAATTGACGCTGGCGGAAAAAGGGCAGACGCAGCCGCTGATGAGCCTGCCGTGGCACCTCGGCGATAAAACGCTTCAGATTGTCGGCGGACAGTGGCGCTGGCCTTACGCCACCCAACCGCTTTCGGGCGGCATTAGTCTGACGCTGGACAACTGGAACAGCAGCTTTAATCAGACGATGCTGACCGGCCGCTTAAATGTGCTGACACAGGGACACAACGGCAAAGCCAACGCCGTATTGTCCTTGGGGCCGGGCAAGATAGGTCTGCTCGACAGCGATATTCCCTTCCAGCTCACGGGGCAGGCGAATCTGCCGAAAATGTCGTTGAGCGCCTCGTTTCCGGCCACATTGACCGGCTCGGTGCTGAATCCTGAAATCGCCCTGCACAGCGGTGCCTTGCTTCGCGCGTGGGGTCGGCCGTCGCCGACGTTGACGCTGCGCGATGCCCGCTGGCCGCTGGCCGGTGTCAAGGTCAGTGCAAAAGGAGTCAGCGGACCGCTTCAGGCGATTGTGCGCGGCGAAGACAACTACTGGGGCGCATTCGATGTGCATCTCAACGGTAAATCGCAGGATTTCTGGCCCGATCGGGGCAACTGGAATTTCAACTATTGGGGCAACGGCAATCTGCCGCCGCTCGGCGGAAAATGGGACGTAGCCGGAAAAGGTCACTGGCAGGATGCAAAGCTTTCATTAACCCGGCTCTCCGCCGGATTTGACCGCCTGCAATACGGGCTGGTCAGCGTCGATGCGCCAAGATTGACCCTGGTAAAACCGCTTGAATGGCAGCGCCCCGTGCCTGCGAGCTATGCGGATACGGAACCGGCATCCACGCCTGATTTCAGGGGCGAGCTAAAATTGGTGGCGAAAAAATCGCTCTCGAGAACAACGGCTATCTGCCGCCCACGACGCTGACTCTGGCGTTCAGGGGCGCGGACCCTATGCACATCAATCTCGGCGGTCAGCTTGAAGCTCTGCCCATCGGCCCGATTCGTCTCTCGGGTCGCTGGGACGGTGAACGTCTGCGGGGTCAGGGCTGGTGGCCGAAACAGGATCTGACGGCGTTTCAGAGCCTGCTTTCTCCCGATCTTGATATCAAGCTGCGCGGCGGTGAATTCTATGCCCAGTCGGCCTTCTCGGCGGCACGCGGGCAGGGCTTTATGGCGGGCGGCCACTGGGTGGTGAAAGGCGGCAGTCTGTGGCTCAAAGACGGCGATCTCGACGGGCTGGACTTCTCTCTGACCTATCGCCTGAAAGACAGCGTATGGCAGTTTGGCACCCGGTTCTCCCGTCTCGTTGCGCATTGGCGAGTTGAATAACCTGTTTCCGATGCAAAACATCACCGCCGAATTGCAGGGCAGCTATCCCTGGAGCGAAAAATCGCCGCTACGACTGACCAATGTCGGTATGGATGCCTTGATGGGTCACATCAGTCTTTCGGCGCTGCGCCTGCCCCAGCACGACGCGGCGGTGCTCAAGCTGCAAAAAATCAGTCTGAGTGCGCTGTTTACGGCCCTGAAACCCAAGCAGATGACCATGTCTGGCTTGGTCAACGGAGAGTTGCCGCTGTTTGTCGATAACCCGAAATGGCTAATCCACGAGGGCTGGATAGCCAATGACGGTGGCCTGACGCTGCGGCTGGACCCTGATTTTGCTGCGGCGATGGGCGGCGGCAATGTCGCCAACCGGCTGGTTATCCAGCTTTTGCAGTATCTTGAAATTCACCGCTCCTATGCCAAGGTCAGCCTCGATAACCTGGGTGAATTAACGATGGCGGCGGAAATCAACGGGGTTAACAATACCCAAAATCAAAAACGGGAAATTCGGCTAAATTACACCCATCAGGAAAATGTTTACCAGCTGTGGCGCAGTCTACGCTTCGGCGACAGCCTGCAGGAATGGCTGCAACAACAGCTTTCTGCACCCCAGCAGACGGCGGTCGGCAAGGATAATGCATTGAGGAAGGATAAATGAAGTCGAGAACGGCCTGTATCACGATGAACGCGCTCTGTCTGGCGGCAGTGGCGCTGCTGCTTGAAGGCTGCGTGCCGCGCATTGAGATAGCCACGCCCACGGCACCTATCACCATCAACATGAATGTCAAAATAGAGCATGAAATTCATATCAAGGTGGATAAAGATGTCGAAAATCTGCTGAAAAACAACAGCGATCTGTTTTAGGGAGCGGACCATGAATCTCATCAAAACCAGAGGACGTTGGCTCGCAATGCTGCTTTGCGGCTGGCTTTTTTGCGGGTCGGCACTGGCGTTGACGCTCGAAGAGGCCAAGCAGCAGGGGCGAGTAGGCGAGACGCTGACCGGTTATCTGGCGCCAGTTAAATCGGATGACGAAACGCAGGCGCTGGTCAAACGTATCAATCAGGGACGTGAACAGCAGTATCGGCAGGTGGCGAAAAGCAATCAGGTCAGTACCGATGACGTGGCGAAGCTTGCCGGACAAAAACTGGTGGCTCGCGCCGCAGCCGGAGAGTTTGTACGCGGTATCAATGGTCAGTGGCTGCAAAAATAGGCAAAAAAAGCGCGCTACAGTGAGCGCGCAAGCTTTACACTTTATTACCGGTACACACGACGATTCTAAAGAGAGTTAGCCGATAACAACGTTATTACAACAGGTTACGCCGCAGCAACCTGAGCAATGGCGGCATCGATTGCCGCTTTGGCGTCAGCCTGAGCTTTGGCTGCCACTTCCGGGCCGTAGGCAATCCCTTCGGCGAAGATGAACTCGACGTCGGTCATGCCGAGGAAGCCCAGGAACAGGTTCAGGTAAGGCGCAACCAGATCACTTGGGGTATCTTTGTGAATGCCGCCACGGCTGGTCAGAACCACAACGCGTTTGCCTTTGATCAGGCCTTCGGGACCTTTTTCGGTGTACTTGAACGTCACACCGGCACGTGCAACCAAGTCGAAATAGTTTTTCAGCTGGGTAGGAATGTTAAAGTTGTACATAGGGGCTGCCATAACAATCACGTCATGCGCCTGCAACTCGTCGATAAGCGTATTGGACAATGCCAGCGCTTCTTCCTGACGTGGAGACAGAGGCGCATCGGAAGGACGCAGTGCGCCAACCAGCTCGCCGTCAAGCACAGGAATCGGGTCAGCAGCCAAGTCACGAACCAGTCACATGGGCAGCATCGCTTGAAGATTGGAATTGTGAAACAAAGTAGTCTGCCAGTTGGTTAGTCTGAGAGAAGTTAGCCAGAATACTTGATTTCAGAACCAGGACTTTACTCATTAGTCATTCCTTCACAGATTGGGGATCAAACAGGGACAAGGCTGTCCCGCGAATGTTGAATACTGTAGAGATAAATGTTGATGAGTGATAGTGCAATATTTCGAGTTGTACATCCAAAAAATTTGAACAACCTTTTTAGCCTTCGCCATTGACGCCGTAGCATCGTTGGCTTCCTTCACTCACCCGAATCACTGACCGGTGTCAGCTCGTCGGGACTCACCCGAATCACTGACCGGCCGCAGATAAAATCCCTGTCGATTTCGGCAACCTTAATCGCTTGTGATAACATAGTCTTATTGAGGTAAGGCCTTAGCCTACCCGCCATCAAGGAATCTCGAACGTGAAATCACCGCTCGCGGCACTATCAGCACAACTTGACGGGCTGATGCTACGTGACCGACAACGTCTGCAACGCCGTTTGCAGGGCGCGAAAAAATCAACGATCCGCAGGCTTTGCAAGGGCTGACTCAAGAGCTGGAAACGGCAATTCAGCAGGGTCTGCTAAAAGTGGGCGCGCGTGAAGCGTCTCGCCCTCACATTACCTATCCTGAAAACCTGCCGGTTAGCCAGAAAAAAGACGATATTTATCAAGCAATTCGCGATAATCAGGTCGTGATTGTGGCCGGGGAAACCGGTTCGGGCAAAACCACGCAGATACCCAAAATCTGCATGGAGCTGGGCAGGGGCATCAAAGGGCTGATTGGCCATACCCAGCCGCGTCGTCTTGCTGCGCGCACCGTCGCCAATCGTATTGCCGACGAGCTGGAAACCAGCCTCGGCAATACCGTCGGTTACAAGGTTCGTTTCAACGATCAGGTCAGTGACAACACTTTAGTCAAGCTGATGACCGACGGGATTTTGCTGGCCGAGATCCAGCAGGACCGCATGCTGATGCAGTACGACACCCTGATCATCGATGAGGCGCATGAACGCAGCCTCAACATCGATTTCATTCTGGGATATTTGCGCCAGCTGCTGCCGAAACGCCCGGATCTGAAGGTGATCATTACCTCGGCGACCATCGATCCGCAGCGCTTCTCCAAACACTTCAACAATGCGCCGATTATCGAAGTGTCTGGCCGAACCTATCCGGTGGACGTGCGCTATCGTCCGGTAGTTGATAATGCCGACGACGTCGATCGCGATCAGCTGCAGGCGATTTTCGACGCGGTGGATGAACTCGGCCGCGAAAGTCGTGGCGATATTCTTATCTTCATGAGCGGCGAGCGCGAGATCCGTGATACCGCCGACGCGCTGAACCGACTGGACTTGCCCCATACAGAAATCCTGCCGTTGTACGCCCGCCTGTCGAACAGCGAACAGAACCGCGTGTTCCAGTCGCATTCGGGCCGTCGTATCGTGCTTGCCACCAACGTTGCCGAAACCTCGCTGACGGTACCCGGTATCAAATATGTCATCGACCCCGGCACCGCGCGTATCAGCCGTTACAGCTTCCGCACCAAAGTGCAGCGCCTGCCCATCGAGCCGGTGTCGCAAGCCTCGGCCAACCAGCGTAAGGGCCGCTGCGGACGTGTCTCCGAAGGTATCTGTATCCGTCTGTATTCGGAGCAGGATTTCCTCTCGCGACCCGAGTTTACCGACCCCGAGATTCTGCGGACCAATCTGGCCTCCGTCATCCTGCAAATGACGGCGTTGGGCCTCGGCGATATCTCGGCGTTTCCGTTTGTGGAAGCGCCGGACAAACGCAACATTCAGGACGGCGTGCGCCTGCTTGAAGAACTGGGTGCGCTAAACAACGCCGAGAGCGGCCGCTACACTCTTACGCCACAGGGGCGCAGTCTGGCGCAACTGCCGGTTGACCCGCGTCTCGCGCGGATGGTGCTGGAAGCCGAGAAAAACGGCTGTCTACGCGAAGTGATGATTATCACCGCTGCGCTGTCGATTCAGGATCCCCGCGAACGTCCGATGGACAAAAAGCAGGCTTCCGACGAGAAACATCGCCGCTTTGCCGATAAAGACTCCGATTTCCTGGCCTTTGTCAATCTCTGGGACTTTTTGCAGGAGCAGCAAAAAGCGCTGTCTTCGGCACAGTTTCGCAAGCTGTGCCGCAGCGATTTCCTTAATTATTTACGGGTGCGCGAGTGGCAGGACATCTATACCCAGCTTCGTCAGGTTGTGAAGGAGCTTGGCCTGCGCATCAACAGCACCGCCGCCGACTATCGCAGCGTACACTGCGCGTTGCTGACCGGCCTGCTGTCGCACATCGGGCAGAAAGATGTCGAAAAGCAGGAGTTTACCGGTGCGCGTAATGCCCGCTTTGCGATTTTCCCGGGGTCCGGATTATTCAAGAAACCGCCGAAATGGGCCATTGTCGCCGAATTGGTGGAAACCAGCCGCCTTTGGGGGCGTATTGCCGCGAAAATTGAACCCGAATGGATAGAGCCGCTGGCTAAACATCTGGTCAAATACAGCTACAGCGAGCCGCATTGGGAAAAAGCGCAGGGTGCCGTGATGGCAACGGAAAAGGTAACGCTGTTTGGCCTGCCCATTGTCATGGCAAGACGCGTCAACTACGGCAGTATCGATCCGCAGGTCTCGCGCGAGCTGTTTATCCGCCATGCGCTGGTGGAAGGCGACTGGCAAACCCGCCATGCCTTCTTCCGTGAAAACCTGCGTCTGCGCAGCGAAGTCGAGGAGCTTGAGCACAAGTCACGTCGTCGCGATATTCTGGTCGACGAAGAGACGCTGTTCCAGTTTTATGACCAGCGAATCGGACATGAGGTGGTGTCAGGCAGGCATTTCGACACCTGGTGGAAGACCCAGCCTGCTGACAGTCTGAACTTTGAAAAGAGCATGCTTATCAAAGAGGGTGCGGGTAAAATCAGCGCCCACGACTACCCGAATTTCTGGCATCAGGGCAACATCAAGCTGCGCGTCACCTATCAGTTTGAACCCGGTACGGAAGCCGACGGCGTCACCGTACACATTCCGCTGCCGCTGCTCAACCAGATTGAAGAAACCGGTTTTGACTGGCAGATTCCGGGCATTCGTCGCGAACTGGTGATGGCGTTAATCAGGTCTCTGCCAAAGCCCGTGCGCCGCAACTTTGTGCCTGCGCCAAACTATGCCGATGCCTTCCTCGGGCGCGCCACGCCGTTCGAGTTGCCACTGCTTGAGTCCATGGAGCGCGAATTGCGCCGCATGACAGGCGTGACGGTGTCACGTGAAGATTGGCAGTTGGCACAGGTGCCGGACCATCTGCGCATGACCTTCCGCGTGGTTGATGACAAAAACAAGACGCTGCGCGAAGGCAAAAGCCTGACGGCGTTGAAATCGACGTTGAAGGAGCAGGTGCAGCAGACGCTGTCGGCGGTTGCGGATGATGGAATCGAACAGAGTAATCTGCACGTCTGGAGTTTCGGAACGCTGCCGGACTGCTATGAGCAAAAGCGCAACGGGTATCAGGTCAAGGCGTATCCGGCGCTGGTCGACGAAAAAGACGCCATCGCCATCAAGCTGTTTGACAGCGAACTGGAACAGTCGCAGGCGATGTGGCGCGGCACACGCCGCTTGCTGCTGCTGAATATTCCTTCGCCTATCAAATATCTGCACGAGAAACTGCCGAACAAGGCCAAGCTTGGGCTGTATTTCAACCCTTACGGCAAGGTGCTGGATTTGATTGATGACTGTATTTCCTGCGGCATCGACAAGCTTGTTGCTGAATTCGGCGGGCCGGCATGGACAGAGGAAGGTTTCGCCAAACTTCATGAACACGTGCGAGCCAACCTTAATGATGCGGTTGTTGAGATTGCCACGCAGGTCGAGCAGATTCTGACGGCGGTATTTAGTATCAACAAGCGCCTGAAAGGGCGGATTGACATGACGATGGCGCTGGCGCTGTCCGATATCAAGGCGCAGATGTCGGGGCTGGTCTATCGCGGTTTCGTGACGCAAAACGGCTGGAAGCGCCTTGGCGACACCCTGCGTTATCTTCAGGCTATCGAAAGACGCATGGACAAACTGCCGGTTGATCCGCACCGCGATCGCGCCCAGATGCTGAAGGTCGACAGCGTGCAGCAGAAATGGCAGCAGTGGTTTAATAAACTGCCGCCAGTACGTCAGGCCAGCGAAGAGGTGCAGGAAGTCCGCTGGATGATTGAAGAGCTTAGGGTTAGTTACTTTGCCCAGCAGCTCGGCACGCCGTATCCGATTTCAGATAAACGCATCGTGCAGACCATGGAGCAGCTAGGCTAACTGCCGGATTTGACTCTGCATCAAAACGGTAGGAGGAGGAACTCAGAGTTTCCCTCCCACCGTTTTTTCAAATATTCTGGCGCTGAGGGGATTCACGGCGTTGGTCACGACACTATGAATATTCTTGTTCTTTCTTGACGTCGCAATGGACGCCAGCAGGGATATCGCCGTTCCCAACCCTTTGACATCGTATTTGCCGATGGAAATGCCGAGATGCGTTTCCACTTCCTGTCGTTTATCCGGCTCAAGCCGCGCGAGCATTGCAGAAGGATGTATCGCGACGCCTCGCACATTCATGACTCCGTCGTAATCCGAAATCACGGCAATGGCAAAAGGGTCGCTGTCTTTTTTCTTTTTCAGCATATAAAAATGCGCCGTCTCTCTTTCACTGTTTTTTTGATTATAAATATCGGCGACTTTCTTAATGTAGTCGTTTATTTCCTCAGATTTGCGAATGTTCACCTTCACGCCGTCATCGATATTCTGTGTCTGCAACCTTGTTCGGTAACTCGTGGCCATGGCAGCATAACCGCTACTTATCTTCACGGCATCGGCGGGCGAAATGCTTTTGATTTTAAAATCGCCCGAAGACTTGTAGGTGTTGCCCGCGGGCACTTTTGGCCGCACCTGCAGTTTGGTGAAATATTTTACCAGTCGGCTGTTCATCAGTTTCATCGGCAGATTTTGACGAAGAAACCCGCGTAGACCGCTTTTAGGTAACGGCGAGGCGTGCGTTTTTCTTCCTGGTCGGCATCGTCGTCTTGAGTCTGCGCGGGAGAGGGTGACACCGGCGTGCCAACATGCGGTTGCGGCGTCTGCGGTTGGGCGCTCATCAGACTATTAAGCAATTGCCGGGTTCGATGCTCGGCAATTTCTTCCGGTGAAAGCCCATACAGACTGCCTTGCCGACGCCGTCTTCTTTCGAATTCCTCCTGAGAAATCATCCCCTGAGACGACGTCGAAGAACGCCTTGATGAAGAGGCAGGCAGTGGCATGGGGCGTGCATAGGCTGGCATGGCGCTCTCCCGACAGGTCATTCATGTGATGCTTTGAGCCTAATCGAGTTACGTGAAATTCAGTAGGGAGGAAGTTTTCCGCCAAAACGGCAGAGAAAATGAAAAGGAATGTGTTGTCACGCAGCGCCCGCAATAATCGATGAGCGAGTGTATAAATTAACGTAGGAGGGGAAGAGACAGGAGCCAAGAGAGATTGGCCGCCCGAGTGAGCGGCCAATCTTTGAAATCAATGCACCAACTGGTTATCGCTTAACTCAACCAGTGCATCTTTGATGGCCGGCACCGCCAATGCGCGGTTGTCGGCCAGATAGCGGTCCTGCGCGGCGGGCGCGGAACTCTGAATGCCAATCAATGACCAGACGCCGTTTTGCTTGAGCAGTAACGGTGAACCGCTGTCGCCCGGAAGCGTGTCGCAGCGGTGCGACATCACGCCAGGCTGCGCCCAGCCGGTAATCAGACAATCCTGATGACTATAAAGGTCATCGAGATGATCTTCAGGATACCCTGCCTGCGTGACCTTGCGGTCATTGGCTTTCAAGGCGGCGGTCAGTTCGTCTCGGGTGCCGTCCCAGAGGGGCAGGGGCTTGATAGGTAACTTGCGTTTCATATCCGTGATACGTATCAACGCAAAATCATAGGCGGCGGCTTTCGGCGGCACAATCCAGCCTTCGCCGTCGGCTTTCAGTTTCCTGCCCAGTGCCGGATCAACCAGTGTTTCGACATGCGTAATCTGATATCGCCATTTTTCATGCTGGGAAACGAAACGCAGCGCGATAACTTTATCCAGATTTCCCGGCGGTGCCAGCACACAGTGGCCGGCAGTCAGAACGAGATGTTCCGAAATCAGTGTTGCGGTACAAAGGTTGCCGCTGGCGGTTTCAATCTGACCAATGGCCTGCCATGGCCAGCTTTTGACATCGCTGACATGGGTGCGGTGATCCTGACCAAAAAACAGCGCGGTTTTTTCCTTGAGACTCATCACAGGACTATCCGAATCGTTGTCAGCGGCGGAAGAGTCGGCGTGAGCGGGAAGCGCGAAGCAGAAAAAGCACAAGACGAGCGGTAAAGCGATGCGCATATCGTATTGACCTTGAGTGCGGGGAGTGACTGAATTTAATAATTATGAAGATGAGTATAGCTATAAAAAACGTTCAGGTAACCGGAGGTTGAGTTAACTCATTGTATTTAAGTTATCTGAGGAGGCAGCCAAGTGGGTATAGCGTCTTAAAAGTAGAAAAAGAGTGTAATGAGGCCGCATAAAATCAGAGAGCTCAGGGTGATTTCGAACAGATAACGTCGCAGCATCGTCCATCAATACCTCAAGATTGCCTTTCTATATCGCCCTTGCGAGAGGAGTTCTGCGGGGGAGCGGGCCGGTTAAAAAAACACCCGGCGAACCGGGTGTCAAATAATCAGTCTAGATACAAGTGAAGCCAGTGGCTCACAAAGACTTATTACTTAGCTGCTGGAGCAGCTTTTTTAGCGTGTTTCACGTGTTTTTTAGCAGCCTGCGCTTTCTGGGCAACTGGCTTTTTAGCGTGCTTTACGTGCTTTTTGGCAGCCTGTGCTTTCTGAGCAACTGGTGCTTTGGCAGCGTGTTTCTTGGCGTGCTTTTTAGCCGCCTGAGCTTTCTGTGCAACTGGCTTTTTAGCGTGTTTCACGTGCTTTTTGGCAGCCTGAGCTTTCTGAGCTACGGGTGCTTTGGCAGCGTGTTTCTTGGCGTGCTTTTTAGCCGCCTGCGCTTTCTGTGCAACTGGCTTTTTAGCGTGTTTTACGTGCTTTTTAGCGGCTTGAGCTTTCTGAGCTACAGGCGCTTTGGCAGCGTGTTTTTTAGCATGCTTTTTGGCAGCCTGCGCTTTCTGGGCAACTGACTTCTTGGCAGTGTGCTTTTTAGCGTGTTTCTTGGCAGCCTGTGCTTTTTGAGCAACGTGCTTTTTGGTGTGCTTTTTAGCTACGTGAGCTTTAGCTGCTGGAGCAGCAGTTGTTGTAGTGGCAGCAGGCGCAGCGGTAGTGGTTTCAGCAGCGAAAGCCACAGAAGACAGGCCCATTGCAGCGGCAACAACCAGAGCTAATACTTTTTTCATCAATTAATTCCTCAGAATTTTAATTTAAGTGTCAACCCCACTGCGGGGCCGGTAGGAGAATACTAGGCCTGTTCGTCATGCTTGTCCGTGAGTGATTGGTTTCGGCGTGTAACGGTATGTACAAAGAACATATCTTTTTATTATCAAGTGATTAACTTTATTTCAGGGTGAGTGTGTACATCCCTGAACCCTTCTTAGTTACAACATACTGTTACCTGTTTAGTTTATCGATACCTGCAAGCACATAAATAACTGAAAATCGGCGGGATCTATCGGGCGATTCAGGGATTTTTCGGGGCGGCAGTGCCAGGAGTTGCGGCATCGACAAACAGTCGACGCGCGATAAAAGTAAACCGGAGGCGAATGTTTTATTCGCCCCCGGTTGAAGTGATAAAAGGGTTAATTTTACCTAAGGGTTGGCAGCTCTGGTGGCCAACGCGTGTGCCAACAGCAGTCAACGATCACCCTTAGAGATAACGGCTTTCCAGATGTTTGCGGAAATAATCGGTATTTAGCGTCTCGCCGGTGGCGTTTTTCATCAACTGATCGGTCGAGAAACGGCTGCCGTGCTGCCAGATATTCTGATTCAACCACTGGAACAACGCGGTGAGGTCGCCGCGGCTGATGTCATCCTGCAAGGTCGGAATCGCCTTGTTGGCGGTCTGGAACAACTGCGCCGCGTACATCGCGCCCAACGTATAAGTCGGGAAGTAACCAAAGCCGCCGTCGGTCCAGTGGATATCCTGCATGCAGCCATTGGTGTAGTTGCCGACCGTATCCAGCCCCAGATACTGCTGCATTTTACTGCTCCACAGCGCCGGAATATCTTCGACTTCAATTTCGCCCTCAATCAGCGCCTGCTCGATTTCGTAACGAAGAATAACGTGGGCAGGGTAGCTCAATTCGTCGGCATCGACACGAATCAGGCCCGGCTGCACGCGCTGATTCAGGTTGATGAAGTTGGTGACATCCAGTCCTTCGCGTTCGCCGAACTGTTCGATAACTAGAGGGAAGATGGATTTCAGGAAGCGCTCGCTGCAACCCAGTTGCATTTCAAACAACAGGCTTTGCGATTCATGCACGCCCATCGAACGGGCATGGGCGACAGGCTGGCCTAACCACTCTTTTGGCAGATTCTGTTCATAACGCGCGTGGCCGGTTTCATGAATCACGCCCATCATCGCGGTAATGAACTCGTTTTCATTGTATCGCGTGGTGATGCGCACATCCTGCGGCACGCCGCCGCAGAACGGGTGAGCGCTGATATCCAGACGGCCCGCGTCGAAGTTAAAGCCCAGACGTTTCATCACGTTCAGGCCAAGCGCTTTCTGCTTGTCGATTGCAAACGGCCCGTGCGGCTGCACAAAGTCTATCGCGCGCTGCTTTTCGACCACGGTTTGCAGTAACTGCGGTAACCAGCTTTTCAGCTCGCCGAAAATGCCGTCGAGTTTCTGTGCGGTCATGCCTGGTTCGTAGAGATCCAGCAGGGCGTCATAACGGCTGATACCGGCGGCTTCGGCGCGCAAAGTCGCCTCCTGACGGCTCAGTTTAACCACTTCGCGCAGGTTGTCGGCAAACCCTTCCCAGTCGTTGGCCGGACGCTGACGACGCCACGCATGTTCGCAGCGCGCACCGGCCAGCGATTTGGCTTCGACCAGACTTTCCGGCAGCAGCGCAGAATGCCGATACTGACGCGCCATCTCGCGCAGGTTCGATTGCTCGAGGTCGTTAAGATCTTCCTGTGTGGCCTGCTCCAGCCATTCGCCGACTTTGGGGGCGGTCAGGATCTGATGATGCAGCACGCTAAGCTCGGCCAGCGCTTCTGAACGCGCCTTGCTGCCTTCCGGCGGCATCATGGTTTGCATGTCCCAACCCGCCACGGCGGAAAGATGGGTGAATCGCGACAAGCGGGTAAAGGTAGCGCGTAACTGTGAATAGGCTGTCGTCATGATGGACTCCGTGCTGTAAAAATAAATGTCATAAGGGCGTTATTCTTGCGGCTCGATGGCCAGATTAAAGGCGGGCTTGATAGGCCAGCTAAAACGAATGCTGGCACCGCCGAGAGGGCTGGCATCGACCATCACGCGTCCCTGATAGGCGACGGCAATGGAATATACAATCGCGAGGCCGAGGCCGCAGCCCCCGGTTGCGCGGTCGCGACTGGGGTCAAGGCGCACAAATGGCTCGAAGATGCGCAGCCGGTTCTTCCGGCGGAATGCCCGGACCGTCGTCCTCAACCTGCAAACTCGCGTCTTCGCCGTCCAGCCACAGGCTGATGCGTAATTTACTGCGTGCATAGCGCTGTGCATTGTTGACCAGATTATCGAGCACGCGCTCCATAAGGCGTAGATCCACGCCGCCAAAGTCGGCAGGTTTGGTCACATTGAGCTCGATATCATGCTCTGCATTCACCAGCCGGAAATCATCCGCCTTGTCTTCAATCCACTCCGGCAGATTGATTTTCGTGAGGTGCAGCGCGACCTGCGGCCGATCCAGCCGGGCATAGGTCAGCAGTTCATCAATCAGCGATTCGAGCTGGCCGATATCGCGGTTTATCGCCTGTTGTTCGGCTTCGGGCAGGTTTTCGCTTATCGCCAGCCGATAACGCAGCCGAACCAGCGGCGTGCGCAGCTCGTGGGCGATGCCGTCGATTAACTGTTTTTTACTGGCAATCAGGGTGTTGATGTTGTCGGCCATCTGATTGAAGGCAATACCCAGCCGGTTGAGGCTTGAGGTGGAATCAAAATTTATGCGCTCGTCAAGATGACCGCTGCCCAGGCGCTGCGCCGAGTTTTCAAGTCGCAGCAGGTCTTGCCAGTGCGGGCGCATCCACAGAAACACCGGCAGCGCCAGCGACAGACCGATGAAAATCAGCAGGCCAAGATCCAGCAGCCGCATCTCGTGCATATAGAAAAGATAGGGAATGGGACCGACTACCAGCACATAGTTGCTGCGCGGCACCCGCTGTATAAAGGTGTATTCGCTGTCGAGCGCCACGATTTCGCCTTCGCGAAGCTGCGCGTCCAGCGCCGGACTAAGCTTGCGCTTGCCGAGCGGTTCGATGTGCAGTTTGAAAGACAGGTTCAGTTCCAGCGTGCTGATGGTTTTGTTCCAGTCGCGGATCGGGATTTCTCGCAGTTCGCTGCGCATCAGATACAGCGAACTTTTCATCAGGTCGTTCATCGACTGACGGCCCGTGCGCTCGGCGGTCACTTTGTAGACCAGACCGACCAGCATGGCCATCACCAGAAAACAGACCAGCAGCAGCAGGAAAAACTGCACAAAAAGTTTTCTCATTACTTCGCCGTCTCCCAGGCATTGGGAGCAAAGAGATAGCCTTTATTACGTACCGTCTTGATACGGAAAGGCTCGAGGGCGTTGTCGTAGAGTTTGCGGCGCAGGCGCGAAATCGCGACATCAATGCTGCGGTCCATCCCGTCATAGCTGACGCCGCGCAGATTCAGCAGCAGGGCTTCGCGGTCCATAATACGACCCGCATGGGTCGCCAGTTCCACAGCAGGTCGAAATCGGAGGTCGACAGGGTGATGGTTTCGTCACCGAGTGTCACTTCACGATTGACCGGATCAATACATAGCAGGCCGAAATGCAGGGCATTGCCTTTCTGAATCGGCTTGCCGGATTTCTCGGGTTCGGCGCTGACGGCAGGGCGCTGACGCAGATGCAGACGCAAACGCGCCAGCAGCACGGCGGGCGGCGTTGTTTTCAGAATATAGTCATTGGCTCCCATTTCCAGCGACAGAATATGGTTCATGTCGCTGTCGAGCGACGTCAGCAGCACAATCGGGCCGTCAAAGGTAGGGCGCAGGTCGCGGCACAACGTCATGCCATCTTTGCCGGGCAGCATGATGTCGAGCAACACCAGGTCAGGTTGTTCGAGCGCAATTCTGGCCTGCGCGGTATCGCCACGCGGCTCGACCAGCACTTCAATGTCGTGTTTGCCCAAATAGGCAGCAATAAGCTTGCCGACTTCGGCATCATCTTCTACAAAAACGATTTTATTCATAGATTTGCTGTTATGGTGAAAATCGGAGTCCAGCATAGCGCGAGCGGGGCATCAACGCTATGACCGCAGGAAGTCGTTTCTTAAATTAACCTAATGCCCCGCCGGAGTCGACGCCTTAACGCCCGTCAACTCACTGGCAAAGCATCAATAAATTATGTCATTATATAAAGCTATGCCATTATATAGAGGATTATGTTTAGTGCGATGAATAGGTTTCTCGTTTTAAAACATGATCTTTAAAGAAAAGGTCTTTCTAACACATGTTAGAGGGGTCAGCACTGGCCCCGAGAGGAATGGAGATGGCAGAAAGTCGCCTGGTACCCGATGAGCGCAGTGAAAAAGCGTCCTTCAATTATATGGAATACCTGTCCGCATCGTGTAAAAAACAATGGAGTTTTCTCGATGCCATTTACGGCGTATTGCCTTTTTTGGCATGGTGCTGAGGTCGCGCACCACCCAGGAAAAATCCAGGCAGGATACCCTCAATGCGCTGGCGTTGCAGGTGGTATCCACCCAGGTCAGTGACGAAATCAATATTGTCCGCCTGATTGAACTAGCGCAGCAGCAGCAAATTTACACTGTCGATATTAATCTGCCCTATGGATTAACCGAGCAGCAGCTCGCCGCTATCCATGAAGAGTGCAAGCATCCGCTAAAACTCGAGCAAAAAGATGAACATCTGGCGGTCGAAATTCTGCAGGACGCCGCAACGCACTGATTGACCGCTGCGGGGAATTCTCCCCGCCGCTGCCTGTTCCCGTCTCTTACTTTCTCTATTTCACATCCAAATGCACGGTTTTTTCTCACTCTTTCAGCAATGCCTGCGCCGTGGGATAATCGACAATCAGCACATTGATATATTGCCCGGTCAACGCGCCGCGAATGGCATTGGCCTTGCCGATCCCTCCGGCCAGCGCGACAACCTGCGGACACTGCCGGGCCTGCGCCAGCTCCATGCCAATCACCGGATCTTCTTCGGCATTCAACACCGGCTTGCCGTGGGCATCGAAGTAATGCAGACAGATATCACCGACTGCACCGCGGGCCGCCAGAATCTCCAGCATCGCCTCGTCATAATAATTGCCGGAATTTTTCAGGAGTTGTGAAGGTTCCAGCTCGCCAATACCGACAATCGCCACATCCACTTCGGCAAATTTGCTGACGACCTCTGCCACATCTTCGTTATTCGCCAATCGCTGCCGTTCATCGACGGAGCGTTCGATGCTTTGCGCAGGCAGCAGCCACGCCTGACAACCCAGATGCGCCGCCAGCGTTTGCGTCAGGATGGTGGCCTGCACATTGCCGTTCGACCCGACCCCGCCCAGCAGTTGGATAACGCCGCGCGCCTTGACGCTTTTAGGGTGCAGCGCATCGACCATCGCGCGTATCGTGCCGCTCCATGAAGAGATGCCGACCAGATCGTTGGGGCGAATACGCGTTTCCATATAGTGCGCGGCGGCAGAGCCAATCGCCTGGCGAATCTGCGCCGGGGTGGCATCCGCTTCGACATCCACCACCACCGCCTGCTGAATGGCGTATTTTTTCTCAAGACGGTTCTCGAGGGCAGGAAAGATATTGCTTGGCGGGATCACGCTGATTTTCACTACCCCTTCATTCACGCAGCGCATCAGCATCCGCGACACAAAAGACTGGGAAAGATGCAGGGTTTTGGCAATCTCCGACTGCTTCATGCCGTCCGTGTAGTAAAGCGTGGCTATCTTCACCAGCAAACGTTGTTCATCCTGCTTTGACATAATTCCTCCATTAACGGGCGGCCTTATTGTTATTCAAGGCGCTAAAAATGACAACTCGCGCACGCATTGCTTCAAAGATAACCACAGGCTGTGATCCCGTTCTATTTTCTGCAAGGTTTATTTGGACAAAAACTCATCAGTCAATGATAGTGGATGAATAAAGAATCAGCTTTGAATATATATTCACAGTGGAGATAATAATGAAACTTACCCTACTTACCGGTCTGCTGCTTTCTTCGTTTGCCCTGTCTTCTGCCGCGTTTGCGGCCGAAAAGGGCTCATCGTGATCATTACGCCGTCTCACGATAATCCCTTCTTCAAAGCCGAAGCAGAGGGCGCCGAGCAGAAAGCCAAAGCGCTCGGCTATACCACGCTCGTGGCCTCGCATGACGACGATGTCAGCAAGCAGAATCAGTTGATTGAAACCGCGATAGGTCGCAAGGCCAAAGCCATCGTGCTGGACAACGCCGGCGCAGACGCCACGGTTGGACCGGTCCAGAAGGCGAAGGACGCGGGCATCCCGACCTTTCTCATCGACCGCGAAATCAATAAAACCGGCATCGCGGTAGCACAGATTGTTTCCAATAACTATCAGGGCGCACAGCTAGGCGCAGAGAAATTCGCCAAGCTGTTGAACGGCAAGGGTGACTACGTCGAGCTGCTCGGTAAAGAGTCGGACACCAACTCCGGTGTGCGTTCGCAGGGTTATCACGATGTGCTGGACGATTATTCGGATCTGAAAATGGTCGCGCAGCAGAGTGCCAACTGGAGCCAGACCGAAGCCTTCAGCCGCATGGAAACCATCTTGCAGAAGAACCCCAATATTGTCGGCGTGATTTCCGGTAACGACACCATGGCGCTCGGCGCAGAAGCCGCGCTCAAGGCCGCCGGTAAAACCAATGTGATAGTCGTCGGCTTCGACGGCAGCGACTATGTGCGCGATTCCATCATCAATAAAAGCAATATCAAGGCGACCGTGCTGCAACCGGGTTGGGCGCAGGCGCAAATGGCCATCGAACAGGCCGACTATTACCTGACAAACGGCAAGGCGCAGAAGGGCGAGAAGCAGCTGATGGACTGCGTACTGATAGACGACAGCAACGCTGGCAAATTGAAAAACTTCAACCTCGCACAATAACGTAAGGAGTTGAAGATGGTGACGAGACCCCTGTTCGCCGGTGTGCTGACGGCAGCGGTACTGCTTGTCGGCTGTACCGTTGTGGACCTCGACAGCAACGGCCAGCCGATTATCCCGAAAGATCCCCTGGCCAAAGCCAGCTTCAGTAATCAGACGCCGCAGCAGGTGACGGAAGAAAACTGGGACAGCAAGGTGGTCAAAGGCGCGCAGGAGCGGGCGCTGAGCTGGGCCGATATGAAAACCAAGAGCACCACGCTCAAGGCGGGCACCAGCGAAAGCGTCTTCGTGCGCGCGGGCGGTACGGTGACGGCCGTAAGCGCCGCCACGGAGCGCGAACGGCAGATAACCGTCACCATCAACGGAGAATCGGTGCCGGTCATGATTGGCCCCGTGGTACGCAGCAATGCCATTCGCGATGCCGCAGGATTCAAATTTGAAGATTTTACCAATCAGGTGCAGTTCGCCCAGTTGACCAAAGCCTTGAATCGTCATGCGGTAAAACAGTTGCCCGCAGTCGATAACGGCTGGATAGGCAAGCCGGTGCAGCTGGTGCTGGCGGTCAGTATGGTGCCGAATCAGGTGCAGGACGTGGTGGCGATAAGCCTTAAACAGGAGCAGCCCTAATGAATCAGCCTGACCCTGTTATTTTGCAGACCCGCGCGGTATCGATGCTGTTTCCGGGCACGCTGGCGCTGGATAACGTCAGTTATAACGTCTGGCGCGGCAAGGTAAATGTGATAATCGGCGAGAACGGGGCCGGGAAATCAACGCTGATGAAAATTCTTGCCGGTGTCCAGCAGCCAAGCAGCGGCGAAATCTGGCTCAATGGTGAACAGGTGCATCTCGACAGCACCCGCGCCGCCGCCCGGCTGGGTATCGGCATGGTTCATCAGGAGTTGAACCTGTTTGAAAACCTGTCGGTGGCGGAGAACATCTTTCTGGGTCGCGAACTTCAACACGGCCTGAAACCCATTGACGAAAAAACCCAGGAGGCGCGTACCGCCGAGTTGATGCGGCGGCTGGATCAAGCCATTTCGCCGCGAGAACTGGTCGCCAATCTCAAGGTGGGGCAGCAGCAACTTGTGGAAATTGCCAAGGCGCTGGCGGAAGACACCGACATTCTGATTCTTGACGAACCGACCTCCGCATTGAGTAAAACCGAAGTCGAAATTCTGTTTCGGGTGATCCGCGAGCTGACGCGGCAGGGCGTGTCCATCATCTATATCTCGCACCGTCTGGAGGAGTTGATGGCCATCGGCGACGTAATAACGATTCTGCGCGACGGGCGTTTCCAGGCCGAAGCGCAGGTCAGCGACATCGACGTGCCGTGGATCGTCCGCGAAATGCTGGGCAGCGAACCGGTGGCCAGCTTTTTGAGTCCCGATCGCCAGTTTGGCGTACCGGTGCTGGAAGCCGAGGGCATTACCTGTGTCGGCCCCTCCGGCAATCCGCTGGTGGAGAATGTCTCCTTTAATGTCCGCGCCGGAGAAATCGTCGGCATCTATGGTCTGATGGGCGCGGGGCGCACCGAACTGTTCGAATGTCTGCTCGGTACGCAGCGCAACTATCTCGGCAAGCTGTGGCTCGACAGCAAACCGGTGCCGCAACGGCTTTCTACCGCCGATCGTATCCGCATGGGCATGAGTCTGGTGCCGGAAGACCGCAAGCGCACCGGCATTTTTCCGGTGTCGTCGGTCGCCAGCAATCTGACCATCGCCAGCCTGTGGCAGCGGCTGGATTACCGCTTCGCCATCTCGCGTCGGCAGGAGCAGACGGTGGTCAAAGATACAGTGGGCAATCTGTCCATCAAGGTCTCTTCGCCCGAGGTCACCATCAATGCACTGAGCGGCGGCAATCAGCAGAAGGTGGTTATCGGCCGCTCGCTGCTGACCAATCCCCGGTTGCTGCTGCTGGATGAGCCAAGCCGCGGCATCGATGTCGGCGCAAAGGCCGATGTCTTTCGCATGATGGTCAAGCTGTCGGAACAGGGGATTGCGATTCTTTTTTCGACCTCGGATCTGAAAGAGATCATGGCGGTTTCAGACCGCATTCTGGTGATGTCCGGCGGCAAACTGACCGCCGATATTCCTCGCGCGGCGGCGGAAGAGTCGGCGCTGGTGAAAGCAAGTGCACAGGGGTTCTAAGATGAAAAACAGTCCTGGAGTGGCGCTGCCCGCGCCTGCGCTAAAACCGTTCAACTCGCGGGAGAGCCTGATTCTCCTGTTGCTGAAACTGCGAACCTTTATCGCGCTGTTTTTGATAGTCGGCTTCTTTGCCATCACGGTACCGGATTTTCTGGCCGTCGGCAGCATGGTCATCATGGTCAAGCATATCGCCATCAACGCCTTTCTGGCGCTTGGCATCACCTTCGTCATTATTACGGCGGGCATCGATCTCTCCATCGGCGCAACCTTGGGCCTTTGCGGCATGATAGCTGGCTGGCTCATTACCAAGGGTATCGTGCTGCCCATGTTCGGCATCGCCATCTTCCCGAGCGTATGGGTGATTGTGCCGCTGGTGCTGGTGATAGGCGGCATTATCGGGGCCGCCAACGGCTGGATAATTACCCGTTACAACGTCGCGCCGTTTATCTGCACGCTCGGCACCATGTACATCCTGCGCGGTGCCGCGATGTTGACGTCCGGTGGGGAAACCTTTCCGGCGTTGCAGGGCAATCCGCAGCTTGGCAATACGGGGTTCGACAAGATTGGGGCCGGTAATTTTCTCGGGCTGCCCTACGCCATCTGGATGATGATTGTGCTGGCACTGGTCATTGCCTACATCGCGCGCCGGTTGCCGTTTGGTCGTCAGGTGTATGCCATCGGCGATAACGAACGCGCCGCCGAACTTTCAGGTGTTAGGGTCAAACGGGTGAAAATCCTGGTCTATGCGCTGTCGGGTTTCTGTGCGGCGATCGCCGGAATTGTGGTGTCATCGCAGCTTGTCGCCAGCCATCCCGCCAACGGCACATCCTTTGAAATGAACGCCATTGCGGCGGTGGTGCTCGGCGGCACCTCGCTTGCGGGCGGACGCGGCACCATTCTCGGCACGCTGGTCGGGGCCTTTGTCATCGGCTTTCTGGCCGATGGACTGATTATGATGGGCGTCAGCGAATTCTGGCAGATGGTCATCAAGGGCGTGGTCATTATTATCGCGGTCATTATCGACCAGATGCAGAACCGTATGCAGCAGAAAGCCGCCGTAGTCGCGCAAAAAGCCGTCATCGAGGCGGGAGAGACGCAACGACCGGGGTAACGCCCGGCCACCGTTTTTTTTGTGCTTTTTGAATATATATTCATACGTAAATTTAAATTCAGAGGTGACAAGATGAATCCGTTCAACCTGTCTGTCGAACAGTTACAAGGTAAAGCACGGGCAATCCGTCGTCGCATCATTCAGCTAAACGCCAACAGTCCGGCGGGCGGCCATACCGGGGCCGACCTTTCGCAGGTCGAGATCCTGACGGCGCTGTATTTCCGGCTGCTGGACTGCGCCCCCGAACGCACCGAAGACAGCACGCGCGATATTTATATTCAATCCAAGGGGCATGCGGTCGGCGGGTATTACTGTGTGCTGGCCGAAGCCGGATACTTTCCGGAGAGCTGGCTGCCAACCTATCAGCACGCCGATTCGCATCTGCCCGGACATCCGGTCAAACATAAAACCCCCGGCATCGAGCTGAATACGGGCGCATTGGGGCACGGGTTGCCGGTGGCGGTGGGAATTGCGATTGCCGCGAAAAAAGATGCCAGCGCACGACGGATATTCGTGGTCACGGGCGACGGTGAACTTGCCGAGGGCAGCAACTGGGAGGCCGCGCTGGTGGCCGCGCATTATGGCCTCGACAACCTGATTATTATCAACGACAAGAACAAACTCCAGCTTGCCGGTTCCACCAGCGAAATCATGAACACCGATCCGCTGGCGGAAAAGTGGCGCGCCTTTGGGCTGAACGTCACCGAGTGCGCCGGAAACGATATGCAGGCGGTGGTGGACACGCTAGAAAACCTGCCGTCCAACGGCAAACCGAACGTGATCATCGCCAATACCGAAAAAGGGTTTGGTATCTCGTTTATTCAGGGCAAGGCGGAGTGGCATCATCGCGTGCCTGTCGGCGACGAGATTGCCTTGGCGCTAGAGGAGCTTAAAGATGAGTAATGCACAACATCTGGCAACGGTGATGGTCGATACGCTCATCGCTGCGGTACAACGGGGTCTGGACGTGGTGCCTGTCGTGGCAGACTCCACATCGACCGCCAAAATCTCGCCGTTTATCAAGGCATTTCCCGGAAGACTGGTCAATGTCGGCATCGCCGAGCAGGTGATGGTCGGCACGGCTGCCGGGCTGGCTATCGGCGGCAAAATCGCCGTCACCTGCAACGCCGCGCCGTTTCTTATCTCCCGCGCCAACGAGCAGGTCAAGGTCGACGTCTGCTACAACAACACCAACGTCAAACTGTTTGGCCTCAACGCCGGGACCAGCTACGGTCCGCTGGCGAGCACGCATCACAGCATCGACGATATCGCCATTATGCGCGGCTTCGGCAATATCTTGATCTTTGCGCCTTCCTGTCCGCTGGAATGTAGGCAAATGATTGATTATGCGCTGGAATATCAGGGGCCGGTGTACATTCGTCTCGATGGCAAAGCCCTGCCTCAACTGCATGGTGACGATTACCGCTTTACACCGGGTGCTATCGATGAACTGCGACAAGGCACCGATATCGCGCTGGTGGCGATGGGGTCGACGGTTCACGAAGCGGTCGATGCCGCCGCCACGCTGGAACAGCAGGGCATCTCTGCGGGCGTTATCGCTGTGCCGTCGATTCGCCCCTGCGATACCGGGCAACTCCGTGCGCTTTTGCAGGCTTATCCGCAGGTGATCAGCGTCGAGGAACACAACATCAACGGCGGCGTGGGCAGTCTGGTGGCGGAGGTGCTGGCCGAAGGGGGCTGCGCCATTCCGCTGCTGCGCATGGGCATTGCCGACGGAGAATACGCGATAGCCGGCGATCGCGCGTCAACCCGTGCTCGCCACGGCATCGATGCCGCCAGTCTGGTCCAGCATGCGCGTCGTCTGTGTCAGGCCGACGCCGTTCAATAACCCGATTTTCATTGATGCGCGGCTCCGGCTGCAGGCATCCAATCACGCCGTCGAGTATGGAGAATGACACTGATGAAAAACTACAATTACCCTAAATTTGGTGCAGGCTTATGGCATTTTGCCAACTATATCGACCGCTATGCGGTGGATGGCTACGGTCCGGCATTAAGCACGATTGAACAGATTCAGGAAGCCAAAAAAGTCGGCTCGCTTTCTTATGTCGATATTCCTTATCCGTTCTCGCCGGGCGTCACGCTGGCGCAGGTAAAGGAAGCGCTGGACGACGCGGGGTTGAAGGCCATCGGGATCACCCCCGAAATCTATCTGCGAAAATGGTCGCGCGGGGCTTTCACACATCCGGATCCGGCGGTACGCGCCGAAGCGATGCAGTTGATGAACGAAGCCGCCGACGTGGTCAGAGAGCTGGGTGCCAACTATGTCAAAGTCTGGCCGGGTCAGGATGGCTGGGATTATCCTTTCCAGGTTGACCATAAACAGCTGTGGAAACTGGCGGTAGACGGCATGCGCGAACTGGCGGCGGCCAATCCCGACGTCAAGTTTGCCATCGAATACAAGCCGCGCGAGCCTCGCGTCAAAATGACCTGGGACTCGGCGGCGCGCACTCTGCTGGGAATTGAGGACATCGGGCTGGACAATGTCGGCGTGCTGCTGGACTTCGGCCACGCGCTGTTTGGGGAGAATCACCGGCAGATTCCGCCCAGCTGATTATCGACCGCGGCCGCCTGTTCGGGATGGACGTCAACGACAACCTGCGCAGCTGGGACGACGACCTGGTGGTCGGCACCGTGCATATTACCGAGATTTTCGAATTCTTCTATGTGCTGAAAATCAATAACTGGGACGGCGTCTGGCAGCTCGATCAGTTCCCGTTCCGCGAAGACAATGTCGAGGCGGCGCGACTGTCCATTCGCTTCCTCAAACACATCTATCGCGCGCTGGACAGGCTGGATATTCCGGCGTTGCAGGCGGCGCAGGCGCAGCAGGACGCGATGAAGGCACAGCGCATCATCCAGAATGCCCTGATGGCATCGATTGACGAAGAAGAGTGATGTCCGGCGTGGCGGGTGAAGAATAGAAAAGAAAAGGGCTGATCTGAATCAGCCCTTTATGGTTAATGCGGGTCGAGAAATTCGCCGTTATTTAAACAGGTCTGCGGTAACGGTCAGATTGCCGCCGCTCTTGTTCTGCCACTGACGGGTCACGTGGTAGAACTTCGCGCCTTTATCCGCGGCACGTTTCGCCACTTCTTCGGAAACATCGGTGATGCTGTTGAAGTGACCGGTGAAGGTGACGGTATCGAACGGCGTCATCTGCGCGGCAGTGACGTTGTTCACTTCTTCGATTTTCTTGCCGTCAGGCAACGTTACAGAATAACGTTTACCGGTAGAGGACTGCGTCTCGAAGAAATTACCCACTTTACGGCTTGGGCTGTCGGAAGAGGCCACGCCCGGGATTTCGACTTTTTTGGCAGCAGCGCCACCGGCCGCAAGCGCGGCACGGCCTGCGTCGGAATCGGCAGGAATGGCATCCGGGCTTTGCGTAATACGTTTAGGCGCGTCTTTTTTGTAGATAAACGCGGTGACGTACTGATTGCCGCCGTTGTTGGCATCAATCTGGCGTACAATAAAGAAGGAGTCCGCGCCTTTTTCCTTGGCCGCCTTGCCAATGGCTTCAAGCACGTCGGGCTGGCTGTGGAACAGGCCGCTTACGGTAACCGTGTCATAAGGCTCGAGCTGATAGGCCACGGTTTTAGGCAACTGCTTGATGCCGCTTACGCCATTGACGCTTTGTGCCCTGGGCTTGTCGGCCACTTTCGGCGCATCTTTATGATACACGTCTGCAACCACGCGCCAGTTACCGCTGTCGGAAAGGCTGTTGGTGTCCAGAATATAGAAATAGTCCGCGCCAAGCTGGTCGGCACGTTTTGAGGCTTCGTCGGAGGCATCGCCAAGATTGTTAAAACGACCGGTAAATGCAATGCGATCAAAGGGCTTAAGGGCGGCTGCTTTCTCGGGACTGATTTCTTCTGCGGCCTGGGCGGCAGACAAAACAGAGAATTGCGAGACTAATAAAACAACGGCCGATGCGATGATCGTTTTCGTCTGCTTCATAAAAAATCCTTTCACCTTGCGCAGTAATGTTGGAACTTGCTGAATTATTGATGTGTAACAGATTAGCTCCCGATTATTGCATGTAATAATGTTGAGCGCTTGCGTAATTTTGTTACCGCGCAAAGACAATTTCCTCCCGTAAAGTTCGTGATATTTCTTGATATAACTCGAACAAGTTAGCTTGTCAGGCTGATAAGTAAAATAAATGTTAATAATTTACATTTTTCTCACTTTATGGCCTGTGCGCCGCGTGCTGCCTGCATTTTTCGAAAGTGATTAATTCCGCCAACGCGGCTTTTCAGAGTGAATAAACGGGGAAATTCGGCGGGTTGGCAGCGCAAGTGTGTCTTATGCCGGTTTTGGGTGATTTAATTCTCATAAATAGCCATTCTGCCTAGCATATTAATCCGTTATTCAGTAGGTTATAGCCGGCCTGAAAATTCAGTCAGCATGTCGGTAATAAAAAGCGGCGGATTTTTAAATTTAAGTCAGTCGGCAGGTTTTACTTTTGTATCTACACGATGACCTCGGTTATCAAATAAAAGGGTGAAGGGAATAATTATGCGTATTGGTATACCAAGAGAACGGTTGACCAATGAAGCCCGCGTTGCAGCAACACCGAAAACGGTGGAACAACTGCTGAAACTCGGCTTTACAGTCGCCATTGAACAGGGCGCAGGTAAACTCGCCAGTTTTGACGATGCGGCCTATCAGGCAGCAGGGGCTACGGTCGAAGCAGGCGATGCCGTATGGCAATCCGATATCGTGATGAAGGTCAATGCACCGCTCGACGATGAAATCGGCAAATTACAGGCGGGTTCTACGCTGGTCAGCTTTATCTGGCCTGCGCAGAATCCTGAATTAATCCAGAAACTGGCCGAGCGTGGCGTGACCGCTCTGGCGATGGACTCCGTGCCGCGTATTTCGCGTGCGCAGTCGCTGGATGCATTGAGTTCCATGGCCAACATTGCCGGTTACCGCGCAATCGTTGAAGCCGCACACGAATTCGGCCGCTTCTTTACCGGCCAAATCACGGCGGCAGGCAAAGTGCCGCCGGCCAAAGTGATGATCATTGGCGCAGGTGTGGCCGGTCTGGCCGCCATCGGTGCAGCCGGTAGCCTCGGTGCCATCGTTCGCGCCTTCGACACGCGTCCAGAAGTGAAGGAGCAGGTGCAGAGTATGGGCGCCGAATTCCTCGAGCTGGACTTCGAAGAAGAAGCCGGCAGCGGTGACGGCTATGCCAAGGTGATGTCCGAAGCCTTTATCAAGGCCGAGATGGCGCTGTTTGCCGCCCAGGCGGAAGAGGTCGACATCATTGTCACCACCGCGCTGATTCCGGGCCGTCCTGCGCCGAAACTCATCACCCGCGAAATGGTTGAATCCATGAAGCCGGGCAGCGTCATTGTTGACCTCGCCGCACAAACCGGCGGCAACTGTGAACTGACCGTCGCCGATGCTATTACCGTGACGCCGAACGGCGTAAAAATCATCGGTTACACCGATTTGCCAAGCCGCTTGCCGACCCAGTCTTCACAGCTGTATGGCACCAATCTGGTGAATCTGCTGAAACTGCTGTGCAAAGAGAAAAACGGCGAAATCGAGATTGATTTCGACGACACCGTCGTGCGTGGCGTTACCGTAGTCAAAACCGGTGAAGTGACCTGGCCTGCACCGCCGATTCAGGTGTCTGCCCAGCCGCAGGCCCAGAAAGCGGCCGCACCGGTCGAGAAAGCCGAAGCCAAACCTTCCTCGCCGTGGACCAAATACGTCCTCATGGCCATTGCCGTGGTGCTGTTTGGCTGGCTTGCCGATGTCGCGCCGAAAGAGTTCCTGTCTCACTTTACCGTGTTCGCGCTGTCCTGCGTGGTCGGTTACTACGTGGTCTGGAATGTCAGCCATGCGCTGCATACCCCGTTAATGGCGGTGACCAATGCCATTTCCGGCATCATCGTAGTCGGTGCCTTGCTGCAAATCGGTCACGGCGGCTGGGTCAGCTTCCTGAGCTTCGTCGCGGTACTGATTGCCAGTATCAATATTTTTGGCGGATTTACCGTCACTCAGCGCATGCTGAAAATGTTTCGCAAGAATTAAGGGGTAGCATATGTCTGGGGGTTTAGTTACAGCTGCATACATTGTTGCCGCTATTCTGTTTATTTTCAGCCTGGCCGGACTCTCGAAGCACGAGACGTCCAAGCAGGGAAATATCTTTGGCATCACCGGGATGGCCATCGCGTTAATCGTCACCATCCTCGGTCCTGACTCCGGCCATGTCGGCTGGATTATTTTTGCCATGCTGGTCGGCGGCGCTATCGGTATCTATCTGGCACGCAAGGTCGAAATGACCCAAATGCCGGAACTGGTGGCTATCCTGCACAGCTTCGTTGGTCTGGCTGCGGTGCTGGTTGGCTTCAACAGCTATCTGGACAGCGGCACCGTGCCTATGGTTGGGGTGATGGAAAACATCCACCTGACCGAAGTGTTCCTCGGCATCTTTATCGGTGCGGTGACCTTTACCGGTTCCATTGTGGCATTCGGCAAGCTGCGCGGCATTTTCTCGTCAAAGCCGTTGGCTCTGCCGCACCGCCACAAGCTGAATCTGGCGGCGCTGGTGGTTTCGCTGCTGCTGCTTATCGTGTTTGTTCGCGCTGAAAGCACCGGCACACAGGTCTTTGCCCTGATTATCATGACCCTGATTGCTCTGGCTTTCGGCTGGCATCTTGTGTCTTCCATCGGCGGTGCGGACATGCCTGTCGTGGTGTCCATGCTGAACTCGTACTCTGGCTGGGCGGCGGCGGCGGCGGGCTTTATGCTCTCCAACGACCTGTTGATCGTCACCGGCGCGCTGGTGGGTTCTTCGGGTGCGATTCTGTCCTACATCATGTGCAAGGCCATGAACCGCTCCTTTATCAGCGTGATTGCCGGGGGCTTCGGCACCGACAGCTCTTCGACCGGTGAAGGCGAAGAGATGGGCGAATACCGCGAAGCCAGCGCAGAAGATGTGGCCGACATGCTGAAAAACGCAAGCTCGGTCATTATTACCCCAGGCTACGGCATGGCGGTGGCGCAGGCGCAGTATCCGGTTCAGGATATTACCGCCAGACTGCGTGCCAAGGGCATCAAGGTGCGTTTCGGGATTCATCCGGTTGCCGGACGTCTGCCGGGCCACATGAACGTGCTGCTGGCCGAGGCGAAAGTGCCTTACGATATCGTGCTCGATATGGACGAAATCAACGACGACTTCAGCGACACCGACGTGGTGCTGGTTATCGGTGCCAATGACACCGTCAACCCGGCCGCGCAGGAAGACCCGCGCAGTCCAATCGCCGGGATGCCGGTGCTGGAAGTGTGGAAAGCGCAGAATGTTATCGTGTTCAAGCGCTCCATGAGCACCGGTTACGCCGGTGTGCAGAACCCGCTGGTTCTTCAAGGAAAACACCCAGATGCTGTTTGGCGATGCCAAAGAGAGTGTGGAAGGGATCCTGCGCGCACTGTAATCAGTGAGTGTGAGAGCCGGGCAGTAAAAGAAAAAGCCAGTCGTGATGACTGGCTTTTTTATGCCGCAGGAGCAGGGCGGGGAATTACACCTTGTCGACGTCCTGCGCCGTCAGATTTTCGCCGCTGTCTTCAAGCGTAATGGGGCAGACGAAGTCGTCGGGCTTGATGGCCAGCAAATCACATTTCAGATGGTCGATCACCTGTTCCGTGGTATTGCCCAGAAACGCGGCGGACAGCCCCGTACGGCCAATGGATCCCAATACGACCACACCCGCCTGCAAATGCTCGGCAAGGTCGGGAATGACCTCTTCGGGCAGTCCTTTTTCAACGTGCGTGTACTTCTCGTCGAGCTGGAATTTCTGGCGCAGCGCCTTCATGGCAATCAGATGCTGACCGCGAATCGCATCGTTGTACACGCTCGGGTCGAAATCGGGCAGTTCGATGGCGATATTAATCGGCGTGACCGGATACGCGCCCACCAGATGCACTTCCGTCTGGTTGACGTGCGTTGCCAGCTCGATACTCTCTTTTACCAGCTTGATGTTAAGCGGGTCATGATACGGCTCTTCGCTCGACAGATTCACCGCCACCACCGCTTTGCCGCCTTCCGGCCACGGCTGGTCTTTGACCATCCATACCGGACACGGACATTTTCGCAGCAGATTCCAATCGGTCGGGGTGAAGATGACCGATTCGAGACGGTCATGCTGGTGCGCCATTTTCAGCAGCAAATCGTGCTGGCCTTTCAGCACTTCCTGAATAATGGCTTCGAACGGTTTGTTGTTCCACACCACTTTGATGTCGATGGGAATACCGGCCTCGACATAATAGTGACACTGTTCGGCAATCCAGGCCGTGCGTTCGGCGATAACGCCCTGACGCATCGCGCTGCGCTCTTCCGGAGAGAGCATCGTGGTCATTTCGTAGGAAAAATCATAGATAGACAGGAAGGCTTTTATCTTCCCGCCGTTGCGTTGAACCAGATACACCGCACGGCGCAGGGCCGGCTGGTCATCCTGATTGGGGTCTATCGCGACCAGAAGGTTCTGATACTTGGCCAAGGGAGCCTCCTTAACACGGATGATTGAGAGTGCCAACAACATGAATGAAAGCGCACCGACCTAAGCCAGACGCGGCTCTGTTAAGCATCGCCTCTTGAGAGGACGCAAAAAGCCAACACCTGTTTATAGAATAAACCAGGATGAATAAACAGAACAGGGGACAAAGTGAACCGGATCAATAAACTAGATTATTAAAATCGAGTTGGCAAGGATCCGGTTCCGGGAGAGGCACGGAGGGGCGTTACGACGGCTCGGGGATCGCCTGACCTGCCAGCACGGCAAGTAGACTATAGTCTTCAATTGTAATGTATTTACCTTTCACACTGAGCATACCGGACTTCTGGAAACGGCCGAGCAGACGGCTGATGGTCTCGACGGTCAAGCCCAGATAGTTGCCGATATCGCCACGGGTCATGGTCAGGCGGAACTCCCGCTGCGAGAAGCCGCGCTGGGCAAAACGGCGGGCCAGATTGTAGATAAACGCCGACAGACGCTCTTCGGCATTTTTCTTGGACAGCAGCAGGATCATGTCCTGATCGCCCTTAATCTCGCCGCTCATCAGGCGCATCATTTGCTGACGCAGTTTCGGCATTTTTCCGGAAAGGTCATCAACCGTTTCGAAAGGGATTTCACAGACCATGGAGGTTTCCAGCGCCTGCGCGAAGCTTGGGTGCTTGACGTTGCAGATGGCATCGAAACCGACAAGATCGCCCGCAAGATGGAATCCGGTGATTTGCTCGTCGCCCTGGTTCGGTAATGGTATAGCTTTTGATGGTCCCGGAACGGATGGCGTAGAGCGATTTCAGTTCATCACCGGCTTTAAACAGCGTCTGACCTTTCTGAATCGGTTTCTTGCGCTCGATAATGTTGTCGAGCTGGTCGAGTTCGTGCGCGTTGAGGGTAAAAGGGATGCACAGCTGACTTATGCTGCAGTCCTGGCAGTGGATTGCACAACCACCAGATTGGATACGCCGAATAATACGTTTGTCCGGGATCATAGGTTTCGCTCTCGCAATATTGATATGCGTCAACTTTACCACCTTTTGCAATGAGTGATAAGAGCATGAGCGGTTCCAAAAGAGGTATTTACTTAAAAACCACGATTTTTAAGGGGTTTTAAATTAATTAATTTTGATCTGAAGACAGATAATTGCAAAATCCTGACATTTCTCGTGCTGTAAATAGCGAAGCAATACTCACTGCGGCTTTTTTATAGCAGCGTAATATCCGACTAAAACGCTCGGTTAATTAGCGCCTAAAGAAAGAAAAAAATCGTCAGCAAATCGGCATTAAGAGATGGCAATGTTTAAAAGCGTTATAAATCATTTATTTGATAGTAATTCACTCAAAGGTTGCCTCATGCCACGCTACGTGTGAAATAGCGATAAACCAAAATTGTGTTATCACGATGTTACATATTTAGATGCAAGGTCCGACCAGAAACCAAATATTACAGCTTTCTCGACTTTACTACCTCGTGGGAGTTATTGACGTCACCTTTCACTCACCTGAAATGCTCAAGATAATTTTAACGATAACCTAATGTCTCTCGAAAAATAGTTGGGGGATAAAAAAAGACATCGCCATATAAATTATGGCGATGTCTCGGATTATCAGTAATCAGCGTAAAACCAGTCACGCTATGTTACGTCTAAATAACTTATACGTTACCTTTATTATCTTCTTCGACGGCATCATGAAGGCGTTCAAGCATGTCGGGGAAGGCCGATTGCACTCGACTCCAGCTTGGAATAAACGGCTTCTCGCTCGGCGTATCCACAAAGGCCAGACCGGCTTCCATAATCGCGCCCGAAAACAGTTCAACCGCCGACTCTTCACTGTGGCGGTCAAACTTCAGGCCGTTCATGCGGGCATCGTGCTCGAAGCCATCAATCATATCCAGCGCATTGCGGTAATAAGTGGCTTTGAGGATACGGAAAGATTCAGCGGTAATCGGTACGCCAAGAATAGCCATCTTGCGATACAGCGCCTTGGTGATATCGATACTCATGCGTTGCAGGCCGGTGCTGGCATCTTCTTCGGACATCGGCTGATGCTTGTGGTCATAGTTATCGGCGATATCCACCTGACAGATACGTTTGGTGGCCGTATTGCGGTGCAATTCGGAAAGCACGCCAATTTCCAGTCCCCAGTCGCTCGGAATACGCAGGTCACTCAATACCTGCGTGCGCATGGCAAATTCACCGGACAACGGATAACGGAAGCTGCGCAGATACTCCAGAAAATCGGAGTTTCCGTAGACGATTTGCAAAGATTTCAGCAAAGGGAACACCAAGAGACGACCCACGCGACCGTTGAATTTGCCGTCGGCGACGCGAGCGTAATAGCCTTTGCAGAAATCGTAGTGGAAATTCGGGTTGGCGACCGGATACATCAGACGTGCCAGCATTTCACGGGTATAGGTGACAATGTCACAATCGTGCAGGCCCACTACGCTTGTGCGCCGTGACGCCAGCGTATAGCCTACACAGAACCAGACGTTGCGGCCTTTGCCCGGTTCCATTGGCGAAAGATTCTCTTTTTTCAGCTCTTCATCCAGCGCTTTCAGGCGCGGACCGTCATTCCACAAGATACGATGGCGCTGAGGAAGACGTGAGAAAAATTCGCGGGCAAACAGGAACTGGTCACGATCGGCACGGTCCAGACCAATGACTATCTCTTCCAGATAAGGCACTTTGGTCAGCTCGTCGACAATTTTGGAAAGCGCAGGGCCTTCCAATTCCGAAAACAGGGAAGGCAGAATCAGCCCCATCGAACGGCGGCCAGAGAAAACCTGCAGATCGTATTCCAGTTCTTCCAATTTTCGTTTGGTCAAATTGTGAAAATTGGTAATGATTCCGTCCTGATAAAAGTCGCTCATACGAACCTCGGCTCTTGTAATAATAAAGATTTATAAATCAGAGACTCACAAAGTGATCCAGCCCTTGCTTCCAGCCTTCGGGGCCGAAAAGACCGGTGCGAAAAACCTGTGCTTCGTTATCGAGTGGCATCGGATGTTCATGATGCCCGCGAATAACCACAGAAAAATCAGTGGCATTGAGCATGCCAATATCATTGGGACCGTCGCCGAGCCCCAGAGTGACGACCGGCTTGCCGGTGCGTAGCTGGTATTGCTCCCGAAGCCAGTTGACCGCCTGACCCTTTCCGGCATCTGCGCCCATTACGTGCCAGAAGCGGCCGCCGCGCGTGAGCGCCAGCTGTTCCTGATGGAGAGACTTCTCGAAACGGGCGAAATCCAGATCGTTGCCAAACCAGATAATGGGTTCCGAAGCTTCGCGCTGCATCGCCTGGTGCGCATTTTCGGGCGACAGTCCGGTCCAGTCGATAACCTGCTGCGCGCCGACGTCTCCAAACCCGCGAAATTCGAAATCATAACGTTGGCGCAGCGCGACCAGCGTATGACGAATAGCCTGATAACTTGCGCCAATAATCTGGCCCGCCCTGTCTGAACCATCTTCGTGCCAACCGGCGGGCAGGCGGATCATCGCGCCGTTTTCGGCAATAAAGGGTTGATCGGCAAGTTGGAGCTTTTCCTGCAAGGCATCGACTTCGACCGCCGTTTTGCTGGTGGTCAAAATCACCGGCACTCTGGCCGCGCGCAGCCGGTCCAGCCACTCCTGGGCAGGTTGCCAACTGTAATCATTGTGGTCCAGAAGCGAACCGTCGAGGTCAGTGAATACAACCAGATTGTCATCAAGGTAAGGCATCATTTCTCCCCAGTTAAGACGGAAGCGGACGGGTCAAAAGTCGACATTTATCCGTTCCAGCGTTTAAGTATATACCTAAATTTCCAACCTATTTTTTTGTGCGCCAAATAACCGAAACCGCAACAGAGGGTTAAGTCATTCCGCGGCCTGTAACGATTCAACTAAACTGTCGAGATATTGCAGCGGCGGCTTTTTTGGATACACTCAGCGTTGGGACCTGCCGATTTGCTTATGAGTAGGTAGGGCCTGCGCAACTAAACAGACCGCCACGTCGGGAGACAGACAATGAAAATTGATGATGAAAACGAAGATTTTCTTTTCTTTCAGGAGATGGCCGGCGTACAGAAACTCAACGACAACAATCAGGTGGTTTATCTCAAGAACCCTCAAAAACCCGTCCGCATCGCGCAAGAGACATTACAGCAACCCGAGAACCCGCTGACCCTCGGTTTTCTCGAGGTCATCGACTGCGCCGAACCGCTGGAGTACAAACACGACGGCGTGCAGCAGGGCGTGCTCGACAAGCTGCGAAACGGGAAATATCCACTGGAAGCCAGCCTCAACCTGCTGCGTAAACCCGTGGAAACCTGCCGACAGGAACTGTTCAGCTTTTTCCTGCAGGCTCGGGCGCAGAATTTGCGCACCCTGCTGGTGGTTCACGGGCGCGGGCGACATGAGCAGAGCCACGCCAATATCGTGCGCAGCTATATCGCCAAATGGTTGAAACAGCTGGATGACGTGCAGGCATTCAGTGTCGCGCAGGGCAAGGACGGCGGGGCAGGCGCGTGCTACATCGCCCTGAAGAAATCGGCGGCAGCCAGACAGGAAAACTGGGAACGTCACGCCAAGCGCAGCAGGTAAACCTTTCTTCAACCCGCAGGGTTTTGTTTTTCAAAGCCCTGCATCGTTAGCCTCTTGTTTAATTCAGGTTGTATACTCTGCCCCCGTCATCATTGAAGCCGCGCTTTAAATGACGACAGGGGTTTTCCAGTATCACAATCATTGCGTCAGCTAAGTGAGTTTTTCCATGTTGTTTACCCGTCATGTTTTACCCGCCTCCTTCCTTTTGAGCTGCGGCGCAGTGCTTTGCGCATGCGGCCCGACAGACAACGCGGCCCAGCCGGTGGTTATCTCCGGTAAAACGATGGGCACCTATTATCGGGTAAGCATGGTCGGACTGGACAAAAGCCGCGAGCCGGAACTGCGTCGACAAATCGAGGCGCAGTTGAAGGAAGACGACCACGAGCTTTCAACCTATAAAGATGACTCCGTGCTGTCGCGCTTCAATCAGTATCTCGGCACTGCGCCGCAACCGGTCAGCCGAGGCATGGCCGACGCCGTGATAACCTCGCTGCGCATCGGCGAGAAAACCGCAGGCGCGATGGACATTACCGTTGGGCCGCTGGTCAACCTATGGGGATTCGGGCCGAGCAAAGAGCCGGTAAAAATGCCCGATGCGCAGCAGATAGCGGCGGCAAGAGACGAAGTGGGTCTTCAGCATCTCAAGGTGATTCAGCAAGCCGACGGCCAGTATTTACAGAAAGACCTGCCGAACCTGTATGTCGATCTCTCTACCGTCGGCGAAGGGTACGCGACGGATCATCTGGCGCGTCTGGTCGAAGGCAACGGCATCAGCGATTATCTGGTGTCGGTCGGCGGCGCCGTGGTTTCGCGGGGTAAAAACCCGCAGGGCAAACCGTGGCAGGTGGCGATTCAAAAACCTACCGACAAGGAAAACGCCGTCGAAGCCATTGTCGATTTACAGGGCATGGGCATCAGCACTTCCGGCAGTTATCGCAACTACTATGAGCTCGACGGCAAGCGGTTATCGCACATTATCGACCCCGCAACGGGCCGACCTATTACGCACAAACTGGTGTCGGCCACGGTGATTGCGCCGACGGCGCTTGAGGCCGACGGCTGGGATACCGGCCTGATGGTTCTCGGCACCGACAAGGCGCTGGCGCTGGCCGAAAAAGAGCATCTTGCCGTTTATCTGATAACCAAAGAGCCCAATGGTTTTAAAATCACCATGACGCCGCAATTCAAGGCATACCTGCGCGACGCCGAGAAGTAGGTACATCGAGACTTAGGAACTGTCTTAAAAGCCTCGCCGCAAAGCCTGATGCGGCGGGGTTGTCCGTAATCTGCAACGATTTTTTTACAATTTACCTTTAGGCAGGCTCAGGTAAGTTAGGCACTATTTGTCGTCAGGGGAGCGCTTTTGTCATTGACGAATCTCACGTTTTCTCCGCCTACGTCTTCAGGAAGCGGTTGTCTTGTCTCTGTGTTGTTGAAGTCATCCATTCATTTTTAAACGTCTTATGGTTGTCATGTCATTTTTTCCCCGCGCTGTAAAATTGTGTTCTCCCCGTCTGCTGATTTCCGTCTTTATGCTGCTCACCGCGGTGGCAACCCCGGTCATGGCGAAAACCTATCCGCCCATGTTGTCCCGATCCGTGCTGGTCATGAACGCCTCCAACGGCCGCGTGCTGTATCAGAAAAATACCGCGAGAGCCTATCCGATGGCTTCGCTGACCAAACTGATGACCGCCATGGTGGTGCTCGACAGTAAACAGTCGTTAACGCAGAAAATTACCGTGACCTCGGCCGATCGCGACCTGCTCAAACATACCCATTCGCGTTTGACGATTGGCTCGACGCTGTCGCGTAAAGACATGCTGCACATTGCGTTGATGTCGTCCGAGAACCGGGCCGCGGCGGCCCTGAGCCGCTATTATCCTGGCGGGCGTCGTGCCTTTATTCGCCAGATGAACCGCAAGGCGCGGGCTTATGGCATGCGCCACACCCATTTTTATGATGCGACGGGCCTGACACCCCGCAACACGGCCTCGGCACATGATTTGGCTATTATGGCGAAACACGCCTACCGCTACGCACTGATTCGCCAGCTTTCTACCGACAAACGCTATGTGGTGCATCCGGGGCGTGGGCAGCTGGTGTATCGCAGTTCCGACGGGCTTATCAACAACAAGACCTGGAACATCGTCTTGCAGAAAACCGGCTTTACCGATCAGGCGGGGCACTGTCTGATTGTCTATACGAAACTGAAAGGGCAGGACGTGTTGATGGTAATTGCAGGTGGGCCGCGCGGCTATTCGCATTATCACGATGCGCTGGGGTTAAAAGCCTGGCTGATGCACGGCAATCTGTAGCGGGTATAACCTATCGCGCCCGGGAAAACCCGGGCGCGAAGCGGCTTACTTGGAGCGGCTGATAAGCTCGAACAGCACCACCGTACGGGAGGTACAGGTGTAGCTCGAGCCGAAATCAACGTGATGCTCGTTGATGTCATCCGGTTGATACGTATCCATAATATGACGCCAGCTTTCCCCGTGCGCCACGGACGGCAACGTAAATACCACGTCTTCATGTGCAGCATTGAACAGCAGTAATACCGTGCTCAATGAACCATAACGAATAAGACCGGTAGGCTGCGCACGCCCGTCGAGCATCATGCCGATACACTTGGCATGCGCGTCGGACCAGGCTTCCTCGGTCATCTCTTCACCGTTGGGCTGGAACCAGCTGACGTCTTTGACATCGAGTTTTTCGTGCAGTTTCCCGGTCAGGAAACGGCCGCGATGCAGGATAGGGAAGCGCTTGCGCAGTGCAATCAGGCGATAGGTAAACAGAATCATCGCTTTGCCGCGTTCTTCTATCTCCCAGTTTATCCAGGCTATCGGCGTGTCCTGACAGTAGGCATTATTGTTGCCGTTCTGCGTACGCGCAAACTCGTCACCGGCCAGCAGCATGGGCGTACCCTGCGCGAAGAACAGCGTCGCCAGCATATTGCGCATCTGCCGCAAACGCAGCTCGTTGATGGCCGGGTCGTCCGTTTCCCCCTCAAAGCCATAGTTGGCCGAGATATTGTTGTCGGTGCCGTCCTGACTGTCCTCGCCGTTCTCCTCATTGTGCTTGTCCTGATACGAGACAAGATCATTGAGGGTAAAGCCGTCGTGGGCGGTAATAAAGTTCACGGAGGCATAAGGCTTGCGGCCACGGTGGTTGAAGATATCCGCCGAACCGGAAAGGCGAGTGGTGAACTCGGCCAGTTGCCCTTCGTCGCCGCGCCAGAACTGACGTACCGAGTCGCGGAAACGGTCGTTCCATTCCACCCAGCCCGGCGGGAAACCGCCTACCTGATAGCCGCCGGGGCCGCAGTCCCAGGGTTCGGCAATCAGCTTGCACTGGCTGAGGATAGGGTCTTGACGGCAGGTGTCGAGGAAACCGCAGCCTTCATCAAAACCGTAGCTTTCGCGGCCAAGAATGGTGGCTAAATCGAAGCGGAATCCATCCACCTGCATCTCCGTGGCCCAGTAACGCAGGGAGTCGGTGACCATTTGCAGTACGCGCGGATGACTCAGGTTCAGCGTGTTGCCGGTGCCGGTGTCATTGATGTAATAGCGCTTGTTTTCAGGCATCAGGCGATAGTAGCTGGCGTTGTCGATACCCTTGAACGACAGGGTCGGCCCCAGTTCGTTGCCCTCGGCGGTATGGTTGTACACCACGTCGAGGATCACCTCGATTTCCGCCGCGTGCAGCGTGGCAATCATCTGCTTGAACTCGCTGATGGTATGCGTCGCCATATACTGCGGATGCGGCGCAAAGAAGCTCAGCGTGTTATAGCCCCAGTAGTTGTGCAGCCCCTTGTCCTGAAGATGGCGATCGTCGGTAAAGGCGTGGATAGGCATCAGCTCGATGGTAGTGACACCCAGCGACTTGATGTAGTCCACGATTTGCGGCGTGCTCATGCCGGAGAAGGTTCCGCGCAAATGTTCGGGTACCGCCGGATGGCGTTTGGTATAGCCCCGCACGTGGGTTTCATAAATAATGGTCTGTTCCCACGGCACCGGGTTCTTGCGCGAACGCGACCACGAGAAAGCGGGGTCGATGACGCGGCATTTCGGCAGGAACGCTGCGCTGTCGCGATCGTCGACCACCAGATCTTTCTTCTCGCTTTTCATGTCGTAGGCAAACAGGGCGTCGTCCCATTGCAGGTCGCCGACTATCTGCTTGGCGTAGGGGTCCAGCAGCAGTTTGGCCGGGTTGAAACGGTGGCCTTCGTGCGGCGCATACGGCCCGTGCACGCGATAGCCGTAGAGCATGCCCGGCCGCGCATCCGGCAGATAGCCGTGCCACACCTCGTCGGTATATTCCGGCAACTCGATACGGTCATACTCTTCGCCGTCTTCATTGAACAGGCACAGTTCGACCTTGGTGGCATTGGCCGAGAAGATGGCAAAGTTGACGCCAAGTCCGTCCCAGGTTGCGCCCAGCGGGACCGGCAAACCTTCACGGACGCGAGTTTTGTGCCCGCTGTCGAAATTTTTAACCAGCTCGCCGTCACTGTAAGGATGAATGAGACGAACGCCATGTTCGTTAACTTCTACGTCGACCTGTGCCTGGGGTTTAATCGGGGTTTCAAGGGGTGCAGTCGGGACAACGGGTTTGTTGGGTGGGGCTTTGGCCATCGTTGGGTGTTCTCCGGGAGAGTAAACGAGCAAGTGAATACAAAGCGCATGATTGGAGTGTAGACGCAGTTTTACAAACGCACCTTGAAACAGATGATTCGGCTGAAATACTGTACAAGTTTAGGTTGTTACAGGATAGTAAATGGCCCGCCGAGTCCGGTTTAGCTATCACATTGACAGACCCGCGTGGCACTTTATGGCCGTTATTTTGGCCTGACGACCGTTTTGGGGGAGGACACATGAAAACCACCGTATTGAGCTATATTCCTGTCGAAGACAAGTTTATCGCCTATTACCAGCAGGCCGGATTCGACATCCTGTTTGCTCTGACACCGGCAGAACGCGATTCGCTGACGGCCGATGACGCTGCCCGCGTTCGCGCGGTATTGACCATCGGCACCATCGGCATTACTGCCGAGCAGATTGCCGCACTGCCTAACCTTGAAATCATCTGTGCGCAGGGCGTGGGCTATGAGCGTATCGACTTTGCCGCCGCGAAGGCGCGCAACATCAAGGTCACGCACGGGCCAGGTACCAATAGCGCGGCGGTTGCCGACCATACGGTGGCCTTGATGCTCGCGGTGACGCGCCTCATCCCCTATTTTGACCATCGCACCCGCCACGGCGAATGGGCGCAGTCGCGCGATGTACCGCCGGGCATGTCCGGCAAGAAGCTGGGGATTATCGGTATGGGCAATATCGGCGCGCTGATCGCCAGGCGCTGTGCGGCTGGTTTTGACATGCCGGTCGGGTATTTCAACCGCCGCGAGATTGCCGACAGCCCTTATCGCTATTTCGAGAGCCGACTGGCGTTGGCCCAGTGGGCCGATTATCTGGTAGTCGCCACACCCGGTGGAAAAGACACGCTGAAACTGGTCGATGCCGACGTGCTTCGCGCATTGGGTCCGCAGGGATATTTAATCAATATTGCCCGTGGCACCGTGGTGGATACCCGCGCGGTAATAGACAGCCTGACAAGTCACGGCATCGCCGGTGCCGCGCTGGACGTGCTTGACGGCGAACCCGAAGTGCCCGACGAGTTGGTCGGCATTCGACATAATCTTGTACTGACGCCGCACGTGGCCGGGCGCTCGCCCGAAGCGATGCATAACATGGTACAGCTGGTGGTCGATAACCTGTCTGCTCATTTTAGCGGCGAGCCGGTCAAGACGCCGATTCCTGACATGCTGACAGCATAAAAATGGAATAACCGCAGCACCCTTATTAGGAAAAAGCATAAGTAACTTTTTTTCGTATTTGTCCTATTCATGGCGAGAACGTAACAATAGGGCACAAGTACAATTAACAGGGGTGCAACGGTGAATTTCCAACAGCTAAAAATTATTCGGGAATCAGCGCGATGCAATTACAACCTGACCGAAGTGTCCAATATGCTTTTCACTTCGCAGTCAGGGGTCAGTCGTCATATTCGCGAGCTGGAAGACGAGCTCGGCGTCGAAATTTTCATTCGTCGCGGTAAACGTTTGCTCGGCTTGACCGAGCCTGGCAAAGAGTTGCTTTCCGTCGCGGAACGTATTCTCAACGAGGCGCAAAATATTCGTCGTCTGGCGGATATTTTCTCCAAGGAAGATGCGGGCGTACTGACCATCGCAACCACACATACGCAGGCGCGCTACAGTCTGCCACGGGTCATCAAGGCGTTTCGCGCCGTGTATCCGGCGGTGCGGCTCGAACTGCATCAGGGTTCTCCGCAGGAAGTGCTGGCGATGTTGCTCAGCGGGCAGGCGGATGTCGCCATTGCCAGTGAAAAGCTCATCAACGATCCCTCTGTCGCAGCCTTTCCTTATTACCGCTGGCATCACGCCATTCTGGTCCCGGACGGCCATCCGTTGCTTGAGAAGCAGCCGGTGACCTTGCAGCAGCTCAGCGAATATTCGCTGGTGACCTATCGACAGGGCATCACCGGCCGTTCGCGGGTCGACAGTGCGTTCGAGCAAAACGGCCTCAACCCTGACATCGTGTTGAGCGCGCAGGACTCCGACGTCATCAAAACCTACGTCGAGCTTGGTTTGGGGGTCGGAATTCTGGCCGACAAAGCCTTTGATCCCGAGCGCGATCGCGGTTTGAAACTGCTCAATGCCGAGCATCTGTTCGAGTCCAACACCGTCTGGCTCGGCCTCAAGCGCTCGCAGTTACAACGTAACTATGTCTGGCGTTTTATCGAGCTGTGTAATCAAAGCCTGTCGATTAACGAGATCAAAGAGAAAGTCTTCAAGCAGCCGCAGAGTGAAACTGGCGTCGTCATAGACTACGAGATCTAGGTTTAGATTTAGATTTAGATTTGGGAAATCTAAAGGCAAAGTTTGGTTTTTAATTTCAAATTTAATTTCAAGTTCAACGGCATGCGCTGCGCTTACTGGGCGGCGGCCCAGACCGCCCAAAGGGTGTGCCTGGGCCCACACCCTTTGGAATCCCGGGCCCTTTGCCCTCGCGACGCGATAGGTGCAAAATAACGACATCGTTTCAGTTACTCCGCCGTGTGGCGTGGGTCGCGGCGCTCCGCGCTCCCGTCACTCCGCTCGCGAGCCAAACACGTCTCGCTCACGCCGTTCCGCGCCGCCCTGATACCACCAATCACAGCCTCTACCCCAAAACCGGCAACCCGCCCGCGGTCAAGACCCGTTCCCTCAAAGGGAAAAGCTTATATGTTTTTCGTGTACTGCATAAACCCTCTGTTTAATCATTCTGGAAATGGGGGTAAGTAAGGTCTTTCATATTTTCGCTTCCAGAAATAAGCCGTTTGTGGGCAGGCGACGCGGAAGGATGAACACGATTTTGGGTAGAAGCTGATACTGGCGGATTCGGGGCGGCGCTGAGTGAAGTTGAGCAAGACGTCTTTGGCTTGCGAACGGAGTGAAGGGACCGCGAAGCGGCGCGACCTACGCCACGCGCGGAAGCGTCTGGAAAGATCTACAAACTTGAGAATGGCACGGCTTGGCGAGGACAAAAGGCGCAGAGATGCAAGAGGTGGCGCCTTCCACCTCTTGCCCGGTTCCGGCGCTGTGGGTCAAATGCCCATTGAAGTTTTGAAACCGGAAAAATTCCTCGGAGCCTATTGCCCTGAACATTGGCATTAAAGCCGCGCCTCCGGGCCGTCGCCAGTAAGCGCAGCGCATGCTGTTGAACTTGACCTAGTATTTAAAAGTTGCCTTTAGATTCCCAATCTATAAAAAATTTTGCCCTAGATTTCCAAAATCTAATTAACCTTGATGTTGTTGTAGAATGTCTCCTTCACATCGAATTTGTGGGGTAACAGACCGGCCTGAAAATAGAAGTCGGCGGTTTCCTGCTGCTGTTCAATGGTGTGAGAGTCAATGGTTTGCCATTTGGCCTGACTGCGGCCAAACGACAGTTTGGTGGCCTCGGGCGGAAAACCGATGATGTTGGCGAGTGTCACACTGTAGGCATCAATATGTTGATACGCCCAGACCTGAGAGTCGGCCAGACGCTGCACGTAATCCGCGATGGCCTGGCGTTTGCCAGCATCCTTGAGCGCCATATCGGTGGCGGCAAGAAAGGTATTGCCCGAACGTAATCCGCGCCCATTAATGGCTACGCGAAGATGATCCTGCGTTTCGGCATAGGCGGTATAAGGTTCCCACGTTGCCCACACATCGACCGAGCCTCTAATCAGCGCCAGTTTGGCATCGCTGGGCGCGAGATAACGGAAGGTGACATCCTTGCTGGTCAACCCCGCCGAGGCCAGGGCTTTCAGCGCAACATAATGGCCAATCGACCCTTTATTGGTGGCGATGGTTTTACCTTTTAAATCGGCAGCCTGATGAATCGGACTGTCGGGGCGCACAATCAATGCCGTGCCGTAGGCATCGGTCTTGTCGACAACCAGCGCTTTGACCTGCGCGCCCGCCGCTTCGGCAAACAGCAGCGGCGCATCGCCAATCACGCCAATGTCTACCGCCTGGGCGTTCAGCGCTTCGGCAAGCGGGGCAGCGGCCGGAAATTCCGACCACTCGATCTTGTAAGGCAGATTCTGCAACTTGTTGGCGGCTTCAAGCTGGGCGCGCATATTGCCTTTCTGGTCGGCGATGCGAAGCGTAACTTCGTTCTCAGCGTGAGCGCTCAGCGCCGAAAAACATAAACTCGCCAGCAGGCTCAGTCGGCTCAGGGGAAGCTGTGTCAATTTCATCGGGCAAATCCTTACCATTCGGCATGTGCGGCGGGCAGCGGTTGAAGGCCTGCCGCCTGTTTTCGGGCTGCAATTTTCCGACGCGTCAGGGGAATCAGCTCTTCGCCGTACAGGATTGCGTCATTTAACGGATCAAAACCGCGAATAAGGAAGTTCTCGATGCCGAGGTCATAATATTCGAGCAAGGCGTCGGAAACCTGATCCGGCGTACCGACCAGCGCCGTGGAGTTATACCCGCCGCCGACCAGCGCCGCGATACCGGTCCACAGATGTTTGTCGAGACGGTCGCCCTGAGCCACGGCATTTTGCAGACGCTGTGCGCCCACGCTTTGAGGTTTCGGGGAACCAAAATTATGCCCGCTGTTTTCAAGCTGGATTTTTGCCCGGGCGCGAATGGCTTCGGCTTTCTGCCAGGCTTCGTCTTCGGTACGCCCAAGAATCGGGCGAAAAGAGATGCTGAAGCCGATATCACGCTGATAGCGGGCGGCTTCCGCCTTCACGGCATGAACCGTTTCGGCGGCGCTCGCCAAAGGTTCACCCCAGAGGGCAAAGACATCGGCGTGCTTGCCCGCCACGCGAATGGCATCGTCCGACGAGCCGCCGAAATAGACCGGAAGCTTGGCCTGTAGCGGTTTAATCTGCGCGAAAGCGTTTTCGGCCTGATAGTACGCGCCGTGATGGTCGTAACCCTGCTCTGAATACCAGCTTTTCTTTACCACCTGGAGAAATTCTTCGGTGCGCGCATAACGACGGCCTTTGTCGAGAAAATCGCCGTCGCGGCGCTGTTCGGCGTCATTGCCGCCGCTGATGATGTGAACGGCCAGTCGTCCATCCAGCAAGTTGTCGAGCGTCGCCAGTTTACGGGCGGCAAGGGTCGGTTCGACAAAACCGGGGCGGTGCGCCAGCAGGAAATTAATCTTTGACGTATGGGCACCGGCATGAGCCGCCACCAAAAATCCATCGGGCTGATCGGACCAATATCCCACCAGAATTCTGTCGAATCCTGCATTTTCGTGGGCTTTGGCAAAGTCGGCAATATACTGTTTATCAAAAATAGGCCCCGTGGCCGGAATGATTTCCGAGGCCAGTCGATGGCCTATCATTCCAATAAATTGAACGCTCATAACAACGCCTCCGGCGGTGAGGTTAGCCATCCGCAAGGCAGACGGCAGGTGTGATTTACCATAGACAGGCTGTCCGGCGAGGAGAAATCAATAATTAACATTTGGATAGCGATAAATTGAATTTTGTCAGGATCTCCACGGTGCTAGCCTGCTTCTCAATGATTCATTCCTTGTCTCACTCTGGTGGAGCCCATTAATGCCGAATTCTCATCGTTCATACCCTCTGCGTCATACCGCCGAGGTCTTGCAGGCGCTGCGCAGCGGGCAGGAAGTCGCCCTTGTCGATTTACGTGAAGAGGCCGATTTCGCCACCGGTCATCCGCTTTTTGCCGCCAATCTGCCGCTGTCGAAGCTGGAAATCGAAGTACTTGACCGCATTCCGCGTCGCAACACGGCAATCACGCTCTACGACAACGGTCAGCGCTACAACCAGCGTACCGGCTCGCGCCTTGCCGAGGTGGCCTTTGAACGTCTGAAAGCCCTGGGTTATGTGGATATCGCGTTGCTCGCGGGCGATCTCGACGGCTGGAAAGAGGCGGGCGGTGAGCTGTTTACCGACACGCACGTTCCCGCCAAGGCCTTCAACGCCTGGGCGCAGTATCACGGCCAGAAGGCGGAAGCTGAAATAGATACCGCGCGTTTCTCCCGCGAGCAGGCCAGAGACAAGGCTTCGCGGGCAGGGGCGGAAAAGATAGACCTGTCGCAATTGATTCAGTGGCAGGCCGACAGCCAGCGCACCCTCTATTTGCTGGACGTGCGCAGCAGCGAAGCGTTTCAGGCCGCACACCTGCCGGGCGCGCGGCACGCCGCCGCCAGCCAGTTGATAAAAGAAACCGATCGTTTCGCCAGCGTGCGCGGGGCCAGAATTGTGTTGATCGACGACGAGGGCGTGCGGGCCAATCTCGCCGCGGCCTGGTTGGCGCAGGCCAACTGGCAGGTTTATGTGCTGACGGGGCATGACGCGCAGGCGCTGTACACTGAATCGGGCAATGCCGCCATCACCTCGGCACCGGTTCCGGCCATCGAAAACATCAGCGGCGAGCAGCTCGAAAAATGGCTGGCAGAAGGGGAAACCGGCATTATTGATTTAACACTGAGCGCCAATTTCCGCAGTCGCCGCATTCCGGGGGCCGTCTTTACCTCGCGCAGTCAGTTGCCACAAACGTTGTCGCAGCGTCCGGCCTATAAACGTTGGGTTGTTACCTGCGGCAGCGGTTTTCTCGCCCGTTACGCTGTCACGGAAGTTGCCGAGTTGACGGGGTCTCCTGCGTATCTGCTGGAGGGTGGAACCTTGAAATGGATTGATGAACAGCGTCCGCTGGAGCACGGCGATTCTCCTTATCTGCATAATCCGCGCGACAGGCATTTCAGCCTGCAGGATAGCGCAGACACGCATCAGGCTTTCAAGGACTGGGAAATCGGCGTGGTGGCGCAGCTTGAGCGCGACAACAGCCACGGTTTTCGGGTGGTGAAAGAGCAGGAGTAAAGGGTAAACAGGCACCATAAAAATGGGCAGCCTCGGCTGCCCAAATCATTACTGAAAACGTGCGTTTAGCGACGGCCGCGAGGGTGGGTTCGCGCTGTCCAGTCATAGGTTGCCGAGGTGCTTGGCGTGGCATTGGCTTTCGCACGGCGTTTCTCTGCACGCGCCTTGCTGGCGATTTTTTCTTTTTCCGCCATCAGTTCATCAATGTATTCGTCTTTGGTGCGGTTGTTCTCGGAGTTGGTCAAGTCGCGTCCCTGGGCTTTTCTCGCCCGATCGAGGCGTGTTTTCAACTCGCGTTGTTCGCTTTCCGTCATGTCTTGCTGCGTCAGTCTTTTCATTACCTTTGGGTCCCTCTGAGGAAAGTGTTCCCCAGTGTAGCCGCTAAAGGGTAAAAAACTCAGACATAACGCATTATTTAGTTAACTTATCTGCTGCTTTTTCTTTTCCTTTACTGTTACACCCGGAAACTGAATCAGCGGCAGGCGGGTGGATTGGTAAAATGCCAGCAATGCCAGCACCGCGCAAACCGCGAGACCGAGATCGATTGCATTGACCATCGCCTCACGCGCCAGAGGATAATAGGCCGCGAATTCGGCGGCGACCGGTTGAAGCAGCGCCTGCGGATCCGCGAAATGGCGCGCTACCGCTTCGGGCACGGCGTCGTTTCCGGCTTCAAGCAGCTTGCCGCCGACGTGTACGCTGTACCATTTGGTCACGGCCGCGCCGGTCAGCGCAGTGCCGAGCAGACCCCCGACCAGCCGCAGCGACTGGGTCAACGCCGTGGCAATGCCCAGAAACTCGCGCGGTGCCAGCGTCTGTATGAAAATGGTCACATTGAGCAAAATAAATCCGATGCCGATACCGGCCATCATCATCAGCCCCATCAAGACACCAAAATGCCCCTTGCTGCCGGTCAGCGCCAGCAGGGCGCAGGCGGTCGCGGCGACCAGAAAACCCATTTGCGGCAGCCGCATCGGATTGCGCATGCGGGTGACGATTCTGCCATTGATGATGGCGCTGACGGTAATGCTGACGCCCATCGGCGTGACCAGCCACGCGGCCTGTTTGGGCGAATAACCATAGCCGCCCTGAAACAGCAGCGGCATAAAATAGAGCAGGGTAAACAGCACCGCGCCAATCAGCACGGAGATGATAAACAGTTGTTTTACGGGGCCTAGGGCAAACAGCGACGGCGGCAAAATGGGTGAATGGGCGCGACGCTGCTGAAACACCAGCAGGGCGGCGCTCACTGCGCAGGCCAGCAGCAGGCCAATCAGCGTAAAGGAGGATCCATTGCTCGGCAGGAATTCCGCCAGCAGCTGCATGCTGCCCAGCACACACATAATCAGCAACGCGCCGAGCCAGTCGAGACGAATCGCGGCCTTTTTGGCGGGTTTGAAATAGGGCAGATAAATCCACGACACCACCAGTGCCAGCAATCCGAGTGGCAGATTGAGATAAAACACCGACCGCCAGCCATATTGTTCAGTCAGAATGCCGCCAAGCGTCGGGCCCAAGGCATTGACGATGCTAAAGGCGGTGCTGAACAGGATTTGCCAGCGCAGACGTTGGCGCGTATCGGGGAAGAGCTCGGGAATACAGGCGAACGCGGTGCCGACCAGCATGCCGCCGCCGATACCCTGTACCGCACGCCAGAGAATCAGCATCTGCATGCTGCCCGCAAAGGAGCACAGCGCAGAAGAAAGAGTAAACACGACCGTGGCTGCTATCACAAAATACTTGCGACCATAATAGTCGCCCAGGCGGCCGAAAATCGGCACGGTAATAATCGAGGTCAGCAGATAGCTGGTCGCGACCCAGGCATACAGATCGAAATTCCCCAAATCCGCAACGATATAGGGCATGGCATTGCCAATCACCGTCTGGTCCAGCGCGGAAAGCATCAATACGAGCGCCAGGCCCAGCACGGCCAACAAAGAACGTTTAAAGGTTAACGGTGAGGCAATTGCGGTATCAGTCATGAAAGTTGCTCTGCGGCAAATTGAGAATAAACAACGAAATGATGCAGCTTTAACCCAAAAAACTCAAGCCTTAGCCTGCTATGGATAATAGAGGCAAGGCTTGGGGAAAGCAAAGAGGAGTTTCCTGTTACATAATCAGTTTTACTTATAGTTAAACCTTCCATTTTAGCGGATGGCAATGCATGCCCATTGAAAAATTTTCGGGGCTGGTTTAGCTTGATTTAATTGGCCGCCGTGGTCGTTGGAGCGAGAAAAGACAATGTTGGCAACAGGTTACGCAGGTGAGGGCATTGAGCTGCTGGATGCCGACGAGTCGGACATGGCGCAGGTGCAGGCGATTTATGCCCATCACGTTATTTACGGTTCCTCGAGTTTTGAAACCGAGCCGCCGTCGCTTGAAGAGATGTTGCAGCGTCGGCGCGCCGTTGTCGACAAAGGGTTGCCGTATCTGGTGGCGAAGGAGCAGGGTCAGGTTATCGGTTATTGCTATCTTTCGCCGTATCGACCACGCTATGCCTACCGTTTTACCGTTGAAGGCTCGGTCTACATGGCCGAGGGGCAGCAGGGCAAAGGCGTGGGCAAGCGCCTGATGACAGAGGCTATCGCACGGGCCGAACGCGGAGGATGGCGACAGATGATGGCCGTGGTCGGCAACAGTGAAAACATCGCCTCACTGCGCCTGCATCAGTCTCTGGGCTTTACGGTCATCGGTCAGTTGACGGGTGTGGGATACAAGCATGGCCGGTGGCTCAACACCATCATGATGCAGCGAACGCTGGGCGAGGGCGATACCACACCACCCATTGATTGCACTCGGTAACGATAATCATTATCCTTCGTGGCTTTGAAATGACTTTTGAGGCCTTATGCGTTTATCCAGGTGGGCAGTAGCGGTGGCAATGGCCATTGGCGGCGCGGTGGCGACGCCGGTCATGGCCAAGACGGTAGTCGATATCTATCAGCGCAAAGTCGAGGTTCCGGACCAGCCGCAGCGCATCGTGCTCGGCGAAAGCCGCATGTTGTACAGTCTCGCCTTGATAGAAGACGGGGATCCCACCGAGCACGTGGTGGCCTGGCCGGGCGACATGGCGCATTATGATCCCCAGAACTGGCAGCTTTATGTGAAAGCCTTCCCGCGCGCGGCCTCAATCCCGCAACTCGGCAACAACAGCTTCAACCAGATGAGCGCAGAGAAAATTCTCGCGCTGCATCCCGATCTGGTGATTTTGCCGCGTTACGCCAAAAAGACAGACTCGCTGGGCACTGTGGAACAGCAACTACAAAATGCCGGTGTGCCCTTTATTTATGTCGATCTCCGTGTCGATCAACTGCACAACACGGTACCGAGTCTGCGGCTGTTAGGTGAAGTGCTGAACACGCAGCAGAAAGCCGCGCGTTTTATCGATTTTTATCAACAGCATATGGAGTATGTGCGCACGACGCTTGCAAATTATCACGGCAAGAAGCCGACCGTGATGCTGCAACTGCATCTTGGCAGGCGCGAGGGTTGCTGTACCACGGTGGCTCACGGCAATCTGGCGGATCTGCTCGAATTTGCCGGTGGCGACAATATTGCCAAAGGCGCTTTTAAAGCCGTTTACGGGGAGATGAATCCGGAATCGGTGATTGTTGCCAATCCGGATGTCTATATCACGACCGGCATGTCGGGGCCGGAGAAGCCCGACGATTTGCAGCTGGGTCCACTGGTCGACGCGGAACGGGCGCGCGAGAGTTTTAAAACGCTGATGGCGCAGCAACCTGTGCTTTCGACGCTTCACGCGGTGCAGGACGGCAACGCCTACAGTTTGTGGCACACCTTTTACCTGAGTCCCTTCCATTTACTGGATGTCGAGGTCTTTGCCAAGGCGCTGCATCCGGCGTTGTTTGCGTCGCTTGATCCGCAAAAAACGCTGGCGGACATGTATCGGCAGTTTATGCCTTTCCCGCTGACCGGCACCTACTGGAGTCGGCTACCGGCCAAAGCCACGCACTAACTACCCTGCTGCCGAACGTCTGGCAGCAGGGGGCTGGCGATTTAGAAATCGACGCTCGCCGACAACACCAGATTGCGCGTTTCGCCCTCTTCGACGCGCAGGTTGCCGGCGCTTGAGGTGTAGTACTCCTTGTTAAAGATATTATTAATGTTCAACTGCAGGCGAGTGTGCTTGCCCAGCAATTTGTTGTCCCAGCTGATAAACGCATCCGCCACCGTGTAGGCGGGCATGGTAAAGCTGTTTTCAGGATCGCCCGCGCGGGAACCGACATAGCGCGCACCGCCGCCCAGACGGAAATCACCTTCGACCGGAACCCAGCGCAAGGTATGGCTGAAATACAGGCTGCCCATATGGGTTGGCGCATTGACCAGTCGATTGCCTATATTGCTCGAAGAGACGTCATCGCTGACTATTTCGGTTTTGTCATAGGCATAGTTGGCGCTCAGGTTCCAGTCGCGAGCGATTTCGCCGTTCATCTCCAGTTCAATGCCGCTGGAGCGCGCCTTTGGAATATTACGCGTCACGCCGTTGATGAATACCGACATATCTTTTTCATCGATTCGGTAGAACGCCATCGTCGCATCCAGCCGTGGCGTGACCTGCCATTTACTGCCGATTTCATAGGTGGTTCCCAGCTCTGGAAGCGCGGTATTGCCGTCATCGTCGACGTCGGTTGACGGCGTAAACGATTTGCTGAAATTACCATAGAACGACAATGCCTCATTCAGCTTATAAACCAGACCAATCTGCGGCAGGAACTTGCTCTGGGTATCGTTTTGCGATTCGGTCGGCGTAACGAAACCGTAGGAACTCTTTTGGTTGTAATGCTGATAGCGACCGGCAATGACGCCAATCCAGTGATCGTCGAAATGAATGCTGTCCTTGGCATAGAGCGAATGGTTGTACAGCGTAGAACGCATGTTGCTGCTGCTATCAAGATAGGTCGAACTGTTGGTGACGGGCGTTTCGCCATACACCGGGTTATACATGTTGAAATTCGCGTTGACCTTGCCGCGATACGAATATTGCTTGTAGGTTTCGACCTTTTCGTATTCAGCGCCGAGCAGCAGATCGTGTGTCATGCCCAAAATCTGCGGTTCGCCAATCCAGTCCCACGAAGTCAGAGTGGTTTGATGATTGAACCCGCGATTGGCATCGGCACGGCGCGAGACGGCGCCTGTGGTGGTATTGATGGCGGTCGCGCGAACTTCGTTACTGTCGTAGCGGCGCTGCATCCAGGCGTAGGTAAAGCGTGTCTTCCAGTCTGGGGACAGCTCATATTCCCAGGTGGTATTCAGGCGCTTGTTCTTACCCCAGGCATGGTTGGCGAGTTCGTCCAGGCGGCGCTCATACGGAATGTTCAGGGGTTTGCCGTTGATGAAAGCCGTCCCTCTGTCGTAAGGCACGTCGTATTTGAACTCTTCATAGCTGATATTGAAACTGGCTTTCTCACCGAACCAGCTCAAGGAGGGCGCCAGCAACGTGTGCTGATTTTTACCGAAGTTACGCCAATAGTCGTCTGACTGGCGCTCGGCTATCATGCGAAAGGCAAAGCCATGACCCAGCGGTCCGGTAATGTCGAGTGTACCTGCGCCGCCGCCGGAACCGCCCGTGCGCCCACTGACGCGCGTATTCCATTCATACTGCGGTTTCTTGCTAATCATATTGATAACGCCACCCGGATTTTGAATGCCGTAAAGCAGCGACGCCGAGCCTTTCAGGACTTCAACGTGATCCACCGTCGAGTCAAACGCCAACCCCTGATTGCTGCGCACGCCATCAAGCAGAATGGAACCATCGCTGTTTGCGCCAAAACCGCGTTTGACGAAACCGTCTTCAGTGCCGCCCAGAGTGTTTCCCTGCGTGACGCCGCTGACGAATTTCATCGCGTCATCCAGAGAATTCACCTGATAGTCTTGTATCATCGACTGCGTCACTACGCTGACCGATTGCGGCGTTTCAATCAGTGGGGTGTCAGTTTTCGAGGCGGTGGTGCTTTGCGAGGCGCTGTAATCGACAGGCGGATAAGCGGCGTCATCGGCGGTAATCGTCATCACCGAACCCGCGTCTTCAGCCGTATTGCCCGCCGCCATCAGAGGAGAGCACTGCATGAAAGCCAGCGCCATCAGGCTCGGTTTGAAATATTTCGACCGGTGAGAAGCAGAAAGCAGAGGTAAAGCATGGCTGTTTTTATTGTTAAGTGAGTTGCGCAAAATAGTCCCGTCTGAAAATGCAAATGATAACGCGTTGCATTCTAATTATCGATTGGGCTATATCAATGTTTTTTTAGTTATATAAAGTGCAGGCAGAGAGGGCTCCTGACGAGCAACGCAGGCAAAAAGGAGAACAAGAGAGAGCAGGAAGGCGCACGCCGCGTTCATGACGGCGTGCGGAAATCGATTATTGGTCGACCGTGTCGTATTTGATGTATTTATTGGTGCAGTTAAGGTGCGCGGCATATTTGAGCGTACCGGCAGGCCCGCGCGCGGTAAACGGAACCTCAAAGGTGCCTTTGTTGTCTTTGACGTTATCGGAAATAAACGACAGGCTTGGCACCTGAGTCCCGAGATTGTCTTTGTCGTTGCCCCAGTTAGGCAGTTTATTCTGCATAAAATCGCGGGTGACCAGATCCATCGCATTCTGCGGGGTCAAGGCGGCACAGGCTTCAGGGGTAGTGCGCTGCATCCACGTGGGATAGATATACGTCATACCCAACGTCAGCACCACCATCGCAAATACCACGCAAACCATGACGCCCAAAACAATTTTACCCGTCTTTCCTATCACGCTAACTCCTGAGTCTTGCTGACCACTAGCTGAAAAATTCCCGTCAGAATACGAGAAACCGGCCTGTGGCGAAACCGAAACGTGTAAATTCGGTTTTAAGAAGCATTTATCGCTTGCTCAACGGGCTATTCGTATTTTGAAATCAAAAAACAATTCTCATTGTGTCTATTCCTGCTAGCCTTTCAGAAATCATGCCAATGAAATTCAAGGAGTAACAATGAGTCAGCAACCGACTGTGGCAGTACTGGGATTAGGGGCAATGGGGCACGCGTTTGCCGCCAATCTTGTCAAAAAGGCTTCACCACGCGAGTCTGGAATCGCACCGCGTCCAAGGGTGAGGATCTGGTCAAGGCCGGCGCGGTCGCAGGCAAAACCCCCGCGAAACGGTAGAAGGCGTTGACGTAGTCATCTCGATGCTGGCCGACGGGCAGACCACCGACTCCGTGTTTACCGGTCATGACGGCCTGCTTGCCGGACTGAAGCAGGGCGGCATTGTCGTGCAGATGGGCACCATCGGCGTCGAGGCCACCGACAAGCTTATCGCGCTGCTTAAAGACCAGCGCCCGGATGTTGTATTCTTCGATGCGCCGGTGTCCGGCACCAAAGCGCCGGCGGAACAGGCGCAGATTGTCGTGCTCGCCAGCGGCGATCGTGAGGCGGGTGCTGCGGTAGAACCCGTGTTTGCCGCGATTTCGAAAGGCGTTAAATGGCTGGGTGAGGCGGGCCGGGCCTCGAAAATGAAACTGGTGGTGAATGCGTGGCTGATTTCAATGGTCGAAGGCATTGCCGAAAGCTCGCAGCTTGCCGAAGAGCTGGGCTTTACCACCGATGAACTGTGGAATGTGCTGGACGGCGGTCCGCTTGCCGTACCTTATATCAAAGGCAAGATGGAGATGTTTAAAACCGGCCACTACGAGCCGCAGATGCAGCTGACCTGGGCGCTTAAAGATATCAATCTTGCGCTGAACGCCAGCGGTTCCCGTCAGTTACCTGTCATGCAAAACATCAGCCATACCTGGCAGAAAGCCGTCGATGAAGGTTATGGCGACAGCGATCTCGCCGTGGTCTATCGTTATCTCGGCACGCAAAACGGTAAATAATTCCCCACCGCCGCAGCCCGGTCTGCGGCGGGTCTTGCGTTTCTACGTCGTCTCTTCGTCATTCCACCTTCATCCTGCTGTCACTTTCGCTTCATAAAAACGTCATTCATGCCCGCTAGTTTTATCCCGTTGCCTCAATCATTCATGGGCTGGATTCAGCCGATTTTTAGCGGGATGCATTATTGATGTCTGCCATTGAAATTGCCCATCTACGAAAGTCTTTTGGAAAGCAGACCGTGTTGGACGATGTGTCGTTGACTATTCGCCACGGCGAATTTGTCGCGATTCTGGGGCCTTCAGGCTGTGGTAAAACGACCTTGCTGCGCGCCCTTGCCGGTTTTGAAACCCTTGACCACGGTACGCTCTCCCTCGACGGTCACCTGGTCTCTTCCCCCGACTATCATATGCCGCCGGAGCAGCGGCAGCTGGCGATTGTCTTTCAAAACTATGCGCTCTGGCCGCACATGTCGGTGGAAGAGAACGTGGCCTACAGCCTGAAAGTACAGGGCGTGAAGATTGGCGAACGCCGCCAGCGGACCGCCAATGCGCTGATGCAGGTCGGGTTGCAGGGGCTGGAAGGCCGACGTCCGGCAGACTTGTCGGGAGGCCAGCGTCAACGCGTTGCTTTGGCCCGCTGTCTGGTCGCCGAGCCGAAAGTGGTCCTGCTGGATGAACCTCTGGCTAACCTCGACGTGCATCTTCGCGCGGCGATGGAGGCGGAATTTGCCCAGTTTCATCGCCAGACCGGCGCGACGCTTCTCTATATTACACACGATCAGCATGAGGCGATGGCGATGGCCGACCGCGTCGTGGTGATGGATGCAGGCAAAGTGATGCAGTTCGCCACCCCGCAAACCCTGTACCGTGAACCTGCCAACGAAATGGTGGCCAAATTTATTGACGATGGCCGCGTAATTGCCGTGCAGGACATTCGCCCGTGCGGCGACGGCAGAGCCAACGTGAAGGTGCAGGGCGTCGATTATTGCCTGCGGGCGAGTCCTCATCAACGCACACGGCCACACGGCAAACTCTGCCTGCATGCCGCCTCCCTGCGTCTTGCCGGCGACGATGAACCCGGATTTACCGCCACCCTGAAACGTGTGACCTATCGTGGCGCCTACAGCCAGCTCGAACTCGAGCTTCTGGGGCAAGACGCGTTGCTCTCGTTGTATCTTGCAGACGCCTCGGGCTGCAACCTCGGCGATGTGCTGCGGCTAACCCTCGACGATGGCTGGATTATTCCCGACGGCGAGTCATAAATTTCTCAATTATCAAGGAAAGACGATGCGTATCAATCATGCCTACTCTAAAAAAAACCTCAAAGCCTCTGCCTTGGCACTGCTGTGTGTCAGTGTGTTGATGGGGGCAACGCCGACTTTCGCCGAACAGACGCCAGGCGGCAAGCTGGTCGTTTACACCTCGCAGGCGCCGGAAATCGCCCAGCAAACCATTGACGCCTTTAAAGCCGCTTATCCATCCATTCAGGTTGAGTGGTCGCGCAACGGCACGACGCAACTGATGAATGTGCTGCATACGGAAATGATGGCGGGTGATGTGAAGGCCGATGTCTTGCTGGTCGCAGACTCGATAAACCTGGGAGCGCTGAAGAAGGAGGGCAAACTGATGGCCTATCCCGACGCGCCGGTCGGCAATCTTGATTCAAACTTTTACGACAAGGATAAAACCTGGTTCGGCACCAAAATTATCGCCACCGTCATTGGCTACAACACCAAAAACGCCAAACCGGTTGAATCATGGCAGGCACTGACCTCACCCGACAACAAAGGTCAGGTCGCCGTGCCTAGTCCGCTCTATTCCGGCGCAGCGCTCTACAATCTGCACACGGCTATCAATACCCCTGCGATCGGCTGGAATTTCTATCAGCAACTGGCGGCCAACGACATTACCCCCGAAGGCGGCAACGGTCCGGCATTGAAGGCCGTCGCCAGCGGACTGGATAAATATGGCGTCATTACCGATGCCGATATTATCGCGGCCAAGAAGAAAGGATCACCCATCGACCTGGTTTATCCGAAAGAAGGCGTCTCTTTTGTCACCGAACCGGTCGCCATTCTTTCGTCCTCGCACAATGTGCCCGCCGCCAAAGCCTTCGTGAATTTCCTGCTGTCGAAACAGGGGCAGGCGCTGGTGGTGAAGCAGGGCAATCGGCCCATCGACGCGAGTCTCGCCCCGCCTGAAGGATTCGAGGCTATCGGCAACATCAAGCTGTTGACCCTGGATGCCGACAAGGCCGTTGATGACGACAAACAGGTGAGAGACAAATTTACCCGGATCTTTGGTGGATAATCCATGAGCGTGATGAGCGAGATAACGCGCACGGCAACCTTCCGGCGGCTTTCGGCATGGCGCGGCGAGCGGGCGGTGTTATGGCTGCTGGCGCTGATGATTGGCGTACTGTCCATCGCGCCTCTTGGCCGATTGGTCTGGGCCGCCGTTGCGCCCGACGGCGTGCTGGATCTCAATCGTCTGGGGCATTTGGTCGGTACGCAGAAAGTGTGGCAAGCCACCCTCAATACGCTGAAGATAGCGGTGGCCGCGACCGCCTTGTCGATGCTGGCCGGAACGCTGGCGGCGCTGCTGGTGGCGCTGACCCCTCTGCGCGGTAAATCGCTGTGGGTGTTTACCTTTATTCTGCCGCTGATGATCCCGCCGCAGGTCATTGCGCTGGCGTGGGTGCAGGCGCTGTCACCCTCAAGTCCGATTCTCTCGGGGATGAGGGCGCTTGGCAGCCTGTTCGGGGTTTCATTCTCATCGCCTGACTCGCAGCCGCTCTATTGCGCAACCGGCATTATTTTGCTGCTCGGCATGCACAATGCGCCGCTGGTGTTTCTTACCGTGCGCGCAGGACTGCGCCGGTTGCCGGCCGAACTGGTGGAAGCCGCGCGGATCACCGGTGCCTCGCCGTTGCGGGTGCTATTGACGGTAATTTTGCCGTTGGCTCGCCCGGCGATTTTTGCCGGTGCCGCACTTGCCTTCGTCGCCGCCGCCGGTAATTTCGGAATTCAGGCCATGCTGGGCATTCCGGGCCGTGTGCCGACGCTGATAACGCTGGTGTACCAGCGCCTCAACAGCAGCGGCCCATCGGCGCTGCCGGATATGGCCGTGCTTTCTCTTTTAATTGCGGTAATAACCTTTGGCGGTCTGGCGGTGAGTCGCGCGCTGGGCGGCAGCAAAGACGTGCGGGTAACGGGGTCGCCGAAGTCGCTTCAGCAACCGCCCGGCGCGTGGCGTTGGCCGCTCGAAGCCACCGCCTGGCTGTGGATTGCCGTCACACTCCTGCTACCGCTGTCTGCACTGGTGACCACGTCGCTGACCACGGGATTCGGCCAGACGCTGAATTGGCAGACGCTGACCTTCACTAATTATCTCAATGCGCTTTGGCAGTATCCGGCGATTCATCAGGCGTTTTTCACCAGTCTGGGTCTGACCCTGATGGCGGCTATCCTATTGACCTTTGCCTCGCTGTTTCTGGCCTATTTCCTGAGCTGGCAGCGCAGTCGGCTGGTGAGCCTGTTGCAGATGTCGACGGAGTTGGCCTATGCGCTGCCGGGCATCGTCACCGGCATTGCCGCCATTCTGTTTTTCCTGAAACCGCTGCCGCTGATTAATGTCAGCATTTACGGCACGGTGTGGATCATTCTGGCAGCCTATCTGTCGAATTTCCTTGCGCTGGTACTGCGCCCGACGCTCGCCGGATTCGCGCAAATCGAACGCTCGCTCGATGAAGCCGCGCAGATTGCGGGAGCCGGTTTTATGCGCCGGATGTGGACCATCCTGATGCCGCTGGCCGCGCCTTCGGCCATGGCGGGGGCGATACTGGTGTTTCTCACCGCCCTGAACGAGATTCAGGTGTCGATTCTGCTTGTCACCTCGAGCACGCAAACCCTCGGCCCGATGGTCATTTTCCTTGATGAAGGCGGGTCTTCGACACTGGCGGCGGCAGTAGGCTGTCTGATGATTCTGGTCGTGCTGCTGTTTATGCTGTTGGCATCGCTGTTTGCCCGTCGTCTGCCCGAGGGCGTTTTGCCGTGGCGCGCATAATGTGCCCTGATGGTGGGGCAAAAAAGCCAATGTGCTACAGTTAGTCCTAACGGTGAGTCTGCAAGGATTACCCGATAATTTTACTGAAGTCGAAAGGAGGAGTTATGGCGAAGGTCGCAATTGTTGGCGCACACGGTCAAATAGGAAAGTTGCTTATCAAGCATTTACGGGCGCAGGGACACGAGGCGCTGGGTATCGCGCGCAAGGAGGAGCAAATCCCGACACTGCGCAAACTGGGTGCGGAAACGGTGCTGATGGATATCGAAAGCGCCACCGCCGAACAGCTGGCAACCGGATTGCAGGGCGTTGATGCCGTAGTGTTCGCCGCCGGTGCCGGTGCGGGTTCCACCGCCGAGCGCAAACACACCGTCGACTATGCCGGTTCTGTGCTGCTGGCCGACGCCGCGAAGCTGGCGGGCGTATCACGCTTTGTCCAGATCTCGGCGATTGGCGCGGATGACCCGCTGAAACCTGACACCGATCCGGTATGGAAGGCGTATATAGAGGCGAAGCGCGATGCCGATATCTCGCTGCGCGCGAGCGGTCTTGAATGGACGATTATTCGTCCCGGCCCGCTGACCAACTCTCCGGCAACCGGCATGGTGACCTTGTCGGAACATGCGGGCAGGGGGAAGTCACCCGTGAGGACGTCGCGCTGGTGGTCGTGGCCGCTATCGATGCCGACTCATCGATTGGCAAGCAGTGGAACTGCGCGGAGGCACTACGCCTATCCGCGACGCGGTCTGTCAGTGAAGGCTGAAACAGCTTAACTGACTGCCCGTTCGAAATCCGCCATCAGGATATCGCGAAAGCCTTTGGCCACGGCGGACAAAGGCCTTTCGCTCGAACTGACCAGATAAACGCGATACCGCGTCTGATGTTCAAACGGCACAATATGATAGCCAAGATGAGCATATTCTTCCGCGGTATCGCGCATCATAATCGCCATACCAATATTCTGAGACACCATGTGGCATATTGTCGATGCCCAGGTACTTTCGGCACAAATGCGGCGAGAAATGCCCCGCGTAGCAAAAGTTTCGTCGATAAGTTTGTAATCGATATCCGATGAAACCATGGTAATGAAATCTTCACCGTAGACGTTTTCGGGTTTGATAAAGTCGTGATCCCGTAATCTATGCCCCTTCGGCAATATACACACCAGTTCTCCTCCGGCAATCTCCTCACATACCAATCCCTCACGAGTGGTATGCCGTAAAGAAATGCCGATATCGATAGATTGTCGTGAAACCGCGTCGGCAATATTATCCGAAGCCATAGGAATTACTGATGTCTGCAAGTGTTTACGGCCCACGATATACCGGCCGACACGCTGCGCTATCCAGCCTTCCGAAAACGCAGGAAAAACGCCTATCCGCAAATAACCCCGTCGCGATTCACCAATCTCCTTGGCAATTTCATTAAGGTAGTTTAATCCCCGATACACCCGCGTGACTTCGTTGAAAAACATCCCCGCTTCAGGGGTCGGATTCAACTTGCCCTTTCGGCGTTCAAAGGCAACGAATCCAGCCTCTTGCTCGAATCTTTCCAGCATTCTGCTGATAGCGGGTTGCGACACATTCATATGATGCGCCGCTGCGGTAATGGAGCCATGTGTCATGACGGCGACAAAGGCATCCATTTGTTTTGCACTGAGTTTAGACACGTCGAGACTCCGGCTGGCGAGTTTGGGTTAAGGGGAGATTACGCGCACTGGCTAACAAATAAGCATTCCGTATGAAGATTCGAGGGTATTACATTTGTTTGGTTTAAACATCCAAAATTTTATTGGATGTAATGAAGCGGCTTTTTTATAGTCGAATCACTTGCTGCTCTTCCCAACCCCTGAACGCAGGCCCGTGAGGGGAAAAATTTAGGTTTGCCGTAGTTTCACAATGACCAACGCTAGCTGTCCAGAGAGTTTTCAAAACTGTCCATGAGGAAATGCGTGTGAAATTTGACCTACAAGATATTTATAAAAATGACGACACTCCCGAGACATCGGAATTAGCGCTTAAAACGGATGAACCGCTAAATAAAAGCCGAAAAGAAAAATCTGCCGTACTCATTATTCATCCTCGCCCTAAAAGAAGTGATTGGCTGTGGTATTCGCTGCTCATCGTTGTTGCCGTTCTTTTTATTGAATTGGTCATTGATAATCCACGCTGGAAGTGGGATATCGTTGCCCATTATCTTTTCAGTAAACGCGTTATATCAGGACTGGAAAATACTCTTATTCTGACCGCCTGTGCCAGTGCGCTGGGACTCTGTCTCGGGCTAATTATTATGGCCTGCCGTATGTCGAGTAATCCGGTATTAAAGGGATTTGCCTATATTTATATCTGGACCATTCGCGCCATTCCGCCTATTGCGATGCTGCTGTTTCTGTTTTTCGTTTCTGCCATTGTTCCACGTATTTATTTACCGCTGCCCGTTCTTGGCGGGAATTTATTTGATATCGACACTACCACTTTAATTTCGCGGTTTAGCGCGGCCGTGATAGGGCTTGCGCTTTATCTGGGCGGATACAGCGCCGAGATATTTCGCGGCGGTATTATGGCGATTGAGCCGGGACAGCGTGAAGCCTCGAAAGCCATTGGCATGAGTGATTTCCAGATGATGTTTCATGTGGTCATGCCCCAGGCGCTGCGGGTAATTATTCCGCCGCTTGCCAATGAACTTATCACCATGTTTAAAAGCACTTCGCTCGTGACCGTCATTGGTTATGTGGAGTTGCTGACCACCGTCCAGCTTATTTACTCCACCAACTTTGAAACGATTCCACTGCTGACCGTGGCCTGCATCTGGTATCTGTTTTTAACCAGCATTGCGATGGGCGTACAGAGTTTACTCGAATGGCATTTCAGCAAGGGAGCGAAACGATGAATAACAATGTGACGGCACTGCAACTCAATAAAGAGACGCAACCCCTGCTCGACATGCGCGCCATTACCAAGAATTTCGGCGCATTTACAGCGCTCGATGCCGTGGATTTCTCGCTCTATAAAGGCGATGTGGTCGCGATTATCGGACCCTCGGGTTCCGGGAAAAGCACGCTGCTGCGCTGTATCAATATGCTCGAACTGATTAATTCGGGAACCATTACCTTCAAAGGGGAAGTGTTGGGGACCGAAATGCGCGGGGAGAAATGTATTCGCGCGCCCACAAAAGTGCTGGATCGCCAGCGGCGTTATTTCGGCATGGTCTTTCAGGGTTTTCATCTGTTTCCACACTATACCGTGCTTGAAAATGTTCTGGCCGGACCCTGTATCGTTGGCCGCAAAAAGCGCGCGGAAGTCACGGAGCTGGGTAAAAAGTTGCTGGCCCGCGTCGGGCTGGCCGACCGCATTCATCATTATCCCTCGCAATTATCGGGTGGACAGAAACAGCGGGTAGCGATTGCCCGCGCGTTGGCGATGGATCCCGAAGTCATGCTGTTTGACGAACCGACCAGCGCGCTCGACCCCGAACTGGTCAACGAAGTGCTGGATGTCATGCGGGAGCTGGCGGCGGCGGGCACAACCATGATTATCGTCACCCACGAAATGGAATTCGCCAGAAAAGTGGCCAACAAAGTGGTGTTGATGGACGGCGGCATCATTGTGGATCAGGGTTCGCCTGCGCATATTTTTTCCGGCGGCGGCACCGAGCGCTGCAAACGTTTTCTCTCAAGTCTCGGCCTTAGAGAAAACAGTTAATCGTTTTCCCGACATCACTTTTTTCACAGATTTTATAGTTATTCCTGGTTAATCATACAAAGGATCACACATGAACGGTGAAAGCAGAAAATTAAGACTGGGTTTGTCCATGCGCTATTTTGGCTATCATCTTGCGGCATGGCGACATCCGGATGTTCCGGTGAGCGGAACCCTCGATTTTAAATATTTTCTTAAGAGCGCGCAGACGGCGGAAGAAGCCAAGTTCGACATGATTTTCTTTGCCGACGGCATTGGCGTGCGCAGCAACGACACGCCGAAAGGGTCGCTGGCACGCGATTCCAAAAATGCCGAGCTTGAACCTTTGACGCTGCTGGCGGCAATTGGTGCCTGCACCTCGCACATCGGCCTGGTGGCGACCGCCTCTACGACCTACAACGAGCCTTTCCACATTGCGCGGAAATATGCGTCGATAGACCATATCAGCGGCGGGCGTGCGGGTTGGAATGTAGTGACCTCGTGGTCCGAACAGGAAGCCTGGAACTTCAACCGCAATGAGCATCTGGGCTATGAAGAGCGGTACGAGCGTGCCGACGAGTTTGTCGAAGTGGTCAAAAAACTCTGGGACAGCTGGGAAGAAGACGCCTTTATTCGTGACAAGCAGAGCGGCATTTTTTATGACGAAGAGAAATTGCATGTCGCCAATCATAAAGGAAAGCATTTTAGAGTGCGCGGACCGCTGAATTCGGCCCGCACTCCACAGGGACGGCCAATTATCGTGCAGGCGGGTGCAGCCGAGGCGGGACGAGAACTGGCGGCAAGAAGCGCCGATATTGTCTACAGCAACGCGCAGGATTTCGAATCGGCGAAAACCTATTATGACGACATTAAAGGGCGTCTCGCGAAATATGGCCGTTCGGCCGATCAATTGCTGATTATGCCAGGCGTCACCATTTATACCGGGAAAGACCGCCAGGAAGCGCTGGATAAATTCAATGAACTCGAGGCGCTGATCGACCCGCTGACCGGGTTGGCGCTCTTGTACAACGTGCTCGGCGATCTGTCGGGACATGATATTGACGGCCCCGTTCCTGACGTCGGTAATCAGAAGGTCCGCAGTATTGCCGAAAATCTGCTTAAAGTCGCGCGTAAAGAGAATCTGACCATTCGCCAGATGTTTAACCGTGTGGCTGCCGGGAGCAACAAGAATTTTATTGGTTCGCCTGAAGAAGTCGTCGATGAAATGGAAGCCTGGTTCAAAGGTGGCGCGGCAGATGGTTTTAATATCTGTCCGGCAACGTTGCCACAGGGAATTGATGATTTTGCCAAATATATATTGCCTGAATTACGCAAGCGCGGGTTATTCCGTCAGGAGTATGAAGCTTCGACGCTGCGCGGGAACTTAGGTTTGGATCCTCTGGTATTTGGCAAATAATTCGCATTATTAAAAACATTTACCACGTAACTCACGCTCTATTTCTCAGGGTTTACTCATGACTGATTCGAATAAAGCCGATTTGTTTCGCCACGCCATGTCACGCTTTACCAGTGCCATTAATATTATTACCACGCGTGACGGCGCTGACCCAGCCGGGTTAATTGCTACCTCGGTATGCAGTTTATCCGCCGAGCCGCCTTCCATTCTGGTCTGTATCAATAAAAGTGCATCGGCGCATGACATGATAATAAACAGTAAAGTCTTTGCGGTGAATTTATTGGCAGCCAATCAGAAAGCGGTGGCACAATGCTTTTATTCCGCCAAGGGTGCCCAGCGATTCGCCACCATTAAATGGCAGTTTGGAATAAACGGTGCGCCTATTTTACATGACAGCCTGGTGGCACTCGAATGCAAGGTTACCGAAGCTATCGACGGTTATTCCCACACCATTTTTATCGGTGAAATAACCGAATCGATCCTGCATGACGATCCCCTCGCAAGCTGCCTGTTATGGCATCAACGAGAATTCGCCTCCATCGAAATGCCCAGCCGATAATTTGATGCTGAACTTTTTTGCTGTCTCTATTCTCGCCAACATTAAGGGTGTGACTTATGAAAGCACGTAAAAATTTCCCCGTCGCCAAAACCTGCCTGGCCCTGCTGACGGCCTGTATTTTAAACGTCTCACCTCTGTTTATTGCGTCGGCACAGGCAGCGGGCGCGCCCGACCTTGCGGCGATTCAGACGGACTCGCAGCTTTCGGCGCTGGTGCCTGCGGCTTATAAAAACAAGTCTACGCTGACCGTGGCGGTAAACCCTGAAGTGCCGCCGATAAAATTCGTCAACGAAGACGGCGACATTGACGGTTTCACGCCCGATCTCGTTGCGGCTGCCGCCAAGGTGCTGGGATTGAAGGTCAACTTTACCCAGACCTCTTTCGACTCGCTGATTCCTGGACTCAGCGCCAATCGCTTCGACGTGCTGCTTTCGCTTGGTGATTTCGATTCCCGCCACAAGCAGGTGACGTTTGTCGATTACCTCAATATCGGCCAGACCATTGTCGCGTCGCCGCAGCGCAAAATGGTCATGAATTCGCTGGACGCCCTTTGCGGATTGAATGTGGCTCTACCACGCGGCACCAATACCTTCGAGGATGCCAAAGTATTGAACGAGAAATGCGTCAAGGACGGCAAAAAGCCGGTGGTCATCTCAACCTATCCCGATACCAATGCGGTCATGCTGTCGATAGTCAATAAATCGAGCGATGCGGTGTGGGTGGATTCACCCGCGGGAAGTTATAACGCCAAGAAATTCCCCGACCTGTATCAGACCGTCTTTTTCTATGTCAACGCGTCTTACGGTATCGGGTTTGGGACCAGTGAAGACGGCAAGAAACTGGCCTCGGCCATGCAGCAAGCTTTGCTCAAGTTGAACAAGCAGGGTATTTACGAGCAGTTGCTGAAAAAATGGGGCTTACCGCTTGATGAAGGCCGACCGGATTTTCCCATCAACTCACCCTGGGTGATGCCTGCCAAGCCTGCGGAGGCGGTTAAGACGGCTGCGTGATAGAGGAATAAAGCAGGGTAAAACCTCGGCAGGGCAACGAACCCTGCCGAGGTTGTTTTATATCTTTTGGATTGAAGAATAGCGCATACGCAATGCGGCAGTCAGGCACAATGAATAGCCAAACAATTCAATGCCTTCCTCGACCAGATTCTTGACCAGGCGCACATTGTCGCCCGCTACGGCGGCCTGCCAAATCTGATGTAAACCCATCAGGCGCGAGAACACCAGAATCACGACCAATCCAAACAGCAGAATGGGGAAGGCTTCTTCCTCCACGATGGCATACAGACCGTTAAACGTCGTTTTAGGCATGGTGGCCGCCCAGCAAACGGCATAGACCGCAAGCAGACTGGCGAAATAGATCCAGGCCCCAAAATGAATCAGGTCAAATAACCCATCCAACTCGCGAATCAACATGCAACCAAAAAAGGCAGAGGCAAGAATGTACCCCCCGCGTAAAGCTTTATGCCGGCGAGACTGCATGAAAAATACCGCCGCGGTAATAAACAGGAATGACTCCTGAATAATTTCCGTAGCCGAAATTTCCTTCACCTGATCTTTGAGAATGACAACATCGAAAAAAGCACCCCAGTCGTAAAAGCCGCACAAAACGCAAAGAGCAGAAAAAAGATAACCTGCTTTATTATTGGATTTCTCATGATAATAAACCGAAAACAATTTGGAGGGGCATAGTACTTACCTGCCGAAATGAAAACTGATCAAAGCGTGCTGCGGTAAGTGGTAAAAGGGTATAAAGTTTTTCCGACCCTTGCATGAAAGACTACGCTGAACATAGAATCAGTGATAGCAGGATGTTTCACAATCAGGGGAAGCAATGAGCAACATTACGTCTACGGCCAAGCAACTTGAAGTCAAGCGTATCGTCGATGTCCTTTCCAAAGCCATTGCTCAACATCGGCTGCGCCCCGGCGCTCGACTGATTGAGGCGCAAATCGTCGAGGCGCTGAATGCCAATCGCAACCATGTGCAGGTTGCGCTGCAACGACTGGCGATGCAACGCATTGTCAATATTGAACCCAATCGCGGAGCGATGGTGTCTCAGCCTACGGCGAAAGAAGCCCGCGAGGTGTTTATCGCACGTCGTGCCATCGAAAGAGCCATTGTCGAAACCATTACGCCCGAGATGATGCGCCGTCATCGTCACCGCATTGCTACGCATTTACGCAATGAACGTGAGGCCACCGACGCCACCGATCGCCGCGCCATCGTGCGCGAGCTCAGCGAGTTTCATCTTATGCTGGGCGAGATCTGCGGTAACGAGGTGTTGAGCGAAGTATTGGCTAATCTGATGGTTCGCAGCTCACTTATCGTTGCGCTGTATCAGCGAAACGATGTACCTTCCTGTCAGTCCGACGAACATCAGGCCATCATCACTGCGCTTGAAGCCGGAGATAACGAACAGGCAGTGGCGGCGATGATTGAACATCTGGAAGAGCTCGAGGCCCAGCTTGAGCTTGAAGACCCCTCATCGACAGACGTAAACCTGCGCCAGGCCTTGGCCGACCTCTAACCCTTATTGGCGCGCAGGCGACAGCTTTCGCGCTAATGACCGGCGGTTTTAGACAGCAGATTAATAACCAGCACGCCGGCAATAATCAGCGCCATGCCGCCGATGGCGTAGGCATCCAGCTTTTGCCCAAAGAAGATGAAACCGGCACAGGCCACCAGCACAATGCCCATTCCCGCCCAAATCGCATACGCAATCCCGACCGGCATGGATTTCAGCACCAGCGACAGCAAAATAAATGACACGATATAACCCACCACGACCGCCACGGAGGGATAAAAACGGGTAAACCCAGCCGAAGCCTTCAACGAGCTGGTGGCAATCACTTCAGAAATAATGGCAATAAAAAGATAGAGATAGGTCATAGGGATAACCGGGGGTAGAGGTGAGGTATTCAGAAAAGAAAAACCACCGGCTTCCCGGTGGTTGTTTGGAGGTTAGTCCATTTCTGGCCAGGCAACGACCGGTATTCCGCCGAGTCGCGGTTCCGAGAACAGTGCGCCCTGGAAATTGAGGATACCGGCGGCTTCGAGCCACATCCACTCTTCGGCTTTTTCGATGCCGGAGGCAATGACCGAAATCTCGAGAGATGAGCAAAACTTGATGATGGCCTGCACGATAGCCTGTTTCGGGCCATTTTTGTGCACGTCGCTGATGATATTGCGATCGATGACTATCTGCTCGGGCTGTACACGCGTCAAAAGCAGTAAACCCGCCGAACCGGCACCAAAATCGTTGATGGCCAGACGAATACCCGAGGCCTTGAGCTGCTTGATAGTGGCAGCAAACTCTTCTTCACGGGTAATGACGCCATTTTCGGTCACGGCGATGATAATCTGCTCGGGTACCAGACCGTTGGCATGGATTTCCTGCAACAGATAATCGACGGCATTCGGCACCATCACCAATGACATCGGCAGCAGCTTTATCGACAACATTTTGCTGCCGATACCCAACTTTTTCGCCATCGCGAACGCCAACTGGGTTGACCTCAGTTCGGCTTCGTACACGGTCTCACCCGAAATCTGCGAGAAATACTTCAGGGCAGGGCTGCCGTCGGCGCTGCGCAATTCGGCTTCCAGCGAGACAACCTGGCGAGTCAAAGGGTCGACAATGGGCTGGAAGGCGTAACTGTAGTCAAGCGATCCGGTTTCTGCAGACTCGAGCATCGCGGCCTCTGCGTCACTGGCAATAAAGGTCCAGGCATCGGCAGACGGAATTTCGAGGTAGTTTTCTTTTTCTCTGGCCTCGACAAAGGTGCACAAAAACTGCAAGGCACGGTCTTCATAGGTTAGTTTGTATTTTGAGGTGCCTTTATCGAGCACGGCCTCGAGAACGGAATCTTCATCGTACTGCTGCAAATCGAAGAGTTCCATTCCGACATTGCCGAAACGGCGCGCAGGGGCGTAATCGCGCATCAACTCGACCAGATTGTTATGACGATCATCCTGACAGATCCGGTTATAGATGGTGTTCACACCTTCTTCGGGACCTTCCAGAAGCTGGAAAAAATGACTGCCGTCGAAAAGCAGAATTCCGGTCACGCCATACAGGGCATTGAGTTTAGTCGCTTTGGCGACCAAACCTGGAAGGATATCCGGCTGAACGTCATCAGATAGATGGCTGCGGTAGATGATTGTTGACAACATGTTGTGTTCCAGTTTGTTTGCCCTCTGAATCAAAATGGTCAGAGTCGCTGTCTGTGAGAGTAAACTTTTACACAAATCAGCAGGGTAGGCAGGGATAAGCTTTCTAGCGAATCAGTCCGGTGGCGATGCCCATTTCCATAACAGTTCTGGAAGGCGACGCGCAAAGTCTGACGAACTCACTCTGTCGGCCTGTCTAGACAGCGTTGCTGTCGGCACAATAAAAGATGTCTAACATAAGGTCAATGGATATAGGACGACGACTTAAAAACAACAATAACTTATAGCTGTTATTTGCCGCTAATACACCAGTAACGCGGACGAATACATCACATTTATCGTTCGCGGCAGAAATGGTCCAGCGGCATTCTTTCCATTAATTTTCATAAAACCCCTTTTTCTTTTTGGCAACAATTCCATAACAAACCTATAGTTAGGATAGAGGCTTAAACGATTCAGCTATTTTCAGTTTACCTCGGTGAGGGCCTGTGAGGCCGTTGTCTCAATTCTTTCAGGAGGAATTATGCAAAAAGGGTTAATCAACATTTTATTTTCCATCACGGCGTTGTCGGCATCCTTTTCGGCGCTGTCGGCGACTCAACTGGTCTCGACGCAGAAACTCGACTGGAAAACGGCGGAGCAACTGGCGAGTCAGGCGGTGCAAAACTGTCTGGATGAAGGGTATGAAGTCACAGCTACCGTGGTAGAACCCTCGGGCCAGCAGCAGGCGGTGATCCGCAGCAACAATGCGCCGCTGCAAACGCTGTCGGTTTCCTATCGCAAGGCCTATACCGCCTTCTCCTATGGCCGGACTTTCCACAAGAACACCACCAGCGAACTGGTTGATGCCAAACTGGCAGGCCCTCAGGAGGGCGCGGTGCTGGCGACGGAACCGGAAATTATCTTTATCGCAGGCGGCGCAAAGATTCGCAAGGCCGATGGCACCGTATTGGGCGGGTTAGGGGTGTCTGGTGCGCCGGGCGGTGACAAAGACGAGAAGTGCGCCACGACGGCACTTGAAAAATTCAAGGACAAGTTTGAATAGGCAGCCGGTTATTCAAGGCTCCTTGTTACGTTTAAAGCCCCTCTCGAGGGGCATGTTGAGATAATCCCTTCGCCATCCTCTACACATCATCCTTTCTTTAAGCCAAATAACCCGCCGAAGCCGATCCAACTCTCATTGCCTGTTTTGTCTCCAAAAACACCCTTGCAAACTTAATGGCTAAAGCCATACTTCGAAGAGTCATGGCATTTCAGAATATGACCAATAATTTCCGCTTTTAACTGTTATGTCAGTTTTTTACCAAACTGTGCATTTTATATTTTTGTTATAGATTTACGATCGCCTTATTTTCTCGCCGGATGGGGTTTCTACAAAACGACGAGAGGGTGCAAAAATAGAGAGTTAATTAAGGAACTAAGCAATGTTTGAATTAGATGCCTTTCACCTCGCCCGGATTCAGTTCGCCTTTACTGTGTCCTTCCATATTATTTTTCCCGCAATTACTATCGGCCTTGCCAGTTTCCTTGCCGTGCTGGAAGGAATGTGGCTTAAAACGCATAAAGATGCCTATCGTGACCTCTATCATTTCTGGTCAAAAATATTTGCCGTCAACTTTGGTATGGGGGTCGTGTCCGGGTTGGTCATGGCCTATCAATTCGGGACCAACTGGAGCGGATTCTCGCAATTTGCCGGGAGTATCACGGGGCCGCTGTTAACCTATGAAGTGTTGACGGCGTTTTTCCTCGAGGCGGGCTTTCTTGGTGTCATGCTCTTTGGCTGGAACCGCGTGGGCAGAGGCCTGCATTTCTTCGCCACCTGCATGGTGGCACTGGGCACACTGATTTCGACCTTCTGGATTCTGGCGTCCAATAGCTGGATGCATACCCCGCAAGGCTTTATTATCCAGAACGGCATCATTATTCCGGATGACTGGTTCAAAATCGTTTTCAATCCTTCCTTCCCGTTCCGTTTACTGCATATGTCGACGGCGGCATTCCTTGCCAGCGCCTTTTTCGTCGGCGCGTCGGGCGCCTGGCATTTATTGCGGGGCCATGATAATCCGGCCATTCGCAAAATGTTTTCCATGGCGTTGTGGATGGCGCTGATTGTCGCGCCCGTACAGGCGCTTATCGGCGATGCGCACGGATTAAATACCCTCGAACATCAGCCCGCCAAAATTGCCGCCATTGAAGGGCACTGGGAAAATAAACCCGGCGAAGCCTCACCGCTGATTCTGTTTGGTATTCCCGACATGGAAGAAGAGCGCACCAAATATGCTATTGAAGTGCCTTATCTGGGCAGTCTGATATTAACCCACAGCCTAGACCGGCAAATTCCGGCGCTGAAAAGCTTCCCGAAAGATGACCGGCCCAATTCGACCATCATCTTCTGGTCATTTCGCGTGATGGTCGCACTAGGCTTGCTGATGATTACGCTTGGCGTAGTCAGCCTGTGGCTGCGCTATAAAAAACGTTTATACCAGTCACGCCCCTTCCTGTGGTTTGCGCTGTTTATGGGACCGTCTGGCATCATTGCCATTCTGGCCGGTTGGTTCACCACCGAAATAGGCCGCCAGCCGTGGGTAGTGTACGGACTCCAGCGCACGCGCGATGCCGTCTCCGCGCATGGCACGCTGCAAATGAGCATCAGCCTGATCGTCTTTATTGTGGTGTATTCGTCCGTCTTCGGTGTGGGGTATCACTATATGATGCGCCTGATTAAGCAGGGTCCCGAAACGGGCGAAGGGAAAATCGTCGAGCATGGCGGTCCGGGTACCCGTAAAACCCCGGCTCGTCCACTTTCTGCGGCAACAGACAATCCCAACCCGCAAAATGAGGGGAATAAACATGTTTGATTACTCCATAATCTGGTTCGGCATCATCGTGTTCTCGACCCTGATGTATATCGTGATGGACGGCTTCGACCTGGGTATCGGCATCCTGTTTCCGTTTAATCAGGATCCCGACGAACGCGACATGATGGTCAATACGGTAGCGCCCGTGTGGGACGGCAATGAAACCTGGCTGGTGCTGGGCGGAGCCGGTCTGTATGGCGCGTTTCCGCTGGCGTATTCCGTGATTGCCGATGCGCTGACCATTCCCTTGACGGCGATGCTAATCGGCCTGATATTTCGCGGCGTCGCCTTCGAATTTCGTTTCAAGGCCGTGGAGGTTCACCGTCCGGTTCTGGGATAAATCCTTTGTGGCCGGTTCGATTCTGGCGACCTTCAGTCAGGGCATTGCGGTCGGCACCGTGTTGAATGGCTTTGAAGTCACCGGTCGTGAATATACCGGCTCGGCATTGAGCTGGTTGGCGCCGTTCCCGTTATTTTGCGGACTCGGCCTGGTGATTGCCTACGCATTGCTGGGCTGTACCTGGCTTATCATGAAAACCGAAAATGAGCTGCACGCCAAAATGTCGGCGCTCGCCACGCCGCTGGTGCTGTCGTTATTGGTGGTGGTCGGGATTATCAGCATCTGGACGCCGCTGAGTCATGCCGATATCGCCGACCGCTGGTTTACGCGGCCCAATATCTTCCTGTTCATGCCGGTGCCCATTCTGGTTCTGCTCTGTTCGTGGGGAATTATGCGCGGGGTAAAACGTCAGGCGCATTACACGCCATTCCTGCTGACTCTTGGTCTGGTGTTTCTCGGATTCTCGGGATTGGGCATCAGTATCTGGCCGAATATCATTCCGCCGTCGATTTCTATCTGGCAGGCCGCATCGCCGCCACAGAGTCAGGCCTTTATGCTGGTCGGCAGTCTGTTTATCATTCCGGTGATTCTGGCCTACACCGCGTGGAGCTATTACGTGTTCAGAGGGAAAATAAAAGTGGATGCCGGTTACCACTGAGAATAAATGTTATAAAAAACGCCGCCCTGAACACAGAGGCGGCGTTTTTATATGGGGATTGCAGGGCGTTTAACTGTCGATCAGTGCGTCAAACTTGCCGGCCTGATAATCCAGAATTGCCTGATCAATCTCCTCGACAGAATTCATGACAAAAGGTCCGTGTGAGACGATAGGCTCCCGGATTTTATCGGCGTGGCCAAACAGCAGCACGGCATCCTCCAGCGCCTTGACCGTCACGCTGTCTTCGCTGTCATCCAGTTCAATCAGATGCCACGCCTGCGCTTCCTGCCCGGCAATCTCGACGCGTCCTTTTACGGTATACAGGAACACTTCGCGCGTGGCTGGAGCAGGCAGGGTTATCTCGCTTCCTGCGGCCAGTTGAACCGTCATCATCGTCACGCCGGTCAACGTTTCGACAGGGCCTTTGATACCTGAAAGCTCTCCTGAAATCAGGCTGACGGAACCTTCACCCTGATTTAACGGAATCTGCGGAATATCGCCAGCCTGCAGCCCTACGTAACTCGGCGCACTCATTTTCAGATTGGCGGGCAGGTTGACCCATAACTGGAGGATCTCGAGCTCGCCGCCCTTTTTCTTGAAGGATTCCGGTGAAAGTTCCGAGTGAACCAGTCCTGAACCGGCCGTCATCCATTGCACGCCGCCTGCGCCAATGATGCTTTCATGGCCGCCGGTGTCGGCATGCGAGAGTTCGCCGCGAAGAATAAAGGTCACGGTTTCAAAGCCGCGATGCGGATGGGGGCCGAAAGGCAGGCCGAGATTGTCTGGAGCGTAGACCTGCGGGCCGTGATGATTCAGAAACAGAAACGGGTCGAGATGGTCAATCTCCGGACCCGGAACCGGCCTGCGCGTCTGTAAATCACGAATATCATCGCGATAGGCTTTGTACTGTTTTTTGATACGGCGGGACATAGCGTTCTCCATTTCCTGCGGGTGTAATGTTTAAAATTAGTTCAAAAAGGCCCCTTTCGCGAAGTTGAATGACAATCCCACATCACGCGAAGAGGCCATTAACCTGATTTTTGCCAATAATTTATCCGTGGCTTTCATGGCGTTGCACCAAAAAAGTGCGCGCTCGGGCGCAAGGCACCTTATTAACGCCTGATTTAGAGCTTCTTATCAAATTGTCATTGGTAAAACTTATGTCCGCCGCCTGATTTATCACCTAATTGCATGTTAAATCTGCACACGCCAGTGAATAAGTCATTGCTGGCCCGTTTATTGCTTTAACTCATCCTGAGAATTGTGCAAATGCAAGCGGGGCGACAATGAATTTAAGACGTTTGAAATATTACGTAAAAATCGTGGAAATCGGCAGCCTGACGCAGGCGGCGGAAGTGCTGCACATCGCGCAACCGGCGTTGAGTCAGCAGTTGGCGGCGCTTGAAAGTGAACTGGATCAGCAACTGCTTATTCGTACCAAGCGCGGCGTCACGCCCACCGAAGCCGGTAAAATTCTTTACACCCACGCGCAAACCATTCTGCGTCAGTGCGAGCAGGCGCAGAGTGCGGTCGACAACGCGGGCAGCGCGCTGAGCGGGCACGTGTCTGTCGGACTCGCGCCTTCCACCGCCGCCTCCATGCTGGCGATGCCGCTGATACAGGCCGTGAAAGCCCAGCATCCGGCCATTGTACTCTATCTCAACGAAAACTTTGGTTCGCCGATGAGCGAACAAATCATGAACGGGCGCATGGATATGGCGGTGATTTACGGCGATCGTCCCGTGCATGGCCTGTCATTTGTTCCGTTGATGAAAGAAGAACTGTTTCTTGTCGGCTCGGCGCAGGTGCCGAATCCGGGACCCGGCATTGAACTTGCCGAGGTCGTTAAGCGCGACCTCTTCATGCCGCGTCCTTATAACGTGGTTCGCCGACTGGTGGATGAAACCCTGTCGCGCGAGAAACTCAAGGCCAACATCATCGCCGAAATCGAATCGCCGTCGACCCTGAATGCCGCCGTGCTCAACGGGCTAGGGGTGACCATTCTGCCCGAATCCGCCGCCCGCGCGATGGCGGCGCAGACCGGCGTCTGGCTGTCGCGCGTGACATCGCCCGGCATTCAGGCCCCGCTGTCTTTCTGTATGTCCGATCATCTTTCCCTGTCGCCCCCGGCGCAGGCGGTGAAAGATATTCTGCTGTCGCTGATGGTTAAACGCACGCAGGATAATCGCCCGTTGATGCTGGTGCACTGAGTGCGGAATCACGAATAAGAGATGCTTATTACCACACACGGAAACCCTCTTTTGGGCTGATAAAACGGCAGGCTACAGTGGCCGTATTATCAGCCGAATACACTTGAGGGTGAGTTAAATGCATTCACAGCAGAACGAAACGACCGATTTCACCGCAGCAGAAGCCGTGCTTCGCATCGAGCGAACATCTCTGCGGGTTCAGCAGCCCGCGACGACCGCCGAAATGATCTCGCTTGCCGTGGGCGAGCCTGATTTCGCCACGCCGCCGCGCATTATTCAGGCCGCCGCCGATGCCCTGACACAGGGACTCACTCACTACTCTCCACAACGTGGGGAAAAACCCCTGTGTGAAGCGCTGGCAAAACGTGTGTCTGCACAGTCTGGCGTGGACGTGAGCGCCAACGAGATTCTGGTGACGCACGGCGGCACCGGCGGACTCTCGGCAGCCATCCTTTCTATCGTCAATCCGGGCGACCGCGTGGTGATCCCCGATCCTACCTATTCGCTGTACGCGGATTTGGTCAATATGGCGGGCGGGATCTGCGTGCCGGTGCCAAGCCGGGACGATCTGCACTGGGATATGGCGGCGCTGGCAGAGGCCATGCAGGGCGCACGACTGTTCGTGGTTCTGCAACCCAAGCAACCCGACCGGCATTGTGCACAGCCGCGAAGAGATGCAGGCGCTGGGCGATATTGTCAAAGAGAGCAATACGCTGGTGATTGCCGATGAGGCCTACAGTGACCTGGTCTTTACCGACAAACCGTTCACCTCGGCGCTGGAAATCCCTGCGCTGCGCGGTCGCACCCTCTATTGTCAAACCTTCTCGAAAAGCTACGCCATGACCGGCTGGCGCATTGGCTATCTCGCGGGTCCGGCGAAGATGATTGCCGCCGCTGCCCGCGTCCACAACTCGGTGAACAGCTCCGTCAATACTGCCGTGCAATATGCCGCGCTGACCGCTCTCGAGGAGTGCGAATCGGACGTGCTCGCGATGCATGCCGTCTATGCCGAGCGCCGCGCGCTGATGATTGCCGGTCTCAACGATATTCCCGGCTTAACCCTTAATGAACCGGAAGGCGCGTTTTACTGCTTCCCGTCCTACCGCGCCCAGGTTTCGTCAGTGGAAATGGTCGGCATCCTGCGCAGTTTCGGCATTGCCGTGCGTCCTGGCTCCGAGTTTGGCGCTGCGGGCGAATCGCATATTCGACTTTCCTATGCCGCCAGCAAGGAGGTTATCGCAGAAGGTCTTGTGCGCCTCAAGCAGGGGCTCGCCTCACTGTCCTGAGCGAGGTGAATCATGATGTCTATCGAGAGTTTGACGCACCCCGTAATCAGTCAGCTTGGCAGTCGCGCCATGCTGTTCGAGGCACCCGGCGAGCTGGGGCTTGCCAACCAGCAGCGCATCTGGGCGCTGTCGGCTCAGGTCGTTAACTGGCCGCTGGTGGCCGAAGCGGTGCCCGGCATGAATAACCTGATGCTGACGTTTCATCAGCCGCCGCAGGAGTTGGAGGCATTGTACGAGGCGCTGCGCCGTGAATGGCAACGCGGCGAGGCGCAAACATTGCAGGGCCGAGTCATTGAACTGCCGGTTTATTACGGCGGTGAATATGGACCACATATGACGGATGTTGCCGACCATACCGGCTTGAGTGTCGCCGAGATAGTGCGCCGTCACGCCGAACCGCTGTACCCGATTTATGCGCTCGGCAGCCATCCGGGGTACTGCTATCTGGGGGGAATGGACCCCTCGATTGCCACGCCGCGCCGTCAAACGCCGGTCATGAGCATTCCGGGCGGTGCTGTTTCTATCGGCGGCGTGCAAACCGGCGTCTCGGCATCGGCGGGGCCAAGCGGCTGGAACACCATCGGCCACACGGAATATGTGTTTTTCGATGCCAAGGCGTCGCCACCGGTCATGCTGCGCCCCGGCGACAGTCTGCAATTTCGCGTAGAGAAGGTGCTGTCATGATTGAAATTGAAAAAACGACGGCGCTGACCAGCGTGCAGGATCTTGGCCGCAGCGGTTGTCTCAACTATGGCGTGGGTCGCGCAGGGGCGATGGATCCGCTGGCGCTGCAACTCGGAAATCTGCTGCTGGGCAACGCGCCGGGGGCAGCGGCGGTAGAGATTCCGCTGTTTCCTTTTCGCGTGCGTTTTCTTGAAGACTGCGCCTTTGCCGTGAGCGGCAATGACGGCGATATTCTGCTCGATGACGAGGTGCTGCCGCCGTGGTGGGTGGCGCAGGCCAGAGCCGGACAGACACTGACGGTAAACGCATCGCGCTATTCGGCACGCGCCTATCTGCACTTGCCGGGCGGTGTCGATGTCCCCGAGGTGCTCGGCTCCCGCAGTACCCAGCTTCGCGGCGCATTTGGCGGTTTTGAAGGCCGTGGATTGCAGAAGGGCGATAGGCTGCGGGCCGCCGAACCGGCGCGGGCAATGAAAACCGACGTCGGGATTGCCTCGCCGTGGCTGCGTTTTGCCGACCTGTCTTCACAGGTGCAGCCGGTGCGCGTGCTGCCCGCCGGTGAACATCTGGCTTATACCGCCGACTCGCGCGCGCGATTCTGGCAGCAGGACTGGAAGATAACACCACAGAGCAACCGTTACGGCTATCGCCTCGAAGGAGAACCGCTGGTCGCGCGGCAAACGATGGAGATGCGCTCGCACGGCATTGTGCCCGGCGTGATTCAGGTGCCGCACAACGGCCAGCCGATTATCCAGATGAGTGATGCGCAGCCCAGCGGCGGGTATCCGAAGTTCGCGACCGTGATTGAGGCCGACCTGTGGTTGCTGGGGCAGATCCCGCCCGGACGACGCATTCGTTTTATCGAGTGCAACTTCGAACAGGCGCGTGAAGCCTGGCATGCGCAGCAGGCCTATCTGCAACAGGTCGATAAACAGATTAAACAGCTTCGTCAGGCTTGATCAGGGTGAAAAAAGATGATAGCCATTAACGATATACGCCAGATTGCGCGCCAAATGCAGAATTCTGGACTGGGCAAGATAGAGATTAACGGCAAGGACTTTTCACTGCGCCTTCGCTGTGAGGGCAAAGACTTTTCCGGCAGCGAAAATCAGCCACGCAGTCAGACCTCGTTCACCGTTAAAGCTGCGGTCAAGGGGCAGTTCTGGGCCTCGCACCCGATGCAGGAAAAGTCTGCTCTGGCCCGAGGTGCGCAGGTCAAGGCTGGGGATTGTCTCGGCTTTTTGCAAACGGGTGACCTGATGACGCCCATTCGCAGCCCGCAGGATGGCGAAATACGCGTGCTGAACGTGGCAAATGGCGAACAGGTTGGGCGCGGTCGCGTGCTTTTTACCCTGCAACCGGCGGCACAAACAGTGCGTCATGAGGAGGCGGAACATGCGCTTTATTGATTTAAATGCCGACCTCGGCGAAGGCTTTGGCGATTACCGCATCGCCGACGATGCCTCGCTGATGTCCGTCATCAGTTCGGCCAATATTGCCTGCGGTTTTCATGCGGGTGACGCCAGCATTATGGCGCAAAGCGTAGCGCGCGCAAAAGAAAAGGGCATTGATCTCGGCGCGCACGTCGGTTTTCCGGATTTATTGGGTTTTGGCCGCCGCCGGATGCAGATAGACACGGCGACGCTTGCAAATTATGTGATTTATCAACTGGGTGCGCTCGCTGCCTTTGCCCGTCTGGCCGATTATCCGCTGACCCATATGAGTTTTCACGGGGCGCTCGGCAATATGGCGGCAGAAGACGAGGCGATGGCCATGCCGCTGCTGCGCGCGGTACAGGCCTTTGATCCTGAGTTGATTATCAGTACCACCGCAGGCAATGCAGTCGAGCGTTGCGCCCGTGAACTGGGGATGACCGTTGCCTGTACGCTGCTGGCCGATCGCGCCTATCACGCCGATGGCATGCTGGTGAGTCGCCTGAAACCGGGCGCGGTTATCCATGATCCGCAGCAGGTTCGCGCCCGTGTTCGCCAATGGTTGCAGGAAGGCACCTTGACCAGCATCGAGGGCGAGCGCATCCCGATGCCTATTTCTTCGATTCTGCTGCACGGCGATACGGAAGGCGCAGTGGCGCTGGCAAGAGAGATTCGCCAGGAAATCGAAGACACGCCGGGCTGCGAAATCAGGCCGATTTCCCGTCAGCCATTAAATAAAAGCATTGATTAACAACAATATACTCAAGGTGGGAGTGTTTCATAAGCGGGCCTTATTGCCACACACCCTTTCTGTCTTATCCGTCACTGACATTACCCGATACATTCGATTTATACCGACCGCAAGCCGCGTTGACAAGCTTGCAGCAATATTGATGAGGAATCGTTATGCCGTTTTCAGATTATAAAACCGCGTTGGTTACCGGCGCTTCTGCCGGAATGGGTGAAGCTATCGTCGAACGTCTGTGCCGCGAAGGGCTGACCGTTCATGCCGTGGCGCGTCGCGAAAGCGAACTCAAGGCGCTGGCCGAGCGTACCGGCTGTATTCCTCACGTGATAGACGTCAGTGATATCGATGCACTGACTCGCCTTTGCAGCGAAATCGAAGTCGATGTGCTGGTCAACAATGCCGGTATCTCTCATCCCGGTTCGATTGCCAATGCCAAAGAAGAGTACATCGACCTGCAAATCGACGTGAACCTGCGTGCCGTGCTGCATCTGTGCCGCCTGACTGTGCCGGGCATGATGGCGCGTGACCGCGGCCACATCATCAACATCACTTCTATCGCGGCCATCTACAACTTTGGCGGCAACTCGATTTACCACGCAACCAAAGCCGGTGTTCATGCGCTGTCGCGCCAGTTGCGTGTCGACTGCTATGGCAAACGCGTGCGGGTCACGGAAATCTGTCCGGGGCGCGTGGCGACCGATATTTTCGGCAATGTGTCCGGTGACAAAGAGGGTGCAAAAAAACAGTTTATCGACGGTTTCGAGCTGCCGACCGCCAAAGATATCGCCGACACGGTGGCCTTTGCACTCGCCATGCCGGTGGCGGTCAATATCGGCAATATCGAGATAACGCCCACGCTACAGGTGCCGGGCGGACTTTCCACCATGCGCCCCGGCGAACCGCGTTAAGCATGACAACGGATTTCTGGTTGAGAGGAGAACCGCGATGGCGGTAACTAACGGCTTTGATATCGGTGCAGTGATGCAGGGTCAATATGGCGACCTGCTGATAAATGGCATCGAGCTGACCCTGAAACTGGCGGTGGGCGCATGGATTTTCGCCATGATTCTGGCATTGCTGCTGGTTGTCATCCGCCTGACGGACAGGCGCATTGCCTTCGCGCTTGTCAGTATCTATGTCTCCTATCATCGCAATGTCCCGACGTTGGTGCAGTTGATGATGTGGTATTTCGCCATCCCGACAATGCTTCCCGAGGCCCTGCAAGACTGGATAAACGACCAGAATGCGGAGTTTATTTTCGCATTGGTGGCCCTGAGTTTGTGTCAGGCCGCCTATTTCTCGGAAGATATTCGCAGCGGTTTGCGCGCCATTCCGGCGGGACAGACGGAAGCTTCGCGGGCGCTTGGCATGAGTTACGTGAAGTCGATGCGGCTCATCATTCTGCCGCAGGGTCTGCGTAATGCCTTGCCGTCACTTATCAACCACACGGTGTTGCTGTTCAAGAACACCAGTCTGGCCATGGTTATCGGCGTGGCGGAATTGACCTACGTCACCCGTGAAATTGAAAACCAGACCTTTAGAACTTTTGAAATCTATCTGGTGGCGTCGGTGGCCTATCTGTTCTTCTCTTTGCTGTTGATGGGCGGTGGCGCGTTGGTCGCCAGACGTTTTCAACGCGCGATGGCGAGGTAAGCGCTCATGTCTGATTTCTTCGACATTATTCATCAATACTGGATGCTGTTTCTCGTCGGCCAGTACCCGCATGGCGCACTCGGCGGGTTGGCCAACACGTTGCTGCTCTCCGTGGTTGCCATGCTGTTTGCCTTCCCGCTCGGGATTGCGCTGGCGATGGCGCGGATATCCCCGTTCCGGACGCTGCGTGTGGTGTCGGCGGTCTGGGTGTATGTATTCCGTGGCATTCCGCTGATGATGGTGGTGTTCTGGACCTACTTCTGCGTTCCGATGCTGCTGGGTCACGACATCAACGGATTCGCCACCATGGCCTGTACGCTGGTTATCTATGAAAGCGCATATATTGCCGAGATCGTGCGCGGCGGCATTCAGGCACTGCCTTCCGGCCAGTATGAGGCGTCCCGGGCACTTGGCATGAGCTACTTCAAGACCTTCCGGCTGATTATTCTGCCGCAGGCTCTTTACAACATGCTGCCCAGCCTCATCAGCCAGCTGGTTTCCATCATCAAGGACAGTACGCTCGGCTATGTCATCAATGTGCAGGAACTGACCTTTGCCGCCAATCAGGTGAGCAATCAGCTGCTGACCAAGCCGTTTCAGGTGTTTGCCATCGTCGCGCTGAGCTATTACGTGATCTGCTTCAGTCTGACCTGGCTTGCCAATACGCTGGAAAAACGGATTGCCCGCCAGCGTACTCGTCATCAAGGGGCGCAGGCATCGATACCAACCCCTGCATTAACCCCTGAAATTACACAATAAGGAGCCGTCATGACCCCGCTGATTATGTTTAACCAGGTCAATAAATGGTACGGCGATTATCAGGCCCTGACGGACCTGAGTGCCGAAATCCGCAGTGGAGAAGTGGTTGTCGTCTGCGGGCCCTCAGGTTCCGGTAAATCGACCCTGATCCGCACCGTAAATCGTCTCGAACCCATTCAGGACGGACAGATACTGTTTGAAGGCCTGGATATCAACGGCACCAGCACGCGACTGAATCAGCTGCGTACCCGCATCGGTTTCGTGTTTCAGAACTTCAATCTGTTCCCGCATATCTCGGTGCTGGAAAACGTGATGATTTCACCGATAAAAGTGCTCGGCGTGCGCAAGTCGCAGGCTCGCAAAGAGGCGATGGCGCTGCTCGAACGCGTTGGGCTGGCGCATAAGGCCGAGGCCTATCCGCTGCAACTTTCTGGCGGACAACAACAGCGAGTGGCGATTGCCCGGGCGCTTGCCATGAAACCGCCGGTGATGTTGTTTGATGAACCCACGAGTGCGCTTGACCCTGAAATGGTCGGGGAAGTGCTGAGTGTCATGCGCGGGCTGGCGCAGGAAGGGATGACCATGATGTGCGTGACGCACGAGATGAACTTTGCCCGTGAAGTCGCCGACACTATCTGGTTTATGGACGAGGGCAAAATCCTCGAAAAAGCGCCGCCGGAGCGCTTCTTTACGCAGCCCAGTCATGCGCGTGCTCAGCGATTCCTGAGTGATTTACGCCAGCACTGAATGTTTATACGGGTCACACTTTTTACCGTTTTTTGGCTCGACTTATGCGCACAGCGCGTGACGCTGTCACAATTATATTTGACAATTTTCGGGGTAAAGTTATGAAATTGAATAAATTCTCGTTAGCGCTGCTGTTAAGCCCCCTAGTGGCTTCAACCTTCGCCGCCCATGCCGATTCGCTGAGTGACATACAGGCGCGGGGTTCGCTGAACTGTGGCGTGTATTCAGACGTACCGCCGTTTTCTTCACCAGATCAGCAGACGCGTCAACTCGTCGGCATGGATGTCGACCTTTGTACTGCACTGGCCAAACAGATGGGATTAAAGCTGAATCTGATGCCCACCTCGGTTGAAGCCCGTATTCCCGTGCTGACGACCGGTCGTGTCGATGTGCTTATCGCAAACCTGGCCTACACCAAGTCCCGCGCCGCGCAGATTCAGTTCAGCGATCCGTATTATGTCGCGAAAGAGATGCTGGTGGTGAAAGACAAGAACGCCGCAGAGCCTATCACTTTCTTTAAAGGCAAGCGTTTGAGTGCGACCAAAGGCACGACGTCCGAGCAATCTATCTATCTGGCCGGTGCCAAGGCGATTACTTTCCAGGATACGGCATCCGCCTATCTGGCCTTGCAGCAGAACAAATCCGTCGGTTTTGTCACCAACACCATGACGGCCATCAAGATGATCGAGCAGGCCAAAAAGGGCGGGGTCAATCTGGCGATGACGTCGTTCCCGATGGCGCTGGAACCCATCGGCATCGGCATGAAGCAGGGCGAACCTGCGCTGCTGGCAAAAGTGAACACCAGCCTGAAGGCGATGGATGATGCCGGTGAAATCGACCAGATCTGGGACAAATGGATAGGCACCAAAACGGATTACAAGATGGTGCGCGAAGACAAGGTACAGCCCTTATCGAACCTGAAGTTCCAACCACTGGAGTAAGGGAGAGACGGCTCGGGCCGGTTTTAGATTTGAAAAATCTAAAGGCAAAGTTTGGTTTTGATTTCAAATTTGTTTTTAATTTCAAATCTAAGTTCAAGTTCAAAGGCATGCGCTGCGCTTAATGGGCGGCGGCCCAGAGGCGCGGCTTAAATGCCAATGTTCAGGGCAACAGGCTCCGAGGAATTTTTCCGGTTTCAAAGCTTCAATGGGCATTTAACCCACAGCGCCGGAACCGGGCAAGAGGTGGAAGGCGCCACCTCTTGCATCTCTGCGCCTTTTGTCCTCGCCAAGCTGTGCCATTCTCAAGTTTGTAGATCTTTCCAGACGCGCCCGCGCGTGGCGTAGGTCGCGCCGCGCCGCGGTCCCTTCACTTCGTTCGCAAGCCAAAAACGTCTTGCTCAACTTCACTCAGCGCCGCCCCGAATCCGCCAGTATCAGCTTCTACCCAAAATCGTGTTCATCCTTCCGCGTCGCCTGCCCACAAACGGCTTATTTCTGGAAGCGAAAATATGAAAGACCTTACTTACCCCCATTTCCAGAATAATTAAAACTCAAAAGGGTTAGGCCATCTCTGTTCAAAGAAAATAGGTTTCGCCTTTGGAGGGAACGGGTCTTGACCGCGGGCGGGTTGCCGGTTTTGGGGTAGAGGCTGTGATTGGCGGTATCAGGGCGGCTCGGAACGGCGTGAGCGAGACGTGTTTGGCTCGCGAGCGGAGTGACGGGAGCGCGGAGCGCCGCGACCCACGCCACACGGCGGGGGTAACTGAAACGATGTCGTTATTTTGCACTTATCGCGTCGCGAGGGCAAAGGGCGCGGGATTCCAAAGGGTGTGGGCCCAGGCACACCCTTTGGGCGGTCTGGGCCGCCGCCCAGTAAGCGCAGCGCATGCCGTTGAACTTGACCTTGACCTTGAATTTGTATTTAAAAAGTTGCCTTAGATTCCCAATCTAAAAAACCAAACTTTGCCTTTAGATTTCCCAAATCTAAAACCGCCTTGATCGGTCTATCCCAAAAAACCGGCTTGTTCCGCTCCCCGGTGGCGCGGCACGGTGGCATGGCAGGGCCGGGCTTTGGAAAAGCAGGGCGTGGCTTCGACATCGACCACGGGTTGAGTGGCTATCTCGCCCTCATGAATGTCGATTTTTGGGCAAAGACCCTGCACAGGCCAGTTCTCGAGACGTCGATACACCGCAGGCGTGGTTTTAAACTGCTTTTTAAAGGTGCGGGTAAAGGTCTGCTGAGAATCGAACTGATACTTGTCGGCGATGCGCAACACGGAGTTCTGGGTAAGACGCAGTTCGGTTGCGGCCATCGTCAATCGGCGCTGGCGCGTGTAAGTGCCTAATGTCTGGCCGGTAAATGATTTAAACAGGCGTTGCAGATGCCATTTCGAGTAGCCCGATTTCGCGGCAATGGTATCCAAGGTCAAGGATTGATCCAGGTTATCTTCAATCCAATCCAACAGTTCACTGACAATGCTTTCGTGATACATATTTTGATTCCCCCGTTAAGGCTGACATTTAGCCACCACTCGTGCTGGACTACAATGCGCAATTCAGCCATATTATTTATCAAACCAGCCAAATATTTAACGAGCCTTAAACAATTATGCCGATCATTCAATGTCACCCGGGAGATTGCAGTAAAGTTTCCATCGACGCTATCGATCGTCCCGTTATCGCGGTGGGCGCAGCGCGCGCCAACGGGGCATGGGAACTGGCGATGCACCGTCATCGCAAGGCACAGCTTATCTATACGCTCAAAGGCATCATCAGCTGCGAACTGGAGCAGGGCGTGTGGGTGGTTCCGCCGCAGTGCGCCGTCTGGATCCCGGGGGCGTGATGCATTCCGCACGCGGCACCGGCGTCAATCAGTGTTACAGCCTGTTTGTCGAACCGGATGCCAATCTGGCCTTGCCGACCACCTGCTGTACCTTGTCGGTCACGCCGCTGCTGCGCGAACTTTTACTGCATGCAGCCCACTTTCCGCTGCTCTATGACGAGCAGGGGCCGGAAGGCAATATCGTCAATGTGCTGCTCGACCAGTTGGCCGTGGCGCGTGTCGAAAACCTCTATCTTCCGTTACCGCGAGATGCTCGCCTGCGCCAGTTGACCGACGGCATGCTGCAAAATCCTGCCGATAAATCGACGCTGTCCGAATGGGCCGGGCGTATCGGCATGAGTGAGCGCAGCCTGAGCCGAACCTTTGCCAGTCAGGTTGGCGTGAGCGTACACCGTTGGCGCAAGCAGCTGCACGTGATCCTTGCGTTGCAGAAACTGTCGTCAGGGATTAGCGTGCAGACCGTCGCCCTAGATTTGGGCTATGAAAGCGCCAGCAGCTTTGTCACCATGTTCCGCAAGGCGCAGGGTAAACCCCCGGCGCGCTACCTTTCCGATTGCGCCAACAGTCCCGATTTTCCTATCCAGGGATTCTCGCTGACGGAAATTGTCGCCTGAGTGGTGTAAGCTGTAAAAACGTTATCTTTCAATTGGCAAGGAAAAGACCGCGCAATGTCTATCGGCAATATGGTATTGATTCCCGGTTACATGACTGACGACCGCCTGTGGGATAAAATCGCGGGGCCGCTGGAACAGCAGGGTGCCGTTCTGACGCTGGCGCAGCTTGACGAAGGCGAAACGATGGCCGAGATGGCCGAACGGATAATCGAGAGTTGCCCGCCACGCTTTGTGCTGCTGGGGTTCTCGATGGGCGGCTATATTGCCCGCCAGATTCTGCGCCGCATTCCCGAACGGGTGTCGTCGCTGATTCTGGTCGCCACCTCAAGCCGTGCAGACTCGGAAACGCAGCAGCGCATCAAGGCCGCCGCCGCGAAGGCGGTGACCGCAAAATCCTATAACGGCCTCGGTAATCAGTCGCTGGGCTATTCATTGCATCCCGATCGCAGCCATGATCCCGACCTGCTGCAACAGCTTAAAGGGATGGGCCAACGTCTGGGTTATGAGGTGTTTGTGCGCCAATCGCGTCTTGACCGCGACAGCGATACCCAGACCTTGTCGCAGATTACCTGCCCGACGCTCATCATTGCCGCGCAGGATGACAGAATGCGCAGTTTCGAAGAAGCCGCTGAATTACAGGAACATATCGCCGGTGCCATGTTGCGCGTTATCCCGGATTGCGGTCATATGATCCCGCTGGAACAACCGGCCGCACTGTGTCAGGAAATTATCGACTGGCTGGCAGACAGGCCGCAAGCGTAATCTTCACAAGGATTCTCAATTCAATGACCGATGTTGTTCGCTCCGCCGCCCGCGTTCTGGATTTACTGGAATATTTTGCCAATCAACCGCATAGCCTATCGCTGGCAACAGTCGCTGCCCGCTTCGAGCTGCCGAAAAGCAGCGCGCTGGGTTTGCTGCGAACCTTGACCAGCCGGGGATATCTTCTCAAGGATGCGCAGGGCCTGTATTACATCAATGACACCTTCAAGGCGCACGGTTTTGGCTGGGGCGGCAATGCCTTACGGCGACTTGCCGCCGTGGCGCGTCCTGTGATGGACGAGATGGCATTGACGTTGGGCGAGACTATCAGCATGGGCGTACTGAACGGCGAGGGGCAGATTACGCTGATTCTGCAATCCCTTTCTCATCAACCCATCCGCTATGAAGCACGCCTTGAACAAATCCTGCCGATTCATTGCACGGCAATGGGCAGAGTCTTGCTGGCACACCAATCCGAGGCGGAATGCCTTGAAACCCTGAAACGCCATCCGCTGACTCGTCATTCCGAGTTAACTATCATTGACCCGCAGGAAATCTTGAAGCGAATACGCGCTGCGCGTGACAACGGATATTGCAGCGTTATCGATGAATATGACGTGGGCGGAACCGGTATTTCTGCGCCGGTATACGATGCATACGGAAATCCTATCGCTGCGCTAAATGTTTCCTGTGTGACCGCGCGATTTGAAGACAAAAAAACGACGATTATTCAGACATTGCTTGCCGAAGCCGAAAAACTGACGGCCTACATGAAATTAACTGCCTGATAAACTGATTTTTTTCTGATTTCTTCTTAAATTGCGATCCTCCTCTTAGTTGTATCTCTGAACACCACACCTTTGGCGGGCATTGTTAAATCTTATGCCTCGCCAGCGAACACTTTTTGCTCCTCTGGACGATAAATAGCCGACATGCTAGGGTAAATTCATATATAAAAACATCGTTCATATATATGAACGACAGGCGTTTATTGAAAACACGACCCTTCAGGGAGACAAGATGACAAAAGATATTCTGGTTTGGGGCGCAGGGGCTATCGGCGGCACCTTGGGTGCGTATCTGTTGCGCGCCGGGTACGACGTGACCTTTGTAGATATCGACGAGGCGCATGTGGCTGCCATTCGAGATCCCCTTCAGGGGCTGACGATTTCCGGCCCGATTGATGAATTTACCGTTCAGGCCGAGGCCTTTACGCCAGCCGAACCGAACACGGCGCACTCGACAACGCGCTGGTCGCGCATTTTTCTGGCGGTGAAATCTCATCATACTCAGATCGCAAGCGAGGCACTTTTGCCGTTTCTGGCAGAAGAGGGTTTTGTGCTTTCCGTTCAAAACGGCCTGTGCGAACCCACCATAGCCGCCGTAGTGGGTGAAACGCGTACCCTCGGCTCTTTTGTCAACTTTGGCGCAGACTGGACCGAGCCGGGTCAGGTCACGTATTCCAACCGCGCCGCCGTGGTGGTCGGAGAACTCGACGGCGCAATCACGCCACGCGTCGTGACCTTGCATCAGGATGTGTGTCACTTCGAGCCGGATGCCATTCTGACTGCTGATATCAATGCCTATTTATGGGGAAAACTGGGCTACGCCTCGCTTCTGTTTGCGCAGGCAGTGGGTGAAGTCGGTATCGCCGACTCTCTGGCGCGCCGCGAGCTTTGGCCCCTGTGGAGGCAGTTGGCGGGTGAAGTGGTGGCGGTCGGTCGCGCCTGCGGCATCGCCATGAAAAGCTTTAACGGGTTCAATCCTGACGCGTTCGACCCGCAAGCTCCCATTGCGCTTACCGAGCAGAGCATTACTGACATGGTGGCGTTTAATCGACCCAATGTGAAAACCCACTCCGGCATCTGGCGTGATCTGGCGGTGCGTAAACGCGCCACCGAAGTCGAGGGGCAGCTGGGCGAAGTGGTGCGTATCGGCGCGGAAAAGGGCATTGCCTGCCCGAAGGTTTCGGGATTAATCACCCTTATCAAAGAGATTGAAGCGGGGAAACGCCCGTTGTCAGACAGCAATATTCTGGAGCTTGCCGACAAATGATGAATTTCAACAATATCAACGTCGTGGTCAGCGGAGCCGCCATAGGATTTGGTCGCGAAATCGCCAAACGGTTTTCTAGTGCCGGCGCTACCGTATTTGCCTGCGATATTCAGCAGGAAAGATTGGCCGAGTTGCAGGCTTTCGGCATTCATACCGCAAAGGTCGACTTATGCGACAGGCAGGCGGCACAGCGGTGGATTGAAAAGGTCGGCGCCGACACGGGCGGGCGCATCGACGTGCTGGTCAACAACGCGGGCGGCGTTGCCGGGCAGAGCGGCAAACCCATCGAGACAATCACGGACGAAGAGTGGGACAGAATAATCGCCATTAATCTCGGCGCGGCCTTTGCGTTGAGTCGTGCCGTGGCCCCGATGATGAAAAAGGCGGGTAAGGGGGCCATCATCAACATCAGTTCCGGTGCCGCCTTGAAGGCATCACTGACCGGTGTTCAGGCCTACTGCGCCTCGAAACATGCGGTATTGGGCCTGACGCGTCAACTGGCGCATGAACTTGGCCCGTTCGGCATACGCGTCAATTCGGTAGCGCCGGGTTTTGTTATCACCAACGAGGCGACACAAAAGCAGTGGGAGGCCATGGGCGAAGAGGTGCAAAAACGTCTGCTCGCAAGCATTGCGCTGCGCCGTCTCGGCACGCCCGCAGAAATCGCCAGCACCGCATTGTACCTGGCTTCGGAGCTTGCCAGCTTCGTTAACGGGCAAATCATTTCGGTCGACGGCGGCCAGTAAGGGCGTATTTATGACTTTCAAACGAGGCACCGTTGCTTCGTTTGAAATGCTTTAATTAGTTACAACATACTTATTAATTTAAACTTAACTTATTTGCACATTGTGCCTCGTGGCGTCTGGCAGGGATTCATGAGCGGAAATCCGTCTACAGCACACAATGGCACGTCCGACGCGCATTATCCCTTGACCTTGTGACTTGCTTCACGTTTTATAGCCACAAAATACCTGCCGGGAAATAAAAAAATGTCGCAATGCTCCACTTTGGGTGCAGAACCCACCACCTCGTCATTAAAACGCTGGTTAGGCGTGCTTTCACTCGCCTTTGGCACCTTTGCACTGGTGAACACCGAATTCCTGCCAATCGGCCTGCTTTCGCCCATTGCTCATGCGCTGAATGTCTCTGAAGGACAGGCGGGGTGGGCTATCATGCTGCCGGGTCTTATCGCCGCCATCGCGGCACCGCTTATCATGCTGCTCGCCCGTCAGCTTAATCGCAAGACGCTGCTGCTGATTCTGACCGGCTGCATCATTCTTTCCAATGCTATCGCGATGATGGCGCATACCTTTCCGGCGCTGCTGCTTGGCCGCCTGATTTTAGGCTTTGGCGTTGGCGGTTTCTGGGCCTTTGCCATTCCAGCGGGCAGACGGCTGGTTTCCGAAGCGCAAAGTGCGCGCGCCATCTCTTTGATAAGCGCAGGGGTGGCGGTCGGCACGGTCGCCGGTGTCCCTGCGGGCGCATTTATCGGCGAACTGTTTGGCTGGCGCATGGCGTTTACCGCCAATACGGTGCTTGCTATCGGTGTGTTTATCTTCCAGTGGCTGGCGCTGCCGTCTCTACCGGCGAAAAATTCACTCGGCCTTGGTTCGCTGCTTACCGTTGCTAAAATCAAGGGCGTGCGCCGTGGGTTGATTATCGGCATCTTTATGGCGGCCGCACAATTCTCGGCCTACACCTACCTTGAGCCGTGGCTGCGCTTTCAGGTCAGGCTTTCCGCCTCGGACATCTCTCTGCTGCTGATGGGCTATGGCATTGCAGGTTTGGCGGGGACTTTCCTGACCGAAATCACCGTGCGCGAATTTGGCGTCAAGCGCGCCTTCCTCGGCAACATCTTGATGCTGGCCTTATCCGTGTTGATTGCCTCGCAGTTGAGCAGCAACGTGGCGGCCGCCTCGACGTTGGTGGTGATTTGGGGACTCGCCTTCGGCGCGCTGCCGGTGTGCCTGAATATCTGGATTTACCAGGCGTCGCCCGCATTGTTTGAAAGCGGCTCTGCGTTGATGGTCAGCGTATTCCAGATTGCCCTGGCGTGCGGTGCCTTCTTTGGCGGCATGCTGGCGGATACGCAGGGCACCTCTGCCGCGTTTATTCTCGGCGGTGTGCTGGCGCTGCTGGCCGGGCTGAGCATTTTTATCTCCCGCCCCCAGTACAAGCAGGATCCTGCATAAGTAATGCATTTTAAATCCTTAAGGACGCCCGTTTAGCGGTGATAGAGTGGAATGAGATTAACTAGGGAGTCAGTTATGCCTCATTCTACAGCCACTTCAATTCCTGTTATTGACCTGTCCAAACTCGACGGGAGTCCTGAACAGCGCGCGGAGTTTCTAAAAGAACTCCGCGTTGCTGCGCGGGACATCGGATTTTTTTATCTTGTCAATCATGGTGTCGATTCGCAGTTGCTGGCCGACGTGCAAGAGACGTCGCGGCAGTTCTTTGCGCTGCCGGAGCAGGAAAAAGACCGCGTAGCGATGATTCATTCCCGCCATTTTCGCGGCTATAATCGCGCCGCCTCCGAGCGCACACGCGGTCAACCTGACTGGCGTGAACAGTTTGATCTTGGGGCCGAACGCCAGCCTATTCCGCAAACCGAGACATCGCCCGCATGGTCGCGTTTGCAGGGGCCTAACCAGTGGCCCGAGTCGTTGCCTGAACTTAAACCTCTGCTGCTGAACTGGCAGCAAACCATGACCGCCATGTCATTGAAAATCTTGCGCGCCTTTGCCGAAACGCTCTCCTTGCCCATTGATGCTTTCGACCCGCTGTACGGCGACAAGCCCAACGAGCATATCAAACTGATTCGCTATCCGGGCCGTGGCGACGGCGAGAGCAATCAGGGCGTGGGCGCTCACAAGGATTCCGGTTTTCTGAGCTTCCTGCTGCAGGACCGGCAAAAAGGGCTTCAGGTGGAAGTCGAAGAGGGGCATTGGGTCGATGCACTGCCGATTGAGGGGGCATTTGTCGTTAATATCGGCGAATTGCTGGAACTGGCCACCAATGGCTATCTACGCGCGACGGTGCACCGCGTAGTAGCGCCGCCTGCCGGGCAGGAACGCCTGTCGCTGGCCTTCTTCCTCGGCGCGAAACTCGACGCTGTGGTGCCGGTATTCCAGCTTCCCCAAGACCTGGCGGCGCAGGCCAACGGGCCGGAAAGCGATCCGCAGAATCCTCTGCTGCGCGACGTGGGCTGGAACTATCTCAAAGGCCGTCTGCGTTCGCATCCCGACGTGGCCGAGCGTTATTACGCCGATATTCTGGTGTCCTGACAAGCCCGTCCGAATCCGGCGGCGAAGTTAGATAATAAATGGCTTAGCTATGCGCTTTTAATTGTTTAGCTCCCGAAGGCCGATATGATTGGATAGCCCTTGACGATTAACAATCAAAAAGGGCTATTTTTTTATGTCGAAAGCTAACAAGACGTTATTGGCATCTTTATTAATCATGGCAGCGAGTTCTGCCGTTCATGCCGCGGACAATAATCAAAAAACCATTACGCTGGGCTTTAATCCGGGGCCTTATCAGGAGCAGTTTGCCAAAGGTGTCGGGCCGTTCCTCGAAGCAAAAGGGTACAAGCTGGTCTACAAGGATTTCAGCGACGGCATTCAGGTGAATAATGCAGTGGCGACCGGCGCGATTGACGGCAACATCATGCAGCATCCTATTTATCTGCAATCCATCAACGATCGTCTGGGCACAGACAATATCGGCATTGTTCAGGTTCCGACGCCGCCGATGGGACTCTATTCCAATAAACATAAAGCCGGTGATAAGCCGCAGCCCGGAGAAACTATTTCCGTGCCGAATCAGGCTTCCAATGAATATCGCGCCGCCTTGCTGCTTCAGGATCTCGGCTGGATAAAAATCTCGCCGAAATCCGATCCCGCCACTTTCTCGCAAAAAGATATCAGCGAAAACCCGTACAAACTGGTTTTCAAGGAAATGGACAATGCCCAGCAGGTTCGCGCCTTACCTGACGTCGACTACGGGGCGATTCAAGGTAATTTCGCCGTCTCGAGCGGTATGAAGTTAAACAGCGCTCTGAAGCTCGAGAATCCGGTCAAAGGCTTTATCAATGTGGTCACTATCGCAGGCAAAAATAAGGACGCGCAATTCGCCAAAGATATTATCGCAGGCTATCACTCCGCCGAATTCAAGCAATATATCCTTTCGAATGCACAGTATCAGGGCTATTTGTTGCCTGATTATCTGAAGTAATTCCCAACGTATAACGAGAATCCACCGACTCGTCGCCCTGGGCGGCGAGTCTTGAGCCAGATATTTTTTATCGGGGCAAGGCAATGATTGAACTTCAAGACGTTGATAAAATTTTTCAACGCAAAGGCAAAACCACCCGGGCACTCACTCATATCAATCTGAAAATCGAACAGGGCGATATTTACGGCATTATCGGCTACAGCGGCGCAGGTAAAAGCACGCTGGTCAGGCTTATCAATGCGCTGGAAACGCCCAGCTCGGGCAACGTGATTGTGAAGGGCAACACCATCAGTCAATTTAATGCCCGGCAATTAAGGGAGATGAAGAAAGACATCGGCATGATATTTCAGGGTTTCAATTTGCTGGAGTCTAAAACTGTCTGGAAAAATGTTGCCATTCCGCTGATTCTGGCCGGAAAGGATAAAGCCTTTATCGACAGCCGCGTCAACGAATTGCTGGAACTGGTCGGCCTCGCCGATCGCGGCGGCAGCTATCCTGCCGAGCTGTCGGGCGGGCAGAAACAGCGGGTCGGCATTGCGCGTGCGCTGGCGACGAATCCCTCCATTCTGCTTTGCGATGAAGCCACGTCGGCGCTGGATCCGCAAACGACGGTGCAAATCCTGATGCTGCTCAAGCGCATCAGCCTCGAGTTTAACGTCACGCTGGTCCTCATTACCCACGAGATGTCGGTGATTCAAAAAATCTGCAACAAGGTGGCGGTGATGGACAATGGCAGCATTGTCGAGCACGGCAATGTGCTTGAGGTGTTCGGCCAACCGCAGCATCCCACTACCCTGAATTTCGTGCGCACGCTTATTCGCGACAGCCTGCCGGAGAGTATCGACCGCGCATCGGATCATGACCGCCATGTCAGGCGCTATCGTCTGGAGTTTCTGGGGGAAACGGCAGGGCAGCCAGTGATATATCAGATGATGAAAACCTTTGATATCGAATTCAATATTCTGTTTGCCAGTATGTCGGAAGTGCAGGATACCGTGCTGGGCTTTATGATTATTCAGTTAACCGGCGACGGGGAGTTATTGGGGAATGCCATTGGTTTCCTGCAAAATTCCGGCGTGCGCGTCGAGGAGTTACACTAATGTTTGAAACCGCCATTACTCTGGACCAGTTTCTCGCCGCGATGCACGACACTCTGTTGATGGTCAGTATTTCGTTACTCCTTGGCTCGCTGCTCGGGATTCCACTTGGCATATTACTGGTCATTACCCGTCCGGGCGGCCTGGTGCATAACCGATTCTTTTATCGCGTCATCAATCCGATTATTAATGTCGTGCGTTCGCTGCCGTTTATTATTTTACTGATTTCCATTCTTCCCTTTACCCGCCTGGTAGTGCATACCACCATTGGCACAGCGGGCGCCATTGTTCCGCTGATTATTTATATTGCGCCGTATATTGCGCGACTGGTCGAGAGTTCATTACTGGAAATCAATCCCGGCATTATTGAAGCCGCCAAATCGATGGGCGCAACCCCGCTTCAGGCCATTTGGCATTTTCTGTTACCCGAAGCGCTGGCCTCTCTGGTTCTGGCGTTAACCACGGCGACCATTGGTCTGATTGGCGCGACGGCCATGGCCGGTACGGTGGGCGGCGGCGGGATAGGGGATTTGGCAATTACCTATGGCTATCAACGGTTTGACACCTTTGCGACTGTCTCGACCGCGTTGGTGCTCATTATTGTGGTGCAAGGCTTGCAGTCTTTGGGGAATGTTATTTCCCGGCGTCTTCGTCGCGAGTAATCCCTATTCATGCCGTTTTATACTTTTCGCGGGAATTGTGAAACCTCATTATTCACAGAGGGCGGCAAATGCACTTTTCCTGATAAGCAAAGATAAAAGGTTTAGTTCTGTAAGGGGCGGAATATTGGTTTACTGTCATCAGTCGACGGGGAATACGCCCCTAACGCAGACCGCAATAAGGAGTGAATGATGGCCAAAAACAGTTCCGCTAATTCCCTATGGCAACGTGTTAAACGTCGATGTTCGGCGACATTCTTTTCGCAGTCTACGGCGGACAGTTCACGTTTGGTCGAATCGCTTCTTGTAACAGGATCGTTATATGGCATCGAACTCGGAAATATTGACCCTTCCTGGTATCGCCAGAAGTAGTCAATATCAGCGGCTATTACGTCGCAGTTACTGGAATGAGCTGTGCTAGGTTACAGCGCGGTAAATGATTTTCTCCTGAAGTAAGAGCAGTAAAGTTGTAAAGATCTCCCCGGTCTTGTCGAATGTGATTTTTATCCCACTTGTGGAGCCTATGACTTTCCTGAGTCATAGGTTTTTTTATTTCATGCCTTCAGCCATTCACGCGCGGCAGACTTCCCATACATTTTGTCTTAACCGTCGAAAATAATTCAGGCCGCCGGGGATTACAGAATCTTGATGACCTGGGTCGCGTCGTCTCCCGGTGAGTCGGAAGTCTCGGGATCAAAGTTTTTATACACGCGGCGAACCAGACTCAGCAATTGTTGATGTTCTGCGTCGCTGAGGCCCGAAATGCCGAGCTGGGTGAGTCGCTGACCTTCGCATTTCATGATATTTCGGATATGTGCGCCCTCGTCGGTCAGGGTCAGGCGTGTGCTGCGACGGTCCTGCGGATCGATATCGCTTATCAGCAACGCCTTGTCACGCAGGCCTTTTATCAGCCGCGCCAACTGCGCCTTGTCGCGTTCCATAAAGCGCGACAAATCGCCCTGAGTCGCGCCCGGAAAGCGGCCGACGTAACTCAGCACCTTGGCTTCCATATGGGTGATGTCATAGTGGCCATCACGCAGCATTTCAAACTGCCTCGCGCGGTAGCGATGCATAATCATGTGCATTATCCAAAGTACATCATCGTTGTGCGAGTCGTTCATTAGTTGACAATGTCTCCTATAAAATTGTAGATTGTTGATATTATCAACTAAGCGGAAACATCTTACCATGACCGACAACACAACCACTAGCCGCGTACAGCTTATCCGCCATGAAATCGTGCGCCGCACGCTGGACGTGGTCCGCGTTGAAGACATCAGCCCAAGTTTCAGGCGCATCACACTCTCCGGCGACTCTCTGGATACCTTCATCAGCGCGTCTTTCGACGATCACATCAAATTCTTCTTCGACAACGGGTCCGACGAACCGGCAAAGCGTGATTACACGCCACGAAGCTACAGCAACGAGAAAAAAGAGCTGGTGGTCGAATTTGCGATGCATGGCGAAGGTCCCGCCAATGCGTGGGCCGAAAACGTCAAAGTGGGTGATATCGCCAAAATCGCCGGGCCGCGCGGCTCTCGCGTGATCCCGATGGATTATGACTGGCAACTGATGTTTGGCGACGAAACCGCGTTTCCGGCCATCTCGCGCCGTCTTGAAGAGTTGCCGCACGCGGCGCGCGTCACCGTGGTGGCGCTGGCCAGCAATGCTCAGGATCGCCGGGAATTCCCGACGCAGGCCAAGGCAGAAATTATCTGGGTCGAGACTGCCGAACAGCTGGTCGAATGGGCCAAAGCTCATCAGCTTGCTGCGGGAGAAGGTTTTGTGTGGTGTGCGGCCGAGGCCTCAATCATCAAGGCGCTGCGCGCGATTTTCGTCGACGAGAAAGGCCACGACGTGAATGCCATCCGCACTTCCGCCTACTGGAAAATGCGCACCGCCGCATTCCACGAAGAAGTGCAATAAAGCGAACGCCGCTCGAAAAAGAAGGGCGATTCGTGTTTCAAAGCCGATCGCCCACCTTATTCTCTAGCCCTCGAGCAGGCTGACCATCGCTTTCTGATTGGCTGATGCTGCGCCCTTGCGCCACATCAGCCAGATTTTGATTTTCCCCATCTCCTCGCTCAACGGATAAACTTTTACCCCGCGCTTACCGGGCATGCTGGCAAGCATGCTGGCGGGCACCAGCGCCAGTCCGGCACCTGCCGTCACGCAGGCGACTATGCCGTGATAAGACTCCATTTCATAGATTTTGCCGGGCACGGCGTTGTCCTGCGCAAACCAGTTTTCGAACAACCGTCGATAAGAGCAGTTGGCGCGAAAGGCGTAGATAGTTGCGCCGGAAATGTCCTGCGCGCGGGTAACGGCGGGATGGTTGAGCGCCGAAATCAGCACCATCTCTTCATCGAATGCGGGTACGCCTTCGAGTTCGGGATGCCTGGGCGGTCCGTCAACAAAGGCGGCGCTATAATCGCCAGCCAGAATGCCGTCAATCATATCGCCCGACGGACCGGTCGACAGGTCGAGTTCGACATCGGGATAAGCCTGATGATAACGCGCCAGCACGGGGGAATGTGCACGGCGGCGCAGCTTTCAATGGCTCCGAGGGTAAAAATGCCGTTGGGTTTCTGCCCGGAAACGCTCTGTTTTGCCTCGTCGGCCAGCGCAAGAATACGTTTGGCATAGCCAAGAAAGGTTTTGCCAGGATCAGAGATATGCAGCCGCAGCTTTTCACGATGAAATAGCGGTGTGCCCAATTCTTCTTCCAACTGTTTTATACGGGTAGAAATATTTGACGGCACACGATGCAGTCGGTCGGCGGCCGCCGTCACGCTGCCTTCATCGGCTACCGCGACAAAGACTTCAAGCTGGGTTAAATCCACTGTGCTCTCCTCATCCGTCTATCCGCTTAACCTTCTCAAATCGAGACGGTTATTTTCATTATTATTCATTTTTCAATAGGCTTTAACAAGTCTAGTATGAGCGGCAGATAGCATTCATCCTCATTGTTAAAAGGTGGCTTAGATGACGAATTCAGCAACAGCAGCGCCAGCGGGCGCATTCTCCCGCAATCCGACCAATGGCGAATGGGTAAAACAGTATCCTTTCGCTACCCCGGCAGAGGTGGACGCCGCACTGCAAGGAACGCGCGATGCCTTTGACGCGTGGAAAAACAGCGCGATGAGCGATCGCGTCGCCTTGCTGCGCAACATCGCACAGGGTTTGAGAAACAATGCCCGTGCGCTGGGCGAGATGATGACGCTGGAGATGGGCAAACCTATCACTCAGGCGTTGGCCGAAGTCGAGAAGAGCGCCAAACTCTGTGAATGGTATGCCGATCAGGGTCCGGCGATGCTGGCACCCGAGCCGACGCTGGTTGAAAACGATAAAGCCTGGGTCAACTATTTGCCGCTGGGTCCCGTGTTGTCTGTGATGCCGTGGAACTTCCCGATTTGGCAGGTGCTGCGCGGTGCGATTCCTATCCTCCTCGCCGGTAACAGCTATCTGTTGAAACCTGCGCCAAATGTGATGGGTTGCGCCTATCTTTTGCGTGACGTTGTCACCGAGGCGGGCTGTCCTAAAGGGTTGTTCAACGTTTACAACGCCGATAACGCCGCGGTAGCCGAGAGCATCAAAGATGACCGCATAGCGGCCATTACGCTTACCGGCAGCGTGCGCGCAGGTGCGGCGATTGCGGCGATGGCCGGTGCCGCATTGAAAAAATGCGTGATGGAACTGGGCGGCTCCGATGCGTTTATCGTGTTGGCCGACGCCGATATCGATGCCGCCGTACAGGGCGCGATAGCGGGTCGATTCATGAATAATGGTCAGATTTGTATCTCTGCCAAACGTATTATCGTTGAAGAGTCTGTGATGGCCGAATTCACCGAAAAATTCGTGGCGGCGGTAAAAGCGTTGAAAATCGGCGATCCGCGTGACGAAAGCACCTACCTTGGCCCAATGGCGCGTTTTGACCTGCGCGATGAGCTGGACGGGCAGGTTAAGGCGACGCTGGCAGAAGGTGCGACGCTGTTGCTCGGCGGCGAGCCGATTTCAGGCGAGGGCAATTACTACGCGCCTACCGTGCTGGGCAACGTCAAGCCGGGAATGACCAGCTTCAAGCAAGAGTTATTCGGTCCCGTCGCCTCGCTGATTGTGGCCAAAGACGCCGCAGAAGCCGTCAGCATGGCCAACGATTCCGAGTTTGGTTTAGGCGGCAGCCTGTGGAGCCGTGACCTCGATGCGGCCAAGGCATTGGCCAAACAGATTTACACGGGCGGCATGTTCATCAACGCGCCAAGCTTCTCCGACCCACGCGTGCCTATCGGCGGTGTGAAGAAGAGTGGTTTCGGACGTGAACTGTCACACTTCGGGATCCGCGAGTTTACCAACCCGCAGACCCTGTGGGTTGAAGGGTAATCGACCGCGAGGTCAGCCCGTTTCCGCCAAGTATTGATAGCGGGGCGCGGGCGTTTTAGGTCGATTTCTCAAGGGCTACGCGCGAGTCGCCCCCTGAAATGTAAAAAAGCGCGGTGTTCAGTCGAGCACCGCGCTTTTTATTTCACGTCGTTTTGCCTTTAATCACTAATGTACTGCCAGCCTCAAACCCCACCGCCTATGGATTCCCAAAGCGTAATGCGATTTTCGAAGTCGGTCTGTTGCAGCGCCACCAAATCGAGCTGAGTCGACCACAACGTGCGTTGATCGGTGAGAACCGGTGAGGTAGTCGCCGGTGCCCACTTCATAACTGCGTTTTGCAATGTCGAAACTGCGCTGGGCGGAGGCAACGGCCTGCTGCTGGGCGTCCATTTGCTCGTCGAGGGTATTGCGGCGGGCAAGGGCGTTGGCGACATCCTCGAAAGCCGTTTGAATGGCTTTCTGGTAGGCGGCAATCAGGCCCTTCTTCTCTGCCTGCGCATAATGCAGTTGCGCAAGGTTGCTGCCGCCGGTAAACAGCGGCAATGAGACGCTGGGTGCAAACGACCATACATTGGCCCCGTGACTGAACAGGCTGGACAGCGAACTGCTGCCGACGCCCGCACTGGCGGTGAGGGAGATGGTCGGGAAGAAGTTGGCGCGTGCGGCCCCGATATCGGCGTTTTCGCTTTTGAGATTGTGCTCTGCTTCGATAACATCCGGGCGGCGCAGCAACAGCGTCGACGAGGTTCCGGCGGGCACGATGGCGATTGCCTGCGGCGAAAGGCTTTCGAGGGTGCCCGGTAGCAGGTTGTCGGGTACCGTTTCGCCGACCAGCAAATTCAGCGCATTGGTGTCTTGCGCAACCAGCGTTTGATAGCTCGCCACGCTGGCGCGCGCCTGTTGGTAGGTCGTCATGGCTTCACTCACGTCGCCTGCCGCCGCCGTCCCTTCCTTGAGCTGTAACTGCGTGATGCGCAGCGTATCGGCGGCGCTCGCCATCGTCTCCTGACCCAGCGCCAGATTGCTTTTATCGGCGGCAAGCGTAATCCAGGCGGTAGTGGTCTCGGAAACCAGCGTAATGCGGGTGTTTTGCGCCGTGGCTTCGCTGGCAAGCCAGGTCTCTTTGGCGGCGCGTGCCAGACTGCGATTGCGCCCGAACAGGTCGAGTTCAAAGCTGCTTACCGCGCCGTCGGCTTCTGACGAACTGCTCACGCCTTCCGACGCAGTGCGGGCGCGGGTGTGCGTCAATTCGGCGTCAACGGTCGGGAACAGCGAGGCGCGCTGCTCGCCGTACAGCGCCCGCGCAGCCTCGATATCGGCAATCGCTTCCTGCAAATCGCGGTTGCTGACCAGCGCCCGTTTCACCACGGCGTTGAGTCGTTGATCGGTCAACACATGCTGCCAGTCGGTCAACACGGTGTCGGCCGCCGCCGTCTTGCCCTGCTGCGGCCAGACGGCGGGGACTGCCGGTGCAGGCCGCTGATAATGGGGATCCAGCGAAATACAGCCTGCCAGCAGCATCGACAGGCTGATAATACTCAGGCGACAAAAAGATTTAGGCTGAAACATCCATTACTCCTCGGAAACATCGCGGCGAGTGAAGAAATGTTTCACCAGCACAAAGAAAAGCGGAACAAAGAAAATCGCCAGCAAGGTGGCCGTTACGGTGCCGCCGATAATGCCGGTACCTATCGCGATACGGCTATTGGCCCCGGCCCCGGTCGACAACGCCAGCGGCATGACGCCTGCAATAAATGCAATCGAGGTCATCAGAATAGGGCGCAGACGGGTTTTGGCCGCCGAAATGGCCGCCGCAGACAGCGTCATGCCCTGTTTGACCGCCGCTTCGGCAAACTCGACGATCAGAATGGCGTTTTTCGACGACAGGCCAATCGTGGTCAACAACGCGACCTGGAAATAGATATCGTTGTTGAGTCCGCGCAATGAAGCCGCCAGCGACGCGCCCAGAATGCCGAGCGGAATAACCAGAATGACCGAAAACGGCACGGACCAGCTTTCATAAAGCGCGGCCAGACACAGGAACACCACCATGATGGAAATGGCATACAGCACAAGGGTTTGCCCGCTGGCGAGCTGTTCCTGCAAGGACAGGCCGCTCCACGCGAAGGTCGAGCCTTTGGGCAGTTTGGCGGCGAGGTCGGCCATTTTATTCATTGCCGCGCCGGAGCTGTAACCGCTGGTATTTTCACCATCGATTTCAAAGGCGGTGACGCCGTTGTAGCGGGTCAGCGTTTGCGGGCCGTAGGTCCAGTGCGTGGTGGCGAACGCGGAGAACCGGCGTCATGACGCTGTCACCGCTGCTGTTGGTGCCCCGCACAAACCATTTGCCGAGATCGCCAGGCTGGGAACGGAACTGACTGTCGCCCATGATATAGACCTCTTTGACGCGGCCGCGGTCGATAAAGTCATCGACATAGGTTCCCCCCAGGCACTGCTCAGCGTCGCCGTGACATCGCTGAGATCAAGGCCCAGCGCCACGGCTTTATTGTTGTCGATATCGACTTTCAGCTGCGGCGTTTCAGGCAGATCGGCGGCTCGCACCGATTCGAGTTCGGGGCTTTTATTGGCGGCGGCAATCAACTGGTTGCGCATTTTCAGCAGATCGTCACGCGAGGTGCCGCCCGCCGACAGCAGCTCGAACGTAAAGCCGTTGCTTTGACCCATGCCCGAAACGGCAGGCGGGGTCATGGCAATTACCTGCGCATCGGTGACTTTGGCAAGATCCTGATTGGCGCGCTGGACAATAGCCTGTGCCGTATTGGCGTTGCCCGGCCGCTTGTCCCAGTCTTTGAGCGCCACAAACGCCATGCCGACGTTGTCGCCGTTACCGCTGAAGTTAAAGCCGGTTATCGAGAATACCGCTTCGGTATTGGCTTTTTCATGGGTCAGGAACCAGTTGGTCACCTCGGAATTGACCTGATTGGTCCGATTAACGGTCGCGCCCGCCGGCAGAGTAAACTGCACCATGACCTGCCCCTGATCTTCATTGGGCAGGAAACTGGTCGGCAGGTGCATCATCAACATGCCCATGGTCGCGGCAAGCGCGGCATAGACCACCATCATGATTGCCGGACGACGCAAACCCTTTAAAACGCCGTGTTTATAGCGATGCTCAGTACGGGAATAACCCCGGTTGAACGCGCCAAAGAAGCCTTTTTCATGGGGTTTGCTGTGACGAAGCAGCGAGCCGCACAACGCAGGCGTCAGGGTCAGCGCCACCACCACCGACAGGGCCATGGCCGAAATCAGCGTCACGGAAAACTGGCGATAAATCACCCCCGTCGAGCCACCGAAGAACGCCATCGGCAGGAAGACGGCAGACAGCACCACGGCAATGGCGACCAGCGCGCCCGAAATTTCGCCCATCGATTTTTCGGTCGCTGCACGGGCCTTGAGGCCTTCCTCGCTCATGATGCGTTCGACGTTTTCGACCACCACAATGGCGTCATCAACCAGTAGCCCGATGGCCAGCACCATGGCAAACAGCGTCAGCGTGTTGATGGTATACCCCAGCGCCGAGAGGACGCCAAAGGTGCCGAGCAGCACGACAGGCACCGCCAGTGCAGGGATCAACGTTGCACGAATATTTTGTAAAAACAGGTACATGACGGCGATAACCAGCGCAATCGCAATCAGGAGCGTCTCGACGACATCCTGAATGGAGAGCTTGATGAATTCGGTCGTGTCCTTGGGATAGGCGACGTCATAACCGGCGGGCATGCTGCTGCGATATTTCTCGATAGTGGCTTTGACGGCATTGGCGGTGTCGAGCGCATTGGCCCCCGCCGCCAGCATCACGGCCACCCCTGCGGCCGGATGACCATTCAGTCGCGAAGAGGCCACGTAATCCTGACTGCCCATCTCGACGCGGGCAACATCCCCAATACGCACCACGGAGCCATCGGCCTGACTTTTAACGATAATATTGCGGAACTGTTCCGGCGTCTGCAAACGCGATTCGGCCTGTACCGTGGCGGTTATCTGCTGCTGGGAAGAGGTCGGCGACGAGCCGATGCTGCCCGCCGAAAGCTGAATGTTCTGCGACGTAATGGCCGTTTCGACATCGGAGGGCATAAGCGAATAGGAGGCAAGCTTGGTCGGGTTCAGCCAGATACGCATGGCGTACTGGTTGCCGAACACGTTGAGATTACCCACACCCGCCACGCGCGCCAGCGGATCCTGCATATTACTGACCAGCCAGTCGGCAATGTCATTGCTGGTCGCCTTGTTGGTCTTGTCGTAGAGCGCCATGATCATCAGGAAGTCGGACTGCGACTTGGTGACGGTCAACCCGGCTTCCTGCACCTCTTCGGGCAGACGGGATTCGGCCTGTTGCAGTTTATCCTGAACCTGAACCTGCGCGGTGTCGGGATTGGTACCGAGTTTAAAACTGACGGTTATCTGCACCGTGCCGGAGGAGGAGCTGGTGGACGTGAAGTACAGCAGGTTGTCGAGGCCGGTGAGCTGTTGCTCGATGACCTGCGTAACACTGTTTTCAATCGTCTGGGCAGACGCGCCCGTATAGGTCGCCTTGATCCTTACGGAGGGCGGAGCGACTTCGGGATACTGCGCAACGGCCATTGACTTGATGGCAATAACGCCCGCCATCATGATGAGCAGGGCAATCACCCATGCAAAGACCGGGCGGCGAACAAAGAAACGCGAAAACATCAGGCGGCTCCTTGTTTCGTGTCGGTTGCGGCAGGCGTGGAGGTCGACGCGTTACCCAGCCGGGTTTCAACCGGTTTGACCGTATCCCCGGCATTCACTTTGGTGGTGCCTTCGACGATAACGCGGTCGCCGGAATTCAGGCCGCTGACGATGAGATAATCCTGTCCCGAACCGGTGGCGGTCACCACATTTCTCAGCACCACTTTATTGGTCGCATCGACCACCATCGCGGTGGCGTTGCCCTTGGGATCGCGAATAATCGCCTGTTGCGGCGCGAGCACGGCATTCTCGATCACGCCTTCATCCACATTGGCATGCACAAACATGCCGGGCAGCAGCAGGTGTTGCGGGTTCGGGAACACGGCGCGTAACGTCACGGAACCGGTCGCTTCGTCGACAGAGACTTCCGTCAGCTCCAGTTTGCCTTTTTCGGCGTAAGTAGAGCCGTCTTCCAGCGTCAATGTCACGCTGAGCGTATTGCTGTTGGTGGCGAGGGCGCGTTTACGCAGTTCCAGCAGGTCGACGCTCGAACGGGTAAGGTCAACATACATGCTGTCGAGGGCGGTGATGGTCGTGAGCGCCGTGGTCTGATCGGCGGTCACCAGAGCGCCGGGCGTCACGGTAGAGATGCCGATACGGCCAGAAATAGGGGCTGCCACGCGCGTCCAGTCGAGATTGATTTTGTCGGACTCGAGCGCGGCGGTTTTCTCGGCGACGCTGGCCTTGTCTTCACCGCAGGTGGCAGCGGCGTCTTCCGCATCCTGCTGCGACACGCCTTGTTCCTTGACCAGTATCGAATAGCGACGGGCTTTCTGGCAGTCGGCAATCACCAGCGCCCTGGCACTTTGCAGCGCCGCCGCAGCCTGATCGTACGTTGCCCTGTAACTGGACGGGTCGATTTGATACAGCGCCTGACCAGCCTTGACCTCGTCGCCTTCCTTGAACAGGCGACGCTGAATAATGCCGCCGACCTGAGGTAATACGCTCGATGTCAGGGTGGCAGTGGTTCGCCCCGTCAGGTCACTGGAATAGGTAAAGGGCCGGGCTTTCAGGGTTACGATGCCCACCTGCGTCGGCGCGGGTTTCTCCTGGGAGGACGGGGTGTCGTGGCAAGCGGTCAACCCCAAAAAGGTCAAGACACAAAGAGTGCGTAATGGCATAGCAAGAGTCCAAATAAAAAGTGTGGATTATTTCGGTGTGCAGACATTCACGACAAAGTGCCGATGTGCCGCACGCGCCTTTATTTTTGAAAAGGGTGAGGAGCAACCGTTTATCGTTAACGCGCATAATGAGCAGGGAGATCTTTCCCTATGCCGCCAGCGACGGTCTAGAAACGTGACGTTAATTAGCCATTTCATTGAAACAGATCTGCTTAAAATAAGTTTTTCCACGTTGCGATGATTCAAAGCCTAAAGTTTTCATCAAATTAAGGGGCGACATCTGCTCTGTGTTGGCAAAAGCGTCTTTACCAGGGCAATCATGCCATTCAGGTTGAAGATATCTTTGGCACCACGGGTGGTCAAGTCGTTACATGGCGAGAAAAATTTTTATAAAATATTGATTTTAAATACTATTTATCAATTGTGAGAATACTGTGAGGCAAGTTTGACGAGGAAGAATAAAGACAGGTCAATGCGATGTATCATTATGATTTATATCGTTTTACTGGCGAGCATGTAAAAGCGCCCGTCGCTGACGCTTTATGAATAAATTGATATTGTAAGCACTTCGAAAAGATTGCGTCTTTTTATCATCAAGAATAAAGACAAACATTATTAACCGTGAATTAGCTTGCGGTGAAATTAATAATCTCTACACACTTTGTTGCATGCACTGTAATAAATATTACCGCCGTCTTATAAAAGACTATGATTACTTTGTTTCAAACATCATATAATTATCGACAAATAACATCGCCCATCAAGGAAGGGTAATTATGATTTTAAAAAGATTTAATGGCTTGTGGCGGGCGACCGCGATGGTCTCGATGCTGATGATAAGCGGAGCGTCTTTCGCTGCTGCGCAACAAGATAACAGCACTCAACCTGTAACAAACCGTACTTCATCAAATGTAACTGCCGCCACACAGTCCGCCGGCATTGACTTGCCCGTGGTGAAACCGGTGATTCAATGTGCGGCATTGGCGCAAAACAGTCTCTCCGCTATCGGGGGCGCTGGCAGTCGCGTGACGTCGGCAAAGGAGGTCAACTACAATGGCGCGACCTTCTGCCAGATTGATGGCGAATTAAAGCCGACCATCGGGTTCCAGGTGCTGTTGCCGAAAGACAGCTGGATCCAGCGCTATATGCAGATTGGCTGCGGCGGTTTGTGCGGCACTATTGGTCTGCAAATTGGTGCGGCAGCCGGATGCACTCCGCTCAATGCCAACGGATTTGCCATAGCCGCAACCGACATGGGGCACAAGATGCAGGAAGCCGATTTCGGCAATCAGCCGCAAAAGCGTGTCGACTTCGCCTATCGCAGTCAGCATTTAACTGCGCAGGTCGCCAAACAGCTGATAAAGGCCTATTACGGCCAGTCACCCCACTATGCCTATTTCAACGGCTGTTCCGACGGTGGACGCGAAGCCTTGATGGAAGCACAGCGTTTTCCGCAGGATTTCAACGGCGTGATTGCCGGTGCGGCGGCGATGAACTTCCAGGTGCAGAATGCGGTCTATCATGCCTGGCAGGCACTCTCCAATACGGGTCCCGATGGCAAGGCGGTGATTGTGGCTTCACGTCTGCCGCTCATTCACAAGGCCGTACTGGCGCAGTGTGACGCAAAAGACGGGCAGGTCGATGGCCTGATTGCCGACCCGCAGAGTTGCCACTTTGATCCCGGGGTTTTGCGCTGCAAAGCCGGAACTCAGGATACGCAGCAATGCCTTTCCGCTGCCGAAATGGAGACGCTACAACGCCTTTATGACGGACCTCGAGATCCGCAGACGGGCGAGAAACTCACCCTAAGCGGCCCGATGCCGGGTTCCGAGCTGGCGTGGGCCGGGGTTTTTGTGCCCGAAAAGGCGGATGACCCGATTTTCAGCCAGATGATTGCGCTTTCTTCACTGAAATATCTGAACTACGTGAAAAATCCTTCCAGTGCATTCAGCCTCAAGGATGTGCAATTTACCAAAACGGCCTTTGCCGAACTGGCGAAACTGCATCCTTTATATGACGCCACCAATCCCGACCTGAAAGCGTTCAAAGACGCCGGAGGCAAGCTGATTATCTGGCATGGCTGGGCAGACCCGCATATCTCGCCGTTGAACTCCGTAGCCTATCATCAGGCTGTGGGCAGCGTAATGGGTGCCGCGAATCGCGATGCCTTCGAGCGCCTGTACGTGGTGCCGGGCATGCATCACTGCTCGGGTGGAGAGGGGCCGAGTCAGCTTGACTTGCTGACGCCGATGATGAACTGGGTCGAGAAGGGGCAGGCTCCGGATGCTGTCATTACCTATCAGGCGGCCAAAGAGGCGTCGACAAGCTTTGGTCAGCCGGGCGGCGGCAAGCCGATGCAAAAAGGCGGGGCAGACGGCAAAGCTTTGGGCGCGCCACCGAAGGGCATGAAGCCGATGGCGCAAGGCCTCAAGCTTGAAACGCTTGCGCCGAATGCGGCATCGCGACCGGTATATCCTTACCCTGATTACGCCGTTTACAGCGGCAAGGGCGATGTCAATGCCGCCTCGAGCTATGTGCGTAAACGTCTCGGCACCGTGCCGGAGAGCTATCACTGGCTGGGTGAAGATTTCTACAAGCCTTATAAATTCATGAATTAATCCTCCCCCTGAGTGACGCCTTTCTTTGTTGTCGAACAAGAAAGGCGTCACTGTTTTATCCCACGTCATAAAACCGTCATCTCCGCTCGCTAGCTTAATCCTTTCATCCGTTGCAACGATGCCGAGCGCCAGCCATCTGGCAGGAGAATGATGATGACCCTTTCACTCACCCCCGAACAGCAGCAGGCTCTGGGTAAAGTCAGTACGCTTTACACCGTTCCGTCTGTCGCGCAAGCCTTACACTCTTCCACCACGCTGCGCTTCGGGCTGATTGCCGACCCGCAATATGCCGATGCCGAGCCCGGCACGCATCATCCCCGTTATTACCGCAACAGTCTGTGTAAGCTCGACAGGGCTATCGCAGAACTCAACGATCACCGGCTTGATTTTGTCGTCACGCTAGGTGATATGGTCGATCGCGACTGGGCCAGTTTTGATGCCGTATTGCCGCTTTATGAAAATCTGCGCCATCCTCATGCGATGGTTATCGGCAATCACGATGCCCAGGTCATCAGCGAACACCTCGCCACACGGACTCCGGCCATCGGACTGCCGAAAAGCTATTACCAGTTCAGCCTGCCGGGCTATCGATTTATTGTGATCGACGGTAATGACCTGAGTCTTTACTGCACGGCAGGTAATGGCGAACAACGCCAGCAGGCGCAGGCCATGCTGAATCTGCTTGAGCAGGAAAAGCGTCCGCAGGCGCAGCCGTGGAATGGCGCGGTAGGACTGCGTCAGCTTGAATGGCTGGAAAATACGTTGCATCACGCACGCCTGCACCATGAAACCGTACTGGTGTTCGGACATTATCCGTTGGCACCCGAAAACAGGCATAACCTGTGGAACTGCGAGCAACTGGTCGAAATGCTCTGCCGCTATCAGGTCAGGGCCTATTTTGCGGGTCATGATCATGAGGGAAACTACGCCAGAATAGGCAACACGGATTTCATTACTCTCAAGGGAATGGTGGATGGGGCTGACCGCCTGCCATTTGCCAGAGTAGAAGTGAAAAACGGTGAGTTGACGGTAAACGGTTATGGACCCGAAATCAGCCGCGTTTTACCGCTTGAGACGCCGATTAACGCCTATTAACGCCGTCGAGGTACCTAAAACATCTCGGCTAGCCATTTGACTTAAAACGAAGAATTCCTAAAGTTGAAATTTGTTTAAAAATTCGGCAAAAAAACGGCATGGTGCTATTGCGTATGTAGCAGTACAGGAGTACAAATTTATTAACGTGATAAGCATCACGTTTGTGAAGCTAACCCTCATGGCAATTGTGATCTGTCCTATACTTTCTTTAGGGCACAAATTGGCGCCAATCCAGTGTTTGAGCGCTTTCGTTGCCCCGGATTGTTTGTTTTAAGATGCCATATTGTATTTTAAAAGAGAGTGTATCAGGTGAAAAGGGCTGTAACGACATTCAATCAAATGCTAGGAGGAGGGAGAAATAATGTCTGAATATCATTATTTGCTTCTAGGCGGAAGCCGCCACGGACAAAAACATGTCGATGAAAATCACCAATTTTCCCTGTTCTTCCGCGGAGACGAAGCGGACGAGTTGGCGCAGGCAAAGGCAGAACTGTATGGCGTACAGAATGAACGCTATAAAGTCTGCCCCGAGAAATGTGCAGACGGTAATTGGTATCTGATTGGTTATTGCGGCTCGTGCCCCGAGATACCTATCGACGAGAAAACGAACTTGTTGATCGATAGAAACATCAAACCGATGATGTAAGTTCTAAAAGAAAGTGTTAAACGAAACCTCGCGACTGCGGGGTTTTTTGCTTTTTGGGTATCATGGAGTGAAGTGTCCCGCACTTTAAGAGTGCGGGATTAAAAGGTGCGGGAATCAGATAACATCAAGCAGTCACGTTCTCCACGCGCTGTGCCGTGGCCGAGGCGAACTGGTTTTCCGGTTCGCGCAGACCCAGGTGATCGCGAAGCGTCGTGCCGCTGTAGTCGGTGCGATAAAGCCCACGCTGTTGCAGAATCGGGATAACCTGCTCGACAAAATCGTCAAACGCCGTTGGCGTACCGCCGCGCACGATAAAACCATCGGTCGCGCCGAACGTGAACCAGTGCTCGAAACCGTCGGCGACATCCTCTGCCGTGCCCAGAAACGACGGCCGCGGCGTAGCGGCTTCCAGCGCCGCCTGACGCAGCGTCAAACCGCGCGCTCTGGCATTGTTCTTGATTTCGTCGGTGGTGCTGCGGAAACTGTTTTGCCCCAGATCACCGATTTCCGGGAAGGGCGCATCGAGGTCATGCTGGCTAAAATCGTAATGTTCGAAATAACGCCCCAGATACTCCAGCGCTTTCTCCACCGTAACCAACTGCGCGGTCTGCTGATATTGCTTCTCGGCGTCTTCCACGCTGTCGCCGATAATGACGCTGGTGCCCTGAAAAATGCGAATATCCTCTTCGCTGCGTCCACGCGCTACCAGCTGTCGTTTCACATCCTGATAGAAGGCGCGCGCCAGTTCCGGCGTTTCCTGACGTGTATAGATAGCGTCGGCCGCTTCGGCGGCAAAGGCTTTGCCCTGTTCGGAAGCACCGGCCTGAAACACAATTGGGCGACCCTGCGGCGACCGGCCGACATTCAGCGGGCCTTGTACCGAATAGTATTTCCCCTGATGGTTCAACGTATGCAGCTTGGTTGAGTCAAAAAACTCGCCGCTGGCCTTGTTGCGTACAAACGCATCTTTTTCCCAGGAATCCCACAGTCCTTTTGTCACCTGCAAGTATTCGCTGGCAATGCGGTAACGTTCGTCATGCTCCGGATGCTTGTCACGGGAGAAGTTTTTGGCCGAACCTTCAAGGGGGAAGTCACCACATTCCAGCCTGCGCGACCGCCGCTCAAATGGTCGAGGCTGGCAAACTGGCGGGCGACAGTGAAAGGCTCGCTGTAGGAGGTCGAAAGCGTCGCCACCAGACCTATCTTTTGAGTGACAAGCGACAGCGCCGACAGCAGGGTGAGTGGCTCGAAGCGATTAAGAAAATGCGGGATGGATTGCGCGGTGATGTAAAGCCCGTCCGCAACGAACAGGAAATCGAATTTGGCCTGCTCGGCCTTTTTCGCCAGTTGCTGGACAAACTCGACGTTGATGCTGGCGTCGGCGACGGCATCGGGGTGTCGCCACGCGGACATATTGCCCGACGGGCCTTGAATGATTGCGCCAAGACGCAGTTGTCTTTTGTTACTCATGATGTTTCCTTTGGCAAGGGTCAGGCGAATTAGACAAGCACACGAGAGTCGGCGAAAGTGCGCACAGATTCTTGCTGTTCGTGCTCCCCATAGACTTCCGCATTGAGGATTTTGCGCAGATAAACCAGCTCCACACCCAGCGGATTGATGGCGGTATGAAACGCCTCGTAGCCTCGACGCTGATAGAGGGCGGTCAACCACGGATGACGAATGGCGGTGGCAAGATACACGGCAGGCGCCTTGAGCGTGTCGCGCAGGACTGTCTCTTCGACGTAACCGATAATTTTTGCGCCGTAACCTTGCCCCTTGGCCTGCTCGTGAACGGCAAACCAGTGAATAAACGGCCAGGGGGCAGGCGAGGCGTGATGCGAGAGGGTCCACGGAAAACGCACGGTCGCAGTGGCCGTGATACCGAGTTCCGTTTCGAGCACAAAGGTGCTTTCCCTGCGCAGTACATCCCGCACCTCATCGACGCTGGCGCGGGTAATCGTAAAGTTGATATTGTGTTCCTGAAGCGAGGCGTAGGCCTTTTGCAGCATGGCGTGCAGTTCGGCGGCATCGGCTTCGGTAGCAAGACGAATGTTTTCGCTCATCGGCGACTCCTCAGGCCAGCGCAACGCTGGCGGTGGCAATCAGTTCCAGCGATCGCAGGCGGGCCTGCGGTTGCGTCACGGGTGAATCGATCACGAACTCTTCCACCCCATATCTGGCCTGTAGCGCTTCGAGTTGCTGGTGCACCTCTTCGCCGGTTCCGGCTATTACGGAAGACTTGCGCTCTTCAATCTGGTGCGAGGCGGCTTTCGACTGGCGAATATAGGCATCGGCCTGCTCCAGACTGCCCACATTGACCCGCTGACCGTCGCTTGCGACCACGCGGTAAAGCTGGCCTTCGCCTACTAGTTTCCTGGCCTGCGCGGTGGTATCGGCGGCAATGACCGGCACGGCGAGGATGGCGCGGCGGCCATTGCTGTCGTGCGTATAGGCGGAAAGCGCGCGGGAAATATCGCGTTCGTCGGCATTCAGATGAGCGGCAAAGACAAAGCTCCAGCCGAGTCGGGCTGCAAGACGCGCGCTCTCTTCGCTTGCGCCAAGCAGAAAGCGGGATGCCGTTTGCGGCGGTTGCGGGGTGACGGAAAGCGTGTCGCCGTTCTGTTCCCGAACCGGGACGGAAAGCCAGTCATCCAGCAGTTTCAGCTGTTCGGCAAACTCGCCCTTGCGCGCAGGATCGACGGCATACTGCAAGGCGTGTGTAGACAGCGGCAGGCCGCCCGGCGCTTTGCCGATACCCAAATCGACGCGGCCCGGCGCGAGTGACGCCAACTGATTAAAGTTTTCGGCCACTTTGAAGGGACTGTAATGTTGCAACATTACACCGCCCGAACCGACGCGCAATGTTCGGGTATGCGCCAGAATCCAGGCGATAACGATTTCGGGTGAGGAGATGGCCAGCTTGTCGGTATTATGATGCTCGGCAAGCCAGAAACGGTGATAACCCCATTTCTCGGCCTTTTGCGCCAGTTCCAGCGTACGTTTTAGTGCCCCGGCGGCGTCCTCGTTGTCGTCAATCGGGCTTTTATCCAGCAAACTTAAACGGTATCCCATCTTTTTTCCTTAATTAGGCTCGGGTAATACCGGCGATTATTGAGTTCGGGACAAGCCTAAGTAAAACAACAATAGTTGCTATCAAGTTGCGCAAAATGGATTAGCAAAAGGGCACGCGGTTTGCGGGGCGGGGGATTTACGATAAAGTTGTCGCCACTCTCCTTTAAGGGCTCAATGTTCAAGATGACGGATTCTCTCTTTGATGCGCTCGACAGCGCATTTGCACAGCAATTGCTGGCGCTCGCGCGCACCCTGAAGCTGGACCCGCAGGTGCCCGAAAATCAGGTGCTGGATCGCGTGGCATTAAGCTTTCGCAAACTGCTGAATTATCTGGCGCAGCATGAGGAGGCTACGGCGCGCGTATTGCTGGCTTACCCCGCACGTCACGATATCAGGGCGCAGCTTGTGGCCATCATGCAGGAAAACTGGCAGCAGGCACAGGAGACGTGCATCTTCCGTAAAGATATTCCTATCGCGCTACTGGCCGAACTGTTTACCGCAATGCTGCTGCAACTGGCGCAATTGCCCGCCGACGCGGCAACGCGCCACCAGCAAAGTCTGGCGGCAACGCGGCTATTTTGTGAAGGGGTCTGGCTGGGCGGCGAATAGGGGCTGCACGGCAAGAAGAGGTTGAAGCTTGACGTTGAACCCGAACGGTTATTCGCCTGAGTAATAGGGGCCCTTTGCGAGCGAATCCCGCACAATCAATTCCCCCGCGAAAGGCTGGGGGGCATCGACGACATGGCCTTCCATCCTGTCCACCAGCTGTTTCAACGTGGTTTTTATCATCTCGGCACGCGGCACTCGCACGCTGCTAAGTGACGGAATCACATAAGACGCCATGGTAATGTCGTCGAAGCCGACCAGCGAAACATCCTGCGGAATACGTTTACCGGCGGCGTGCAGCTGTCTGGCTGCGCCGATCGCCATATCGTCATTGCTCGCCACCAGCGCCGAGAACGCGAGGCCGCGTTCGAGCAGCGTTTTCGCCGCCATTACGCCGCATTCCGGCGTCCAGCGACCTTCGACCACCCACGGTTCGCGAAACGCTATCCCGTTGGCCTCGAGCGCCTGCCGATAACCGGCAAGACGGCTGCCGGCCGACGGCGAGCCACTAATGCCGCTGATAAAGGCAATATCGCGATGTCCTTGCTGAATCAGGTAGTTCACCGCATCGAAACTGTATTTCTGGTGGTCGGCATAGACGCAGTGCTGCGAGGCCTGCTCAAGACGGCGATTGACCACGATAATCGGCTTGGGGGCATTGTCGATAATGTCGGTGAGTTCGTCGGCATCAAGAAAACGCGGATACACAATCAGCCCGCCGCAACGCAGGTCGAGCAGAAATTCGATAGCCTGGCGCTCTTCCGCCGCGCTGTGTTTGCCGTCGGCCAGCACCAGCTGTCGGCCATAGCTCTCTGTCAGCGTCGCGGTCTGAAACAGTAATTCGTTGAAATAGGGGCCGTTATACAGCGTGTTGCTGACCATCAGGCCAATACTTTGTGACTTGTTGGTCGCGAGGTTGCGCGCCAGCAGGTTGGGGCGATAGCCCGTTTCTTCGACCGCCTTGAAAACGCGGTCGCGCGTCGTTTTGCTGACATAACTGTTGCCTGCCAGAACGCGAGAAACCGTGGCTTTTGATACGCCCGCCTTATTGGCGACATCGAGCATGGTTATCATTAATAAATTTCCGTTACTGCGTTTTGCATCACACTATCGTACCTTGTTATTTAAGTTACTCACAGTGCATTCCCTCGCGTCCTTAATAATTTCTTTACGAAAAGCGGGAGATAAATTTAAAAACTCCGCTTCTCGCTCGTCGATTAATTCGTTATGCATTCCGTTAAAAAAGAAATAATTCATCGTTAATACTATTCCCAATAATCGATAATTCCATCGATTAACATGATTAATTAACGTCGACATGAACATTCGCGATCGCCATCACAAAGCGAAACAACTAATCTGAAACCGGTTGCAGTTATCTCTCTCGCTTGTATATTTTAATTCAAACACTACGCCGAGGGATAAACGATGAATAAGATCTTACTGTGCTGTGCCGCCGGAATGTCCACCAGTATGCTTGTCCAGCGCATGGAAAAATATGCCGCGCAAAACCATATCGACGTCGAAATCAACGCCATTGCGTTCGATGAATTCAGTGAGCAGATCCCGCACTATGATATCTGCCTGCTGGGTCCGCAAATCAAATACAAACTGGCTGAATTCAAGGCCATCGCCGATGAACTCCACAAACCTGTCGCCGTTATCAACATGATGGATTACGGCATGATGAACGGTGAGAAAATCCTTAACGACTCACTGAAAATGATCACCTCGGAAGAGGCAAAATAATGAGCACAATCAGTGAGTCATTGTTCGGCGTCATTGAAAACAGGATAAGCCCGATTGCGGCAAAGCTTTCAAGTCAACGCCATGTCGTCGCGATTAAAGACGGTTTTATCTCCTCGATGCCGTTTCTTATCGTCGGTTCTTTCATGCTGCTGTTTGCCCATCCGCCTTTTAGCGCAACCAGCGACTGGGCCTTTGCGCAGTGGTGGCTGGGCATGGTCGAACGCCATACCTCACAGATAATGATGCCCTATAATATGACGATGGGCATTATGGCGGTCTATATTGCCGCCGCCATTGCCTATAATCTGGCGCAGAGTTATAAAATGAATGGCTTTATGGCAGCAATGCTGTCGTTAATGGCGTTTCTGGTCGTCGCCTCACCGCAAAATAATGGCGCGTTGCCGGTAGGGTCGCTGGGTGGCGAAGGGATTTTTACCGCCATATTAGTCAGTCTTTACGCGACCGAATTAATGCATTTTCTGCATAAACATAATATCGGATTTAAACTTCCCGAGCAGGTGCCGCCCAAAATTCGGCAATCCTTCGACCTGCTGATTCCCATACTGGCTATTTTCATTACCCTGTTCCCGTTAAGCCTATTTATCCAGCATCAGTTCGGCCTGTTATTGCCGCAGGCGATTATGGCGATATTCGCGCCGATCATTTCTGCCTCCGACTCGTTGCCTGCAATATTGATTGCGGTGCTGCTCTGCCATCTGCTGTGGTTTGCCGGTATTCACGGCGCGGTGATTGTGGGCGGGATTTTACAGGCTTTCTGGCTGACCAACCTCGGGATTAACCAGCAGGCATTAAATGCCGGACAACCTATAACCCAGATTTTCATCGAACCTTTCTGGCAGTTCTTCATCGTCGTGGGCGGTTCCGGTTCCACCATGGGATTGGTCTTCCTGTATCTGCGCAGTCGGTCGGCGCATCTGCGCTCGATTGGCAAACTCGGACTCGTGCCCAGCATGTTCAACATCAACGAACCGGTGATTTTCGGCTCGCCGGTCGTCATGAACCCGCTGCTGTTTATTCCGTTTATCACGGCCCCGCTGGTGAATGCCGTTATCGCCTATACCGCCACCCGCACTCATCTGGTCAATCACGTGATTTCGCTCGCCCCGTGGACAACGCCCGGTCCTATCGGCGCGGCCTGGTCTACGGGCTGGGACGTGCGCGCGATAGTTCTTGTCGGCGTGCTGCTGTGCGTCTCCACGCTTATTTATTATCCCTTCTTCAAAATGTATGAAAAACAGCTGATTGAGCAGGAAGAGCCTGCACTGCAACCGGTGGAGAACTGAATATGGAACTTGAAAACGTCATCATGGAACTGATTATCCACGCCGGAGAGTCCCGTTCCTGCTCGATGGAGGCGCTGCGAGCGGCGCGTGCCCATGATTGGGCGCTGGCCGACCAGCATCTGACGGCGGCAAAGGTGGCCGCCCGAGAGGCGCATCTGATTCAGACCCGCCTTATCGGTGCCGATGAAGGTGTGGGCAAAATTCCCGTCAGCCTGATTCTGGTTCATGCGCAGGACCATTTAATGAACGCCATGCTCTGTCGTGAACTCGCCGAAGAGATGATTCATCTGCACCGCGAAATTTCGGTATTGAAAAACCGCTAATCAAGGAGAACGCTATGGAATACCCGCAGGTCACACCTTTTCCGTCAGGATTTCTCTGGGGTGCCTCGACCTCGGCCTATCAGGTCGAAGGGGCATGGAATGAAGAGGGAAAAGGCCCCTCGGTCATAGACAAGGCGGTTTTCAACGCCGAACTGAGTGACTTCAAGGTCACAAGCGATCACTATCATCACCTTGAGCAGGACGTTGCGCTGTTTGCCGAACTCGGCCTCAAAACCTACCGTTTTTCACTTTCGTGGGCACGTCTCTTTCCGCAGGGCACGGGGGAACTCAACCTGGCAGGCGCGGCGTTTTATGACCGGTTGATCACACTTCTGGTGCAGTATCACATCGAACCGCTGGTTACGCTGTATCACTTTGACCTGCCGTGGGCGTTGCAGGAGAAGGGCGGCTGGTCGGATCCCGCCACAATCGATGCCTTCGAGCGGTATGCGCGCATGGCCTTCGAGCGCTATGGCGATCGGGTGAAATACTGGCTGACCATCAATGAACAAAATATGATGATCCTCAAGGGCGAGGTGATAGGTACCTTGCCGCCGGGCACGCCAGATCCGCAAAAGGCCCTGTATCAGCAGAATCACCACATGATGCTGGCACAGGCCAGAGCGATGATTGCCTGTCATCAGATGCTGCCCACGGCTAAAATCGGTCCGGCACCCAATATTTCCTGCGTGTATCCGGCAAGTGCGCGTCCCGAAGACGTGCTGGCGGCCAATAATTTTTCCGCCATTCGCAACTGGCTTTATCTCGACCTCGCCTGTTATGGCACCTACAACGCCGTCGCCTGGAGTTTCATGCGTGAAAAGGGTTATCTGCCTACCGTCACCGAGCAGGAAATGGCGCTGCTGCGCGCGGGTAAACCCGACTTTATCGCCTTTAACTATTATGCCTCGGCGACGGTAGGAGCAGAACAGTCCGCCCATGCCCGTGAGCAGGGTGAACCGACGCGGGCGGTGGATCAGCAACTGGCCGGCATCGACACCCGCGTTTATGCCGGAATGAACAATCCCTTCCTGAAACGTAATCAATTCAACTGGTATATCGACCCCGTCGGTTTTCGCATTACGGCGCGAGAAATCTATGAACGCTACCGTTTGCCACTTATTGTTACGGAAAACGGGTTGGGCGCCTTCGATACCCTCGAGGCGGGCAATAAAGTCTATGACGATTACCGCATAGCGTATCTGCGCCAGCATCTCGAGCAACTGCAACTCGCCATCAGCGATGGCGTCGAGGTGTTTGGCTACTGCCCGTGGTCGGCTATCGATCTGGTGAGTACCCATCAGGGAATCGGCAAGCGTTATGGCTTTATTTACGTCAATCGCGACGAAAAAGACTTAAAGGATCTGGCACGCTACAAGAAAAAGAGCTTCGCGTGGTATCAGCAGGTGATTGCCAGCGGAGGTCAAAACCTGAATCCGCAGATTGAATACTGATTTTTTCTGATTTATTCATGATTTTTTCTTAAGGAACACGTAATGACATCCAGACAGTTACCCGAGGATTTTTTATGGGGCGGCGCGGTGGCCGCGCATCAGGTTGAAGGCGGTTGGGATCAGGGCGGCAAGGGGCCAAGCATTGTCGATGTGCTTACCGCAGGGGCGCACGGCGTGGCGCGTGAAATTACGGACGGCGTGCAGGCTGGCCAGCGCTATCCCAATCATGAAGCCGTCGAGTTTTATTCCCATTTCAAGGAGGATATCGCGCTGTTTGCCGAAATGGGGTTCAAATGCTTCAGAACCTCGATTGCCTGGTCGAGAATCTTTCCCAATGGCGACGAGACGCAGCCCAACGAAGCCGGACTGCAATTTTATGACGACATGTTCGACGAGCTGCTAAAACACAACATCGAGCCGGTTATCACGCTGTCGCACTTTGAAATGCCGCATCATCTGGTCAGGGAATATGGCGGCTGGCTCAATCGTAACGTGGTGGATTTCTTTGTGCGCTTTAGCGACGTTGTGATGACGCGCTACCAGAAGAAAGTCAAATACTGGATGACATTCAACGAGATAAATAATCAGCGCAACTGGAAGATCCCGCTGTTTGGTTATTCCTGCTCGGGCGTGGTGTTTCTTGAACAACCTCATCCGGAGCAGGCTATGTATCAGGTGCTGCACCACCAGTTTGTCGCCAGCGCCAAGGTGGTAAAACGGGGGCACGCGATCAATCCCGATTTCAAGATTGGCTGCATGTTGGCGATGGTGCCTATCTATCCGTGGTCCTGCGACCCCGAAGACGTCATGTTTGCGCAGGAGCAGATGCGTCAGCGCTATCTGTTTGGCGATGTGCAGATGCGCGGCTATTACCCGAGCTACATTCTGAAAGAGTGGGAAAACAAGGGCTACAGGATAGACATGCAGGACGACGATGCAGCCACGCTGCGTGAGGGCTGCACCGACTATCTCGGCTTTAGCTACTACATGAGCAATGCGGTGCAGGCCGCGGCGCGCGAGGAGCAGGGCGGGATCGAATCCGTTGAAGGCAGCAGGCGCAACCCGCACGTCGCCGCGTCCGAATGGGGCTGGCAGATAGACCCGGTCGGGCTGCGCTACACCCTGAATGCACTCTATGAACGGTATCAGAAACCGCTGTTTATTGTTGAAAACGGCTTTGGCGCTGTGGATACGCCGCTGGCGGACGGCACGATTCATGACGATTACCGCATCGACTATTTACGTGCGCATATCGAGCAGATGAAGAAAGCGGTGATTGACGACGGGGTCGACCTGATGGGCTATACGCCGTGGGGCTGCATTGACTGCGTGTCTTACACCACCGGGCAATACAGTAAGCGCTACGGATTCATCTACGTCGATAAACACGACGACAACAGCGGAAGCCTGCAGCGCTCGAAGAAGAAAAGCTTTAACTGGTACAAACGGGTTATCGCAAGCCGTGGAGGAGAACTTTAGGCGGCATTCTCCTCCGATAAGGGCGAATTGGCGGCAGCTAACTGCTGCGTTTCAACCAGCTGCTGGCCACTTCCGTGAGTGAAAAGGCCGATGACTTCTTCTGCGACAGCTCCGGCTCTTGCAGTGGTGTGGCTTTTTCGGCCGCGCCACTCATCAGCATCTTCATTTGTTGCGCAGTGCTGTCCCACGATGTCAGACTCACAATCTGCTTCATTCGCTGCACCATGCGGGCCGTCTGGGCATCGGTCAAGGCCAGCGCCCGCTCGCAGTGGGCGATGAAACTGCCGGCATCTTTGCCGATAAACACGACATCCCCGTAGGGTTCCGCCACATCCTTGATAGGCGTGCTGACCACCGGGAGCGCTGCTGCCATGTACTCCAGCACCTTGGTCGGGCTGATAAACTGGGTGGACTCGTTAAGCATAAACGGCATCAGGCAGACATCCCATCCGGCGAGAAACTGCGGCAGCGCCTGATAAGGTTGCTGACCCAGATAATGAATATTGTTTCGCACCGGCAAACTGGCGGGATCGATTTTCACGACAGGGCCGACGCAGACTATCTGCCATTCGGGATGTGCATCGGCCAGTTGCGCCAGCAAGGCGGTGTCCATACGCTCGTCGATTACGCCATAGTAACCCAGGCGCGGATGCGAGATATTTTCCTGCAACGGATGTTCATTGGTTCGGTCCAGCGCCTGCTCGAAGTGGACGACATCGACGCTGCTCGGGAAGCAGTAAACCGAAGGGTGGCGGTCTTTCTTGGCGGCATACAGGCTGGGACCGCCGGTAAACACCAGCGAGGCGCGTTTCAGCAGCGCAGATTCCCGCTGAAGCAGTTGACGCGGTGCATTGGCAAAGGCCGCCAGTTCGTCCATACAGTCATAAATGACCGCAGAGGCATTGAAATTGGCGAGCAGCGGAAGCGCCATCGGCGTATAGAACCACACCAGTGGCTGTTCGTCTTCGTGACAAAGTTGCTCCATCAACGGGGTCAACTGAACCAGCTGATCGTCATGGAAACCCGGTTGCTGGATACTGGTATGAGGCCGCGCGACGGTCACATTGGCGGCCGGATACGAGAAATGGAAAGCGGCCTCGCCGGGTTGATAGACCGGCTCCTCAACAAAGATAATCTGATATTCTCGGGCGAGACGGGTCAGCAAATGCTGAGGGCGCTGAAAAACAAAGTCCCAGCGCAGATGAGAGAAAACAATTAATTTCTGGACGGTCATAGGCTTATCCTCGTCGCTATTCCGTTTATCTAGCTGGTCAACAAATTGACGCAGCGACGCTTGTGCTTCCTTGATGGCTACCGCATAAGGCGGGTTGATAACTCTGAGGTAATTTTCAGAGGTGTACTCGGGGACATCCCATAAACCACTCTGGTGCCACCTGTTATTGTCTTCCCAATCCGGCCTGTCGATGATGGGATAAAGACAGACGCCGGTAATCTTGATGCCGTTAAGCAGGGCCTGGGCGATTTCACCCGCAATATGCTGAATCCACGCGCCTCTGCCGCTGCCCACATGGCTGGTTTCGGCGAGCAGAATAGGGCGGCCATAGCGCTGGTGGAGCTTGTGCAGCATCTGATGCAGCGGCGCACGGCGGGCGTCGCCGAGATGCCACCACAGTTTGCGATGGGTCATCATCTCCCACTGGTTATCGTGGTAATAGTTCGCGCCGATAAGGTCGAGATAGCGCATTGCGCCGCCCAGTTCGGGTTCAAGCCTGCCGCAGAGCATGTCCCAGGCCTGATATTGCGCAAGGGAATGCTGTTCCGCTTCATGCTGCAACGCCTCGCCACCCGGCGGCGGCACAATGTTGATAATGGGATCGCAGTGCAGCATGCGCGCCCGCGGGTCGGCGTGCCAGATGGCGTCGCACCCCGCAATGGCGGCGCGCACCAGTTGGCGCTTGCTCTCTACGCCCGCCTCGTGGCTGGGTTCGCGTGACGAGGGAAAAATCCTACCGAAATTGCCCAGCTGGTAAACGAAATCTCGTTAACGGGCGAATAAACGGGCGGTGAATCGAAAAAGGGGGCCAGATAGGTGGCGAGCACGCCGCAAAAACGGGCAAAGCGCGGGACAAAATCTGCCGCAAAGATATCGGTATCTTCAGGCCAGCCGTAATGGGAAATCGTCCAGCAGATTTGAATGCCGGCTTTTTTAGCCGCCAGCATTCGGGTATAAACCGAGCTGAAATCATAGCCTTCGGGGCGGTCACAAAGCCGCCAGCCCACACTTTCACGTACCGTTTTAATGCCGAATTCTTTTAAAGCGGTGTAATCTTCAAATACTTTTTGCAAATGACCGTTGGATTCATTCATGGAAAGTGGAACGTGTTGTCTTGTTATATAATCTGCGCCTTCAAATCCTCCCTGCCAAAATGATGCAAACTCGGTCATATATTTTCTGCTCCGCTGAAACTCAATTTTTATTAACAGCCACGCTCTGCCACGCCATTAAATTGGCAGGCATTAATTCGGGGGCGTAGTGAAAAGGGTACCGCTTAATAATAGCCTATAGAATTTATTACGCCTGAAATTTAATTTTACTTAAAAAATACCCGCGCGATTTATTAAGCCTGCTTATCTTTATTATGATTATTCTCATTAATATCTATGGTTGCTTGTAAATGACAATATATAGGCTAGCTGAGGTCTTTAATTTAAAGGGCAAAAATAAAGCATTATATTTCAAGGCGAGGAGACGTTTTTTTCCAGCTATTTTGATTCCGTTAACATCCGTAAGTGTCGCATGCCGATTTAGCGCGCGTAATGTCCATAGGCTATGATGCCTTTATAACAATCTTGCCAACCTGTAGACTGGCAAAGACAACGTGCCGAGGAGATATTATGGATAATCAAGACACTACCCACTACCTGAACGCTTCCGAGGCCATAGATAGCCTCGAGAGTCTTTACGAAGCGTCACTCGTTGCCTTGCGCGAAGCGATTGGTGAATACATCGAAAACGGCACACTGCCCGACCTGCGTGCCCGCGCCGACGGACTCTTTGCCTATCCGCAACTTGAAGTCAGTTGGGACGGCAGCGCGCAAACCCCTTATCGCACCCGCGCCTATGGCCGCTTTGCCCATCCCGGAAAATATGTCAGCACCATAACGCGTCCTTCGCTGTTCCGTCATTACCTGATGAGCCAGTTGACCATTCTGGAAAAAGACTACGGCGCGTCCTTTATCGTTAGCCCATCGCAGCAGGAAATGCCGTATCCGTTTGTGATTGACGGCTCGGATCTGGTGCTGGACCGCTCCATGACCGCCGGTCTGGCGATGCATTTCCCGACTACCGATTTGGCAAAAATCGTCGATGACGTTACCGACGGCGTACAGACCAACGTCGACAGTTTTCCGCTTTCCCATTTCGATGCCCTGCGCACCGACTTTTCGCTGGCCCGCCTGAAACACTACACGGGCACGCCACCGGAACATTTTCAGCCGTATGTGCTGTTTACCAACTACACCCGCTATGTCGACGAATTTGTCAGCTGGGCCTGCGAGCAAATCCTCGACCCGTCGTCACCGTATCAGGCGCTGTCCTGTGCAGGCGGAAACTACTTCACCGCCGAAGACAGCGATCCGACCCGGACTGCCTCCGACCTGGCCTGGAAAAAACACCAGATGCCGGCCTATCATCTGATTGCCGACAACGGGCAGGGGATTACGCTTGTCAACATCGGCGTGGGACCGTCGAATGCCAAAACCATCTGTGATCACCTTGCCGTGCTGCGCCCGCATGCCTGGCTGATGATTGGTCACTGCGGCGGCCTGCGCGAAAGCCAGACTATCGGCGATTATGTGCTGGCCCATGCCTATCTGCGCGACGACCACGTGCTGGATGCCGTTCTGCCGCCGGATATTCCTATCCCGAGCATCGCCGAGGTACAGCGTGCGCTGTATGACGCCACCAAACTGGTGAGCAACATGCCGGGCGAAGAGGTCAAGCAGCGCCTGCGTACCGGAACGGTGGTGACAACCGACGATCGCAACTGGGAACTGCGTTTCTCCGCTTCCGCCCGTCGTTTCAGTTTGAGCCGCGCGGTCGCGGTCGACATGGAAAGCGCGACAATCGCCGCACAGGGTTATCGATTCCGCGTGCCTTACGGCACACTGCTTTGCGTGTCCGACAAACCGCTGCACGGCGAAATTAAGCTGCCCGGACAGGCGAACCATTTCTACGAGGGCGCTATCTCCGAGCACTTGCAGATTGGCATTCAGGCCATCGATCTGCTGCGTGCAGAAGGAGACAAACTGCACTCGCGCAAATTGCGGACCTTCGACGAACCGCCTTTCCGCTAGAATGAAAGGTTATGGGTTATACACTTTTTAACCCGATGGCGGGGGCAGCACAACGGCTTCCCGCCATGTCTTACTTCTTGTACCTTGTTGTCCTGTCTGCCTTTTTCCCGCGCTCAACCCTTATGCTGAATTCTTTAGAACAAAATTGGATAAGCTTATCTATTTTTAGCAGTTGTAAGGGTTGAGCCGTCCATTGAAAATAAATAATCTGCATTTTTTTTGTATTTTCACCAGGAAAAAGGTTTAGAAATGAAGTTATTAAACATGCTGCTTCCGCTCGTGATTGCCGGAAGTGTACAGAGCGTCTGGGCCGCCGATCAGAATGTCCCATTTTCACCCTCATTCCATGTCTCTGCTGATAATGCATTAAAGAGCAAAGTACCGGCCGACATTCTCAAACGCGGTTACATCATCGCCGGGACCAACCCGAACCACGCCGCCGACCACGTTCTATAAAGAAGATAACAAGACGCTGGCCGGCCGTGAGATAGACATCATGAGCGCCGTATCGGAAAGACTGGGCGTGCCGGTGCAATGGCGTGATACCGGTGGCTTCGACAACATTATTCCGGGCCTGAAATCCGGCCGTTATGACGTGGCGCTCTCCAATATCAATGCTACGAAGGCGCGTCTGAGCCAGGTCGATTTTATCGGCTATTTCGATGCGTCGCGTCTTGGCATTATCTCGCGCAAAGATGCGAACATCGCGCCGTTTACCTCGCTGCAGGATGTCTGCGGCAAGCAGGTGGGTGCCGGTGCGGGCACAACCCAGCTTCTGCGTCTTGACGAAGCCAGCAAGAAATGTGTTGCCGACGGCAAGCCCGCTATCAACATAGCGACTTTCCCGGATCGTCCTGCGGGCGTTCAGGCCGTAGTCAGCGGTCGTGCAGCAATGTTCTTTGGTCCGTATGAAGGCCTGACCTATCAGGTCAGCAAAGTGCCGGTATTGACCATGAGCGGCCAGATTACCGTCAACGACGCCCCGGTTTCCATTGCCTTCCCGAAAGAGTCTCCGCTCGAAGATGCCGTGCAGGCCGCGTTGAACTCGCTTATCAAGGACGGCAGCTACCAGAAGATTCTGGACAAGTGGAATATCGGCTACGGCGCGATGAAAGAAGCAAAACGTAACGAAGAGATTTTTTAATGCCTAAAGCCATACCTGAATCGCAGGACGCGCTACGCATTGTCGGTAAAAAGTACTACGGGCGCTGGTTCAGCGCCTTTATCGTTTTATTGATTTTGCTGGCGGTCGGAAACTCGGTTATCAATAATCCGCGCTTTGAATGGCATGTCATTGCCGAAAACTTCACGGAAGCCTCGATTTTGCAGGGCGTTGTGATGACACTGCAACTGACGGCCATTTCCGTGATCCTCGGCTTTGCGGGGGGACCGTGCTGGCGCTGATGCGTCTGTCCTCCAACCCGGTGCTGTCGGCGGTGAGCTGGGCCTATACCTGGTTCTTCCGCGGCGTGCCGATGCTGGTGCAGTTGTTCCTGTGGTACAACGTCGCGGCGCTGTATCCGAAAATTACGCTGTCGCTGCCGTTTGTGGGCGAACTGTGGACGGCCAATGCCAACTCGCTGATAAGTCCATTCAGTGCGGCGGTGATTGCTCTGGTGATGCACCAGTCTGCCTATGCCGCCGAAATCGTGCGCGCAGGTATTCAGAGCGTCAATCAGGGGCAACTCGAAGCGGCCAAAGCCCTCGGCTATCGCCCGGCGCAGATTTTCCGCCATACCATCTTGCCGCAGGCGATGCGCGCTATCCTGCCTCCTGCGGGCAATGAAGTGATCGGTCAGCTGAAAACCACCGCCGTCGTGTCGGTTATCGCGCTACAGGATGTGCTCTATTCGGCGCAGATAATCTATCAGCGCACCTATGAGGTCATTCCGCTGCTGCTGGTGGCGACACTCTGGTATTTGCTGATGACCTCCGTGCTGTCGGTCGGCCAGTATTACATCGAACGCTACTTCGGGCGCGGCACCGTGCGCAACGAGAAACGGTCGTGGATCAAACGTAAAGCGCCTGCTCTGGCGGTCAACAAAGAGGAGGTGGGCAGCAATGGCTGAGTCTATCGAGTTACGCAATATCACCAAGCGCTTCTCCGGCAACACTATTCTAGATGGCATCGATCTGGATATCGCCGCCGGTTCCGTGACCGTGATTCTGGGGCCGTCTGGCTCCGGTAAATCCACGCTGCTGCGCTGCATCAACCATCTCGAAAAACTGGACGGCGGCACCATTCGCATCGGCGAGAGTCTGGTCGGCTATCGTCAGAAAGGCCACGCGCTCCACGAATTGAACAGTAAGCAGGTTGCCGCGCAGCGCGCTAAAATCGGCATGGTGTTTCAGCAGTTCAACCTGTTTCCGCACCGTACCGTGCTGCAAAACATCATCGATGCGCCGGTGCGCGTGAAGAAACAGTCCCGTCAGCAGGCGATTGAAAAAGCGCGCTCGCTGCTTCAGCAGGTCGGCCTGGCCTCGCGGGAAAATGACTGGCCTGCGCAACTTTCCGGCGGACAGCAGCAGCGCGTGGCGATTGCCCGTGCGCTGGCGATGGATCCGGGGGTCATGCTGTTTGACGAACCCACTTCGGCACTTGATCCTGAATTGGTGGGAGAAGTGTTGCAGGTTATCAAAAAGCTGGCACACTCGGGAATTACGATGGTTATCGTGACCCACGAGGTCGGCTTCGCCCGTGAAGTGGCGGATAACGTTGTCTTTATGGAAGAGGGCAAAATCGTGGCGGCCGGACCGACGCAATCCGTGCTCGACGATACAGAAAACATCCGCGTACGCGAATTCTTGTCAACGGTGCTGTAGAGGGGAATTTCACTCTCCCTGTCCGTTGTTGGCCCCCTTAAGCCAGGACAACCCGCAATAATGACAACCCAATCCAAGACTCACAGCTCCCATTGGGGAGCTTTTACCGCCGTGCTGCACGACGACAAGCTGGCGGTCACGCCTTACTCCGGCGATCCCGATCCTAGTCCTCTTCTGCAAAACTTCGAAAACGTGCTGAATCACAAGGTGCGTATCGCCACGCCGATGGTGCGACGCGGCTGGCTGGAAAACGGCCCCGGCCCTGACTCGCGTCGCGGCGCGGATGAATACATTGCCATCAGCTGGGAAGAAGCCTACGCGCTGGCGTCCGGCGAACTGTCGCGCGTGGCGAAAGCGTACGGCCCGCAGTCCGTCTTTGGCGGATCTTATGGCTGGTCGAGCGCAGGGCGCTTCCATCACGCCCAGAGTCAGGTTCACCGTTTCCTGAATACCACGATTGGCGGTTACGTCCGTTCGGTCAATAGCTACAGTTCGGGCGCAGCGTCGGTGATTCTGCCGCACATTGTCGGCGACATGAACGAAATTGCCCGTCGCGGCGTGAGCTGGGAAGAGATCTCGGAGCACACTGAAGTCATGCTGTCGTTCGGCGGACTGGCGCTGAAAAATTCGCAGGTCGCAAGCGGCGGACTGAGTGAACATACCGAACGCGGTTTTATCGACAAGGCGGCGAAACGCGGCACCCGATTTATCTCTGTCAGTCCGCTTGAAAGCGATATGCCGGATGAAGCGCAGGGCGAGTGGCTGGCTGTCCGGCCGGGCACCGATGCTGCGCTCATTCTTGCCTTGCTGCACGTGTTGAAGGCCAATGGCTGGACCGATGAAGATTTCCTGGCTCGTTACTGTGTGGGCTGGGACAAACTCGTCGCCTATATCAATGGCGAAGAAGACGGTGAAGTGCGCGACGCCCGCTGGGCCGCCGAGATTTGCGGTATCGAGGCCGCGCGTATCGAGCAGCTCGCGAGCGACCTGGTCGGCAAGCGGGTCATGATTTCTGTGGCCCATGCGCTGCAACGTGCCGAGCACGGGGAACAGCCCGTGTGGCTGGGTCTGGTGCTGTCGGCCGCGCTGGGGCAGCCGGGTCTGCCGGGCGGCGGTTACGGCTACGCGCTAGGTGCGCTTGGCCATTATGGCAAGCATCACAATCAGGTGTCATTCCCGGCGCTGCCGCAAGGTCAAAACGGCGTCAAAGACTTTATTCCGGTGGCGCGTATTGCCGACATGCTGCTAAATCCCGGACAACCCTTCCGCTATAACGGCCAGACGCTGCATTATCCTGACATCAAACTCGCGTGGTGGGCGGGCGGCAATCCGTTCCATCATCATCAGGATCTGGCCCGTTTGCGCAAGGCCTTCAATCAGCTGGATACGCTGATTGTGCACGAGATTGCCTGGACTGCCACCGCGCGCCATGCCGATATCGTGCTGCCTGCCACCATGACGCTCGAACGCGAAGACGTGGGCGGCGCGCCGACGGACCGCAATCTGTTTGCCATGCAGCCTGTTGCCAAACCTTTTGGCGAGGCGAAGGACGACTACAGCATCTTTGCCGAGCTGGCCAGACGTCTGGGCCGCGAAGAAGCCTTTACCGAAGGCCGCACCGCCCGCCAGTGGCTCGAGCATCTTTACGGGCAGATGCAGGTCAAATGCCGGCAGCAGAATATCGAGGTGCCGGACTTCGACCGCTTCTGGGAGCAGGGGCATCTTCAGCTGCCGCAGTTGAAAGACGGCGGGCGCTTGCTGCGCAACCTGCGTCTTGATCCGGACAAGCATCCTCTACCGACGCCAAGCGGCAAGATTGAAATCTTCTCGCAGACCATTGCCGATTTCGGCGATGCGGATTGTCCGGGGCATCCGGTCTGGTTGGCCCCGACTCAGGTTCCCGACGCGGCAACACCGCTTTATCTGATTGCCAATCAACCGGCGACAAAACTGCACAGCCAACTCGATTACGGCAAGCACAGTGTCAGTGAAAAAGTGGATGGCCGTGAAGTCTGCCGTATTCATCCCGATGATGCGAAACGTCGCGGCATTCAGCCAGGTGATACGGTTGAAATCCGCAACGTACGCGGCAGCGTGCTGGCGAGTGTCGATATCAGTGAAAGGATTATGCCCGGTGTAATTCAGTTGCCGACCGGCGCCTGGTACGATCCGGTTGACCCGCAGGCCGCACAGCCGCTGTGTCGTCACGGCAATCCAAACGTATTGACGCTGGATGTCGGCACCTCTTCGCTGGCGCAGGGATGCTGCGGGCAGATAACCACGGTGGAGATTGCCCGCTATACGCAGACGGCTCCGCAGGTGCAAGCCTTTGAGCCGCCGGTAGTGCTTTACCGCTAGGTATAATTGAACGATGTCAGCCGTTTTGCCAGTTCCGGCAGGGCGGTTGGCGTCGTTAATCGACATAACTCTTCAATCTCGTCCCACGTTTTTTCCGAATGCTGCGACAGACAACCCTGTAGTTTCAGACGCTGATCGACACCCATCGCTACACTTTGACTACGCGTGACACGCGAAACCCATTGCTCACCATTTTTACGTGACAACGTCACCTGATGGAAGCGTTGGGTCGGGTCTATTTCGTCGGGCGGCGCGGTCATATCGGGCTTACGGGTAACCTTGCGCGCCAACGCCATAATTTTGTCATCTACCGGCGCATCATCAAAATCTTCAAGGCTTAGACGATTGTGAAGCAGCACGGCGGCAATCACATACTCGAGGCTAAAACGGGCTTCGATACCGGTCTGTGGATTGCGCACCGACGCGGCAATATCTCCGCCCGGCGGGAAGGAAACCTCGATGGCGTGCACGTCTTCGGCAATCTCGCCAAGGGGCTTGCCGCTCTCGGCCAGCCAGCGACTGCGCAGGTTGAAAGCGGCATCGGCGGCGCTGTGGGTACCGGCGCAGGTCGGGTAAGGCTTGAATTCCAGCCCCGGCGCAATAATCCGCCACGGTGCGGCCCAGTCTTCAATCAGCTTGTCGGGTTGCTGCTGACCACCGCCGTTGCTGGCGAGAAACGCCTCCAGGACTCCAGCGCCTTTGCCGTCAAAACCTGCGAGCACCAGTCTGGCGGCCACCACGGCGGCCTCGGCGGCAAAACCGGCATGAAGAGGTTTCACGGCGGAGCCAAACTGGGCGCGCAATCCGCTGGCACGGGTCGCGGCAATGCCCAGAATCACCGCCGTTTGTGAAACATCCGCCTCGAGGTATCGGGCAACGGCCGCAGCGGCGGCTAGTGTGCCAAGCGTGGCGGTGCTGTGAAAACCGGCTTTGTAATGCTGGGGTCCGGCGGCCAACCCGACTCTGCCGGCCACTTCGACGCCAATGACGTAGGCATCCAGAAAACGCGTGTTGTCGGCGGGCGAGACGTCGCGAACCAGTGCAAACAAGGCGGGCAGGATGACCGCGGTCGGGTGACCGCGAAAACTCTGGTGAAAATCGTCATAATCCAGCGCATGACCCGCATAGCCGAGCAGCAGGGCGCGGGTTTGCACATCGTTGGCGGTATACACGCCAAGCAGACTGTTCAACGCAGGGTCTTTGATATCGCCATTAACTATTGGCAGGGCGACCGACACATAGTCAAGAATGCCTGCGCGGGCTTTTTCATGCGCCTCGGCAGAGGGCGCAGAGTCGACAATCAGGGCGGCAAGCCGATGCGTGATATCCATCAACTTTTCTCCTCAAGCAGGTAGTCAAAACCCTCCTGACGACAGAGGTCACGTAACTGGGTCAACAGCGCCGGTGGCAGCGGAATGCCCTCCAGGCTGCGTTGACGATGGCACTGATTTTCAGGCTCGCCGGCCACTAGAACCGGCGCAGACTCCTCGCTCGGCGGCGTGGCGTGCAGCGTATCGATGATTTCATCGAGGCTTGTCTCAAAGCCCTGTTCACCGCGAAACGCCTTGGGATCGAGGGCCAGGAAAAAGTGGCCGATATTGGGCATTCCGCCTTCCTGACGTGTGGCACCAAAGGCCGCATCGGCCAGCGGGCCTGACAGAATCTGCGCCATCATCGCCAATCCATAGCCCTTGTGACCGCCGTTCTCCTGCTGCCCGCCCAGCGGCGTCAATCCGCCTGCAAACTGCTGAAAGACGAAATCCATACCGCGCTGGCTGTCAGTGACGGTGTCACCTTTGTCGTCCACCACCCAACCGGCAGGCAGCGGCTTGTTGTGGAAGTCGTAGACCTTGACCTTGTTGGCCGCGACGGTCGTTGTCGCCATATCCAGTACAAAATCGTCGTTCTTGGCGGCGGGCGCGGCGAAGGCAATGGGATTGGTGCCGAGTACCGGCCACTGCGCACCGGTCGGCACCAGCAGACGGCCGCGCGTGGTGCTGGTGACAAGCGCTATCATGCCCTGTCGGGCAGCATGGCGGGCATAGAGTCCGGCTGCGCCAAAGTGGTTTGAATTGCGCACGACAACCGCGCCCATACCCAGCGTCCTGGCTTTACCCACCGCCGTTTCCATGGCGAGCATCGACGTCGCGTGACCCAGCGAATGACAGCCATCGATAACGGCCGTCACCGGCGTTTCGCCTACGATTTTGGCACGGGCATGCGGATGCCACATCTCGGCCTTCAGCAACTTGTAATAGTGCGGCAGCATCGAGATGCCGTGCGAATCGATGCCGAGCAGGTCGGTTTCAACCATCAACTCGGCAGTCTGTTCGGCCATATCGTCTGCCATGCCCCAGCCTTTGAGGATGATTTCTGCCTGCTGGCGCAGCAGCGCGGCCTGATAGGTGGCCGACGCGCTCATCGCAGTTTCTCGAGCGCAGCCACCGCCAGACGTTGCAGATAATCGGCGGTCGGGAACAGCGCGCGGTCATCGACACGGAAGGCCGGATGGTGCAGCGCATAGGGGCCGCCGGAACCAATCATGACAAAGGCACCCGGAATTTTTTGCTGGTAGAAGGCAAAGTCTTCGCCTATCGGGCTGGCTTCAACGGTCAGCGCTTCGAAACCTGCGGCGGGGGCCTGCTCGAGTGCGAAATCCACCCAGGCGGCGTCGTTCACCACAGAAGGCGGGCCGGGCTGCCAGTTAAGTTCGATTTGCGCATCGAAAGCCGTGGCAATCCCCTGCAGCAACTGGCGCAGGCGGCGTTCGATAAGCTCGCGGGTATCCTGATTAAAGGTGCGCACGGTGCCTTCGAGCCAGGCCTGATCGGGGATAACATTCCAGGTCGAGCCGCTATGAACCTGGGTAATCGAGACCACGGCGGTATGGTCGGCAGGCACGTTGCGGCTCAGCAGCGTTTGTACCGCGCCAATCACCTGACCCAGAATAATGATAGGGTCATTGCCGTCATGCGGACGCGCGGCATGGCTGCCCGTGCCCGAAATGGTGATGTCGAAACGGTCGACGCCCGCCGTCAACGCGCCCGCTTTGCTGCCGAGCACGCCAACCGGCAGCGTAGGGTCGTTGTGGATACCGAAAATCACGGCCGCGTCATCCAGCGCGCCGGTAGCCAGCAAGGCCGGTGCACCCTGACCCGTCTCTTCGGCAGCCTGGAATAGAATACGCACCCGGCCCGGCAGGGTGTCTTCACGCTTTTTCAGCAAAATAGCCGCGCCCAGTGCCGCCGACGTGTGGAAGTCGTGGCCGCAGGCGTGCATGACGCCCGGATTCTGCGACACATAGTCTACGCCGGACTGCTCGTCGATAGGCAGCGCATCGATATCGGAGCGCAGCACCACCAGATTTTTGGCGTTGGCGTCGCCCGGTTCGGCGACCAGACCGGTCGCCAGCGGTAAATCCAGCACGCGAATGTCATGCTGCGCCAGCACCGCCCTGATACGCGCCGTGGTTTCAAACTCCTGATTCGACAACTCGGGGAAACGGTGCATCTCGAGACGAAAAGCCTGAATAAACTGGGCGAGATCCTGGTGTTGCGGAAGAATGTTCATCAATAGGGTTCCTTGGGTCAGGCCTGCAAGATGCAGGATTAACGCTGGGGTTGACGCGCCAGCCAGCGTTGATGGGCAGACGGGTCGAGGATTTTTTCATATAAAGGGTGATATGCCCTTTGCCGAGGTCGGATTCATGCATCGGTTCAAAGCCGCGCTTTTGATACATCTCTTTCAACCACGGATGGCGGGTGGCGGTGCCGAGCGAAACGGCAGGGGCCTTGAGCTGCTTAAGCAGAATTTCCTGCTCTACCCAGTCCTGAATTTTTTTGCCCCAGCCATGACCGCTGTAATCGGGATGAGCACCAAACCAGCCGATGTGCGGCAGGCCGAAGGGACCGGGTAAAGGCCCCCACGGGTAACGCAGAGTCAGCGAAGAGACCATGACGTCGTCGACCAGCAGCGCGTATACGCCGTGCTCGCTCAGATGGCGGGTGACACGAGCCAAATCGGCCGTCGCCGCGTCAAAATGGATGCCCAGCTCGCGGATGGGCGCATAGGCGGCCAGCATGAGGTCGAGGTAAGCGTGGTTATCTTCGGGGGTTAATTGCCTGAACACTAACGTCATGAGTATCTCTTTTTCCGCGGTGAAAGTAGGACAGTTTATTATTGGTTTTCATCATTATCTTTTCTTTGAGCGGTTATTCATAGCAAGCTTTGTTATTTGCTTATCTAAAAAACGCATAAGTAATTGCGAATTATGGAATAGTAATGCCACTCTCTGTTATTGCTTATTTCATAAATTCTCGTAGCATTATTCCCAACAGAATCAAGGTGATAAAACGTAGGTTATCCCATTACTGCGACCCTCGCGAAACTTGCTGAATATCAATGAGATAGGCGGGTTTTTTCATTTGGCCGAAACAGACGCCGTTTGCTGACGCCACACACAAATGAACAGGTTATCGACGTGCTTGCAATCAAATCCCCCCAGACTTATTACCATCAACCGGGTATTCGCGCCAACACCGGTGAATATATCGCTCCGCTTTCAAAACATATCGCGATTATCACGACGCCGAAGGCATGGAAAGCCGTTAATCCCGAACTTGAAACCAGCCTGCAACAGCACGGTATCGAGTACAACGTCGATTTTCTGGCCGGAGAGTGCACCGAAGCGGCGATTGCCGAGCACACGGCTACGGTAAATGCGCAGGGTGCGACGCTGGTGCTGGGCATCGGCGGCGGTCGGGTGCTGGATACGGCAAAGGGCGTGGGCAATCGCCTCGAAGGCGTTGCTATCGTCACTTTCCCGACAGTCGCGGCTACCTGCGCGGCCTGGTCGCCGATCACCATTATCTATAATGCGGCTGGCGGCCACGAGAGCAGCCAGCCGCTGACCAAAATGCCGGCGCTGGTGCTGGTCGACAGCGAAATCATTGCCCGCAGCGACGCGCGTTTCCTGAAGGCGGGCATCGTCGATGCGCTGGCGAAATGGTATGAATTCCGCCCCTATCAGCAAAAGATTCGCGACAGTCTGGCGCTGAATCTCAAAGTGCAGGCCGCGCGTTTCGCCGTGGATACCTTTATCGAGTTTGGTCAGCAGGCTGTCGAAGACAATCAGCAGCAGAAAGTCACCCCCGCACTTATCAAGGTCATCGACGCCAATATCGCCGTGGCAGGCATGGCGAACAGCATGCGCGACGACTTCCCTGCGCCCGGCGTGGCCCATGCGCTGCATAACCGCATGACGCATCAGCCGGAACTGCATGACTGGCTGCATGGGGAAAAAGTAGGTTACGGGTTGCTGCTGCAATCGATTCTTGAAAACAACGGCGGCGAGCCAGAAGCGGAACTGCTGGCACTGTTAAAACAGTTTGGTGCGCCGCTGCAACTCCCCCACTGTCTGGAAATCGCGAAGAGACCCTGCAAACGATGGCGCAGGAAGTGAAATTCTCGGCGCAAAACAAGGCACGGCTGCCGTTTACGCTGTCGCCTGCCACAATTCTACAGGCGCTGAAGGCGACCGAACGCGCGGATTAACCGCGGCACACGCTGAAAGTGCGACGCACAAAACTATTCCAAGGCGGTGAGTACGACAGAAGACATCACCGCCACTATGCTTATCGTTAACACATTTTCGACAACTTTATAAATACTAAGGATTACCATGACCAGGTCCTCAACACCTTCCCGCCAAATGCGCCTCGGCCTGTTTGTTCAACCGCTTGGCCACCACGTCAGCGGCTGGCGTCTGACGGAGCGTCTTGGCTCGCCCACCGATATCGACTGGCTTATCAGCATTGCGAAAAAGGCCGAAGAAGGCACCTTCGACATGTTCTTCGTGGGCGATGCGCTGGCGACCAACGTACACCGTCTGCCGTCAACCATGGCGCGCCTCGAGCCGCTGACACTGCTTTCGGCCGTTGCCGTGAACACCAAATACATAGGTCTGGCGGCCACTGCCTCGACCACGTTCAGCGACCCGTTCACTCTGGCGCGCAGCTTCTCGTCACTGGACCACATCAGCCGTGGCCGTGCCGCCTGGAACGTGGTGACCTCCTACTCCAACGACGTCGCGCGTAATTTCAGCAAGGAAGACATGCCGGGGCACGCCGACCGCTACGCCAAGGCGACCGAATTCCTCGACGTCGCCAACAAGCTGTGGGAAGGCTGGCAGGAAGGCGCGGTGATCGCCGACAAAGCGAGCGGACAATATTTTGTCGATGGCAAAATCAACGCCATCGATCACCGTGGCGAGCACTATCAGGTGCAAGGTCCGTTGAACATTACCCGCTCGCCGCAGGGCAAGCCTGTCATTATCGAAGCCGGTTCATCCGCCGATGGTCAGAAGCTGGCAGCGGCCACCGCCGAAGTGGTGTTTACCGCCTCGGCAAGTCTGGAAGAGGGGCAGGCCTTCTACCGTTCACAGAAGCAGCAGGTTGTCGAAGCCGGTCGTAATCCGGATCACCTGCTGATTTTACCGGGCGTTATGCCGATTGTGGGCCGCACGCGTGAAGAAGCCAAAGAGACCTGGCGTCAGCTGAACCTGCTGGTGGATATCGACAACGGCATCAAGCAGCTCTCGGCCCGCTTTGATCTTGACATGACGCAGTTCCCGCTGGACGGGCCGGTGCCGGAAATTCCTGCGGTGCAGGGCAACCAGAGCCGCGTCAAGCTGCTGACCGATCTTGCCGAGCGCGAAAACCTGACGCTGCGCGAGCTGGCGGCCATCGCTGCGGGCTCTCGCGGACACCGCGTCATTGTCGGCACCGCCGAAGATATCGCCGACGATCTGCAACAGTGGCACGAGCAGCAGGGCGCAGACGGTTTCAACATCATGCCGGCCATCATTCCCGAGCAGCTCGACCTGTTCGTTGAGCTGGTTATTCCCGAGTTGAGAAAACGTGGCCTGTTCCGCGACCGCTACGCCTTCTCTACGCTGCGCGAAAACCTCGGCCTGCCGGTGGTTGAACACGCGTAACGGAGCACATTCGCATGACTGATGTAAAAGGGGCGATTCGCCTGTCAGAACGCGTGCAGCGCGTTTCGATGTCGCCGAACGCGGCGGCAAAGCAGTTGACCAACAGCCTCAAGGAGGCGGGCGTCGATATTGTGGATTTGACCACCGGCGAACCCGATTTCGACACGCCGGAGCACATCAAGCAGGCGGCCTATGCCGCCATTGAACGCGGTGAAACCAAATACACGCCGACGCCGGGCATCAAGCCGCTGCGTCAGGCGGTGCAACGCAAACTGCTGCGTGAAAACGGCCTGAATTTTGACGCCGATGCTATCGTGATTGCCAACGGGGCGAAGCAGATTATCTTCAACGCTTTTGCAGCAACCTTGAACGAGGGCGATGAAGTGCTGGTGCCGGTGCCTTACTGGCCGACTTTCCCGGACAGCGTGCGGTTTAACGGTGGCACGCCTGTGTTCCTGAATTGCCCGCTCGATCAGCACTACAAGGTGACGCCAGCCCAGCTCGAGCAGGCGATCACCGACAAAACCCGCTGGCTCATCCTGAACAATCCGGGCAATCCAAGCGGGGCGGTTTACAGCGCAGGCGAACTCACGGCGCTGGCCGATGTACTGCGCCGCTATCCGCAGGTATTGCTGATGCTCGACGAACTCTATGAACACGTGCTGTTCGATGGCCGCGAGCATGTCAGTCTGCTGAACGTGGCAGAAGACTTGCGTGACAGAACGCTGCTGGTTGGCGGGGTGTCGAAAACCTATGCCATGACCGGCTGGCGCATCGGCTATGGCGCAGGACCCAAAACCCTCACTAACGCCATGGCGGTGGTGCAGTCGCAAAACAGTTCGGGGGCATCGTCGGTCAGTCAGGCCGCGGCTGTTGCCGCGTTCGACGGCGGTCTGGAATTCATCAAACCTCAGGTGGCCGCGTATCAGGCGCGCCGTGACGTGCTGGTCGACAGGCTCGACAAGGTCAACGGCCTGCAACTTCTACGCCCGGAGGGCGCATTCTTCGTCTTTATCCACTGTGCAGGATTGCTGGGACGGCAACGTGCCGACGGCAGACGCATCGAGTCGGAAGAGGACGTCGTAAACTTCATGCTGGAAAACGGCGTGTCGGGCGTGGCGGGCAGCGCCTTTGGCCTGTCGCCGTATTTTCGCCTGTCGATAGCCACCGATTTCGAGACGGTCGACGAGGCAGGAAAACGCATCGAGGCCGCCTGTAATTCACTAAATTAAGCGAAAT